>DATEUF010000159.1:0-2767 GCA_035283325.1 Pyrinomonadaceae bacterium | reverse complement strand
CGTTCGACCTGATCGAGAAGATCTGCGCGATGAACGAAAAAGCGCGCTGCTCGGTATGCGTGTACATGCCCTACCCTGGCACGCCGCTGTGGCCGCAGGCGCTCGAACAGGGTTACGTGCCTCCCGCCAACCAGGAGGGCTGGTGCGATATGGATCTCAACCGCGCCAACACGCCGTGGATGGACGACGCCGAGGCGCAGGTCATGAGCGAGATCAACGACATCCTGTTCGTCGGTCGCTCGAAGGGACACTGGATTCTCTCGCCGTATTATGCGCTGCTGCGTTGGCGCTGGCGGCATCGCTACTTCAAGCATTACTGGGAAGGCGTGCTCAAGCGGACCATCATCAACTCGCCGCTCAGAGGCGTGCTGGCCTGGCTCGTCAAGCGACTGGTGAAATTCAACCCGATCACCCACAAAGGCCCGACGGCCGAAGCGGTTGAACTGGTTGGGGCTGCGGATTAGACGTCAGCAGCCAGCTACGAGGGGTTGCGCAGCACACTTGACCTTTTCATGCTTCGATATGAAGACACTCAGGAGGACAAACGAGAGTTCGCCTTTGTCCAGTGTACTGCAACATGCTGAATTCCGGCGTTAGTGCCGCAGCAGCCCACACGAGGTCGTTTCTAAACACTTGGAGAAGTATTCCCCCATGATCGGAGCGATTGCAGCAAACCCGCACGAGGGCAGCCGGTCGGAGTACCTGGCCCAGTATGTGTTCGCTTCATTTGGGACAGCGTTTGCTGTTCCCCATCATGAGGACAGTGGAGTCGATCTGTACTGTACACTCACAGAGCGTGTAGGCCAACGTCTGTGGCCCAGAGCATACTTTTCTGTCCAAGTAAAGAGCATTTTGGAATCTTGGACATTTAGAAGCGAAGAATCGGTACGCTGGCTGATCACCCATCCGCTTCCATTATTCCTGTGCATTGTGGAAAAGACATCCGGCCATATACGTGTCTATCACACCTCGCCGAGATTTTATCTCTGGTCTATGCCTCCGCTCCCGCAGCGAATCGAATTGATACCAACAACTGATACACAAGGAAAGAACACAGAATGGGAGGGCGGAGATGTGTATTCTCTCAGTGCGCCTATTCTAGACTTTTCCATATCGGACATACTGCAAGATAGTTTCTACGAGAAAGCCAAGCAGGTCCTCGAATTCTGGATTAGTATCGACCAAGCGAATCTCCATCGTATTAGGACTGGCATCTATTCGTTCACAATGCCTGCCGACTATCAAACTAACAGCATTGAAATCCGAGAGTGGTCGATCCAGGGCAAAAGAAACGTTGGTGAGCAAAATATCCAACAGGCACTTTCGTGCCTCAAGGAATTGGTTGCCTGGCTTTCCTCTCAACTCTGGCACAATGGAGATATGGCGGGTGCGGTGCGTGGGGCTATACTGCTTCGACACCTCTTTAAAGATGGCTATCTTGTCCATGATCCATTTCTCTGCTCGGAAATCAACAAACTGATGGGGTCGGAAGGCAAATATCTATTCAGTGGAATCGACGAACTTAATGATCTGCTCAACAGACGGCTGGCTATAGGTGCGGGTTAATCGATGATTTGCGGCCCAAGTTCTGGTCGGCGGGCGCGTGAACTGAACTGCACCTTACCCAGTTGGGACAGTAAAGACTCCAACCCTTCGGCTGCGCTCAGGGCAGGCTCTGTGCGACGCCGTGGTCGTACAGAACCGCAGGCTCAAGCACCCAGGGTCATCTCGCAACAGTGATGCGCCTGCGGCATCCAGCACATCGCCCACTCCAAAGCGTCATCCGCAATATGAACATCGGCCCTGCTGGCGCTTCAGCAGCGTGACCACCCACTGTGGTTTCGTCGGGTCGCTATGACTCAACAACGAATTGGGGAAGTAACGAATTCGTTTCATCCTGAACTCGTTGTTGTCCTGTTGTTCACCGAAACTCTGCGTTACACCCAATCGAGGAAGTCCGGGTTGACAATCCGGGGGGTCAGGTCGTATCATTTCACTGACCTGGATACACTGGCATTCACTAGGACGAGGAAATGTCATCGCGGAAGAAAGGACAAAGGCGTCCACGCAAACAGAAGCGATTCGCAAGCCTGAAACGCAAATTAGAACAGGGCCCCTTTCCGGTCAAACGGATCGTCGTCGAGCCAAGCGACCAAGTCAAGATGTCCGATGTGTTGGCGGACTTTGTGGAACCCTACAGCTTACCGCCTGACTGTCGCTTCGACTTTAGACGAAGTGGCGTGATAATGTACTAGCCAGAAAGCACGTCAGCCAGGAGCACAGGAATGACATTCACATCGGGTCCCAGGCGGAGCATGTAAGCCGGCGCGGATGCGACTAGCAGTCTCAGCACGCGCAGGTGCTCCGGGATCATCTCGCGATCCCATTGCTCGACCGCGTGAGGCAAGAGGCGGCGTAAGGCTTCAGGCGGGCTGATGGGTTCGACGGCGTGATCGGCGCGCAGCTCGACCTGCGGAAAAAAGATCGCACGGGCGGGAGCACGCTCGATCCACACATCCGGCCAGATGCTCTCGGCGGCGACCGTGAGCTTCTTGCGGCCTTCGGATTCGGGTATGGTATGTAACAGCGACACCGTCGTCTCAAAGCGCGCGAAGGTGTCCGGGTACGCCGCCAGCAGGCCGGGATAACTCAGGATTTCTGCCGACGCCGTGACGATCGGCGAATCGTTCGACAGCAGCTTCCATCCGGCGTCGAGCAGCGCCATGCCGGTCGTCGTCTTGCCGGAGCCGATAGAACCGACAAGCAA
>DATEUF010000158.1:0-20769 GCA_035283325.1 Pyrinomonadaceae bacterium | reverse complement strand
GTGCCGCCCTTACAAACTAAAAATCCAAACGCAGCCCTAGACGAATCTGTCGGTGGCGCAGTGTGCGTGTTGTAACCAGAAAAGAGTCGAGAAACGACTGCCGTTGTTCGGCGGTGGCGGCCGGCGCCAAGGCGTTAAAGTTGATGAACTCACTGCCAAAGCTGAAGACAGTTTTGTTCAACACGTTGTCAAACTCCATGGATGCCCGTAGTCGAGAACGTCGCCCCAGGCGAAATTCGCGGCTGACATTCAGGTCAAGCATAAATACGCCTGGACCGTGACCGGCGTTACGAGGCAGGTTCCCGCTTTCACCAATCGTTGGGAGCGCGAAGAAATTCAGAAGTGTTGGTTCTATTGCCTCCCCGGGTCGTCGCCAATGCAGGAGCTTCACATCACCTGTATAAACAGGTCGATCATTTCCCACGTCGTCGAGATTCCGGTCGATTCCACCAAGCGAGATATTGAAGGGCGCTCCTGATGCGAGACGCAAAATCGGGGCGACAATGAACCCTCCCAGATATCCTGGTAGATCGAACGTGCCGGAAAAAACAAAGCGATGTCCTCGATCGAGTAGACTGCGAGCCCTTTCGCCACGAAAGTCGCCCGGGTGCAGGGCATCGGAGGTGTTGACTATCCCATCATCAAGTAGTCGAGAAAGCGTATAAGCTCCGCGCAGAGTGAATCGCAGTCTATGCTCGCTGTTTTGGAAACGCTTTTGGAGATTGACTGTAAGTGCGTGATAAGAACTGTTGCCAACCGAGATCAGTTGCTCAACTTCGCTGCGAGAGGGATCCGGCCTCAGATTACTAATTGCAGCAAGAACAACCTCAACCACAGTCGCGGATGTAAAACTGTTGAGGTTGAAGACCGAGATGGGTACGCCGAATTCCGCAATCCGCTCAATCGCATTCGGGGTTAAGGGATCGGACGGGCTGACGACAAATCTAACCAGCTCGCCGGCGTTTGCTCCATTGTATAAGGGTCGCAAGCCGAGTGGGCCATTGCGGAAGTTGGCGAAATCGCGAGAAGACAGATAAGCTGAAAAACTGTTGTAGCCTGTGGGTAAAGCGGGAGCGTTGGCGTTAAATTCCCGCCAGAGGTGAAGGCCTCGACTAAACGTGTAGTTTGTTTCGATGACGATGTTGGCTCCGAGCTCGCGTTCCATTCCCAGATTTAGCTGGTAGCTCTCGGGAATGCGTAGGCTCGGATCGAGCCGCCGGGAAAAGCCTGTATCGAGCAGCGCAAAATCACGTACCAGCGGTGAAGTCGCCTCGAGAGTTTCCGGAAAACGCAGGTTGGCGGCAATAAAAGCGCGTCGCTCGTCAGCGCTGAAGATGCGGCCCGTAACAGAATTTCGCAACGCGTTTGTATCGAAGAAAAGTTTACGAGTTCCAAGCGTGAAATCGTCAATTGTCCTGAGCAAGACGCGATTGTAGAAGACTCCCACTCCAAACCTCAGAGCCATCTTGCCTGATTTAAACGGATCGTAAGCAAGCGAGAGACGGGGACCAAAATTATTCTTGTCTCTGAGTATGCTCTCCTTCTCGTAACGCAGCCCATAGCTCAACACTAGATTGGAAGTTGGCCGCCATTCGTCCTGCACGAACAGGCCTAGATAGATATTTCGTTGTTGTGATTGGGTCTGGTAATTCTGTCTGAAACGGCTGGGTATGCCGGCCAGAAAATCTCCGGCGCTGGCAAAAGTGAACGTGCCGGATGCGTCGGTGAGATCGATATATATAGAGTCGATTCGCTGCAGATCAAACCCCGATTTTATAGAATGAGAGCCGGCACTGGAGGCCAGAACGTCCTGAAATTGAAAACGAGTCTCCCGGCGGTCTGTTCCTCCTGCCGTGGAAGAACCAGCGACCAAAGTGCCGGAACGTCGTGCAGGATCATCCGTCTCAAGCGGGTCATTGATAGTTATCAGTACTACCGGACCACTTGCACGTGCCACAACGCCTGGCTGCAGCCGCGAAAACTGCATTCGAGCTTGATTTACCCCGCCTGCCGCAAAGACGAGATTGTCTGTAAAGGAGAGCGAGTCTGAATCCCGCGTCCTCGCTTGCAGCGCTTCGGCCAGCCGGTTACCACCCTCAAACATTCGCAGATTTCTTGAACGACCTGACTGATATACCGAAGACGCGTTATGCATTTCAGTAAACTGGTGGTCAATTCGAGCAGTGGTAGCTTGATTCATCAGCGGCGTGCTAACCGAGGAAATGTAGGGAGCAATGTCAGCGCTTAGGGCCGGCTGACTCGCATCTTCTCTGCGCAAGGCCTTGAAGTTGGTCGGCGGCGGGAGACGAAAAAGGCTGCTTTGTTCAGCGGGCACAAGAGTATCAATGAGCGCACTATCCAACTGCTTGCCGCGCTCATAAGCGATAAAGAAGAAAGTCCGGCACCGATTTCTGCATCCGAGAAATCTGAGCGGGCCACCCAGCGTAAAACCGAAATTGTGTTCCTGCAGCGGCAATCTGTTGAGGCCCAGAGAATTGTTACGGAAGGTATTTGCATTTAGCGCTTCGTCTCGGAACAGGTAGAAAGCTCTGCCACGCAAACTCTTGGAGCCCGCGCGCGTGCGAAAGTTAATCCGGCCACCTGACGCCCGGCCATATTCGGCTGAGAATTGATTAGTGATGACCTGTACCTCCTCGACAGCCTCAATGGAGGGGAGAAATCTTTCTCTGGCAGCTCGATCATCGTTATTGTCCAAACCATCGATAGTCAGATTATTGGAATAGGCTGGTCCACCTGAAAGTGCGAAGATGCCAGCTTCTTCCGGTGTCGCCGCGCTGGCACCCCGCTCTTCGGCAAGATCTCGCGTCGAGAGGGGCTCCTCGGTGACCCCCGGCAGCGTAAACAGTAGATCGAGAAGCGAACGTGTGACATTCGGCAGCGTCTCAATTTCACGGCTACTAATGTTTCCACCGGTCACTGTTCGGGTTGTGTCCACCGGTGGGACATCTGCTTGTGTCACTGTCACTGGATCTACCTCTACGCCGGCCGGATACAACGTGATGTCAAGCGCTAGATTTTGACCGGCTTGTAGATTCAGTGCTTGCCGAAGTGCTGTAGCGAACCCTGGTGATGACACAATTAGCTCGTATGAACCAGGTTCCAACTGAATAAACCGGTAGCGTCCTGCGCCATCACTGGCGTTGTCATGCCGCGCGAGGGTTCTTAGAAAAACGACGCTTACCATCGCACCAGGAATTGCGGCGCCATTTTGGTCCAACACCCGGCCCGAGACGGTGCCGTTGTCGAGATCCTGGGCCCTTACCTCGGGGACGTATAAGCTGAACGTGGCTAGAAGGCAGATACACTGAAGACTGTGGAGGATTCGAACGGGTGAGGCGGATCTATTCATTTGCGTTCTCCTGAAGTAACCGACCCTGGCGAGGTTGCGAGGAGATAGGATCGCCGGGTGAGTAATGAGTGCCTGGCCGAGCTACCTTTGGATCGCGATTACCTTACGCATGTGAGGAAGTCGGCGACAGACTGTGGTTGATCGGGAGCGGACTCTATCACGCCAGCTGCGATCCAAACAAGTAATTTTTGGGAGATTCTAGCTGCGGGTAGCACGGCGGCGCAGAGCCGCGGCACGGCTGAAGGGAACAAGCGCGTCTGTCTGTTCGGTTTCCGGTTCCATAAAACTGGTGAACTCCTCAGTATGCGACTGCAGGTACTGAAAGAAGCGCTCAAATTCGTGTTGCATGGCGTCCATTTTTTCCCGCATATTCAATATGATTTCGACGCCAGCCAGATTTACGCCCAGATCCCGCGTGAGCGAAAGGATCAGTTCCAGCCGTTCCAGGTCGGTGTCGGTGTAAAGGCGCGTATTGCCTTCCGAGCGCGATGGCTTCAACAGACCCTCGCGTTCATACAGCCTTAACGTCTGCGGATGAATACCATATTGGTCCGCAACGGCACTGATAGTGTATGTTTTGGCCTTCCGTTTCATAAGACAGTAAATAGTAAATTGTAAATCGTGAATAGAAACGCCGTTTTCGATGGCATCAATTATTTGTTTACTATTGCTTCACCTATCTACTAATCCAAACCCATCTGCACTCTCGGGTTCTCGGCGTTTATCCGCGAATACTGCCGCAACAGTTCCTTTGTTTCTTCGGAAATCACAGGCGGCAAAGTAACCTGAACTTCCACAAACTGATCGCCACGGGCACCGGGGTTTCTGAGCGATGGAGCACCCCGCTGCCGCAGACGAAACTTCTGCCCTGATTGGGTCCCCGGCGGTATCCGCAACTGCGCCTTGCCTTCCACTGTCGGCACCTTAATCTTGGCGCCCAACGCCGCCTCGGGAACTGTTACAGGAACAGTCACATAGATATTGTCACCTTTGCGCGTGAAGTACTTGTGCGTGCCGACGTTCGTGATGATGTGCAAATCTCCGGGAGGCGCCCCCAAACGGCCGCCTTCGCCTTTGCCGGGAATTCGAACGCGCGAGCCAGTCTCGACACCTGCGGGAATCCGCACCTTCACAGTCTCGACCTTGGGAACTGTGCCTGCGCCCTTGCACAATGAACAAGGTGAACGTCGTCGACCGGTGCCCCCACAGTCGGGGCACTCCTGCGAGAAACGCAGTCGACCACCCGCGCGCTGCACCTGACCTGAGCCTTTGCACGTAGGACAAACCATGACGGGACCGCCAATGTCTCCAGCACCGTTGCAACGGGAACACTGCTCAGAGCGATTGACAGTGATATTGGCGGTCAATCCCTTAATAGCGTCTTCAAACGACAGCGCGAGGGGCATTTCAATGTCGGCGCCACGGCGAGGCTGGGGGCGTGGAGGTTCACGCTCTTTTGCAGCGCCGCCGCCAAAGAGATCCGCAAAAATATCGCGAAAGCTGGTTCCACCGCCCGATGTAGTACTTGTACCCCAATCGAAGCCACTGAAATCAAACCCGGGAGCCGCACGCCCTGTGCTTGGGCCAGCTCCACGGGCGGCGGCATCAGCAAGATTGTCGGAGTATTGACCGAAGCGGTCATAAACCGCTCGCTTCTTGGGATCCGAAAGTACGTCATGGGCTTCGGTAGTTCTTTTAAAGCGCTCTTCGGCACTCTTATCACCGGGATTGACATCCGGATGATATTTCCTCGCCAGCCGCCGATAAGCCTTTTTGATCTCTTCGGGCTTCGCATCGCGCTTGACGCCCAGCACTTCATAATAATCTTGCTTGGCCATTCCTGCTATTTACTGCCCTCCCATGGCGAATGCCGACTGATCGCGGCCTCTCACCTTGCAGCATTACCACAAAGTCTTAGGGCTACGACCAATCGGCAATCCAAATCTGGCAATCGGCTAGCGTATCGGTTACTTGTTTTCGTCCACGTCGACGTATTCCGCATCTATAACGTTGTCTTCGCCTGTGCCACCAGAAGAAGCAGCTCCCGCAGCCGAGGCCTGGTCAGCTGCAGCCGCCGGCTCTCCACCCGAAGCGCCTGTCTGTTGATACAGCGCCTCGGCAAGCTTATGGGAGGCACTTTGCAAGCGATTGAAGGCTTCGTTCAGCTTTTCAACTCCGCCTTCCTGCAAAGCTTTCTTGGCGTCGGCAATCGCTGATTCGACTTCAGACGCTACGGCTCCTACTTTCTCGCGATTGTCACTGAGCGTTTTCTCCATCTGATAGGTAAGACCGTCAAGCCGGTTGCGGGCTTCAATCTCCTCGCGTTTGCGGGCGTCATCTGAGGCATGCGATTCGGCATCCCTCATCATCTTGTCAATCTCCTCTTTCGCCAAACCAGAAGACGCGGTGATCGTGATCTTCTGTTCCCGTCCGGTGCCCATGTCTTTTGCCGAAACATTCACGATACCGTTGGCGTCGATGTCAAATGCGACCTCGATTTGTGGCATGCCGCGCGGCGCTGGTGGAATACCGACGAGATGAAACTTACCGAGGGTACGATTGTCAGTAGCCATTGGTCGCTCGCCCTGGAGCACATGTACCTCTACGGAGGTCTGATTATCAGAGGCGGTCGAAAAGATCTCAGATTTACGCGTGGGGATGGTCGTGTTGCGCTCAATTAGCTTCGTAAAGACGCCACCCAGCGTTTCGATGCCCAGGCTGAGAGGCGTTACATCAAGCAGCAGAATGTCAGTCTTCTCGCCAGACAACACACCTGCCTGCACAGCAGCGCCGATAGCCACCACCTCATCAGGGTTGACGCTCTTGTTCGGCTCCTTGCCAAACATATCGCGCACCATCTGTTGCACTTTCGGTATGCGCGTTGAGCCGCCAACCAGGACCACTTCGTCGATCTTCTTTGAATCCACGCCGGCATCTTTGAGGGCCTGCTCCACGGGTGGGCGGAGCCGGTGCAAAATCGGCTCAGCCAACTGCTCGAATTTGGCCCGGGTCAATTTCATTGCCAGGTGTTTCGGACCAGACTGATCAGCTGTAACGAATGGGAGATTGATCTCCGTCTCCATGGTGCTGGAGAGCTCGATCTTGGCTTTTTCCGCCGCTTCTTTCAGTCGCTGCAAAGCCATTTTGTCATTTGAGAGATCAATGCCCTGATCTCGCTTAAACTCCTCAATGATCCATTCGATCAAGCGTTCGTCGATGTCGTCGCCGCCGAGGTGTGTGTCACCATTGGTCGACTTAACCTCAACCACGCCCTCACCGACTTCAAGGATGGAGATGTCGAACGTGCCGCCGCCAAAATCGAATACGGCGATGGTTTCGTCCTTCTTCTTATCAAGTCCGTAAGCCAACGCAGCAGCGGTCGGTTCGTTAACAATACGCATTACCTCGAGGCCAGCAATCTTGCCAGCATCCTTGGTTGCCTGACGTTGCGAGTCGTTGAAATACGCCGGGACGGTAATGACCGCCTTCTCGACTTTTTGACCCAGGTAGTCTTCGGCCGACTGCTTCATCTTCTGAAGGATGATCGCCGAGATTTCCGGTGGGCTCCACTCCTTACCTCCGGCGAGTATGCGCACGTCACCATTCGAGGCACTTTGAACTTTGTAAGGGACCTGCTTAATCTCCTCCGTGACTTCGTTATAGCGCCGTCCCATAAAGCGTTTGATTGAATAGACAGTATTCTCCGGATTCGTGACGGCCTGGCGTTTAGCTACCTGCCCAACCAACCGGCTCCCGTCCTTCGTAAATGCCACCACCGACGGAGTGGTACGACCGCCCTCCGAGTTGGTGATTACAGTGGGCTCGCCACCTTCCATAACCGCAACTACGGAATTGGTGGTTCCCAAATCAATACCAATAATCTTGCTCATTTGTCTCTAGTCTCCAAAATTGATTGAAGCGGCCTGGCCTTGGCAATGGCCTGCCCGCCCTCCGAAAATTTCCAGCCTGATATTGCCCAAGACCCTAGTTTAATCAGCGATTAATATAATATCTGAGTGTGTCTTTGTCAACTTTTATTTAGTGGCTGGAATGAGGCTGTAAGTTGCCACGACTAAAGCTCTTTTTGCGGTTCTTCGCCGGTGTGAGCCCGGTCTTCATTGAGCAACTTGGAAGCAAAGAAGATGTAGTGCAGGCCGGAGAGCAGCGCGAAAGAGAAGACCGTTGTGTAAATGGTAGGAAGATAGTAACCCGTGCCGTAGGGCACGCTGGCCGCGAAGATGATTGCGGCAATGCTTATGATTTGAATGGTGGTGCTGAGTTTTCCCAGCCACGACGGCCGAAAACCACGGAATCCAGTCGTCACATTGATGGCGGCGGCGCCGACTACTATGAAGACATCTCGGCTAATCACAGCCACTGTCACCCAAAAGGGGATCGGCAGATGATTAGGCACCGGCTGGGGGAAAACGCTCCGGAGCGATAGCACCACAAACGCAGTTACAAGCATCAGCTTGTCGGCGATCGGATCCAAAATAGTGCCGAGCTGGGAGCGTTGATCGAAGCGGCGCGCGAGCAGCCCATCAAGGCCGTCAGTGACTCCCGCCAACAGGAATACCACGAGTGCCCACACGAATCTTTGGTAGAGGAGAAAGGTGACAAACACCGGAATGAGCACCATCCGGAAGACGGTGAGCATATTAGGAACGGTAATGATCCTGGAGGACGTCAACTGCGGTTCAGAGCCAGCGTTAGGGTTGATGTTCAGATGCGTGGATTGTTTCGCCGGCGCGGCGGCGGATGTCAAGGCCGGCATCGCAGCTCTAGCAGTGAAACTTCTGGCGGGCAGCCGTATCTTATAGGAAGAATAACCGTTCCCAGTCCGCGAGTAACGTAGATCTGCGTCTCACCCTGATGGGCAAGTCCCCTCAGCAGGCGGCGTCGAGGTCTGCCCGAACCATTGTTTTCGGAACGCAGCTTCACCTGTCCACCGTGAGTGTGCCCGCTAAGCACAAGATCGACCCCGGCCCGAGCCGCGCGGCGCAGGATGATTGGATTGTGGGCGAGTAAGAGCTTCATCTCATCTTCGCGCGATCCGGCAAGCGCCAACGGCAGATCTTCCAAGCCCACCATGGTGTCATCAACTCCCGCAAGCCAGAACGCGGCGCCACGTTGCTCGAAACGCATCCCTTCATTAACCAGCACAGTTATACGTTCGGCCCGAAACAGATCAGTTATCAAGGCAGCATCAGTCCAATGGTCATGATTACCGAGCACGGCGTAAACGCCATAGCGCGCACTCAGCCGTCCGAGCAATTCGGCGCAGGGTGCCGCATATTCACGTTCCTTCGATATGTAATCGCCGGTGAGAGCCACAATATCCGGCTGTAGCCGGTTGGCGGTTTCCACAGCACGATTTATCTGATCGCGGCTTGTAAAAGAACTATGGTGGACGTCTGAAAGTTGAACGATGCGAAATCCATCCAACGCTCGGGGTAACCGCTTGAGCCGGATTGACCGGTGCTCAATGGTTAACATGTAAGGTTCAGCAAGAGCGGAGCGCGCGGCCTGAGTCAAGGCGACGGCCAGGGTGCGCAGTGGAGTTTCAGGCGTGCCTGCGGAGCCGAAACGCGCAATTCGCCGGCCTTGCTTCCAACTGTTAGGAGTTGCCATTCGTGCTCTTCCGGGCCTAAGGATTGGCGCCTGGTTCACTGCCAGAAGCTTGGCGCCCGAGAATTGGCGCATTATAGTGACCCACACTCCGGGAGGCAACCTTGCGAGGGCCAAAAGTACCTCAAGACAACCCGGTTTGGTCCCGGATGCCACGGCCCGGTCACGCACCAGGATCACCGAAATCGCCTGTAAAGTCGCCGAAAAGCTGCCAGAATTGCCACTCGGCATCCGCCGGGGCCGAAGTCGTGTGACATAATAATGGCGAAGAGACAATAGGAAAATGCAACGTCGACTCGTCACATTCGGGGGCATTCTCGCCGGACTGCTGTTCCTCCTCGCGGCTGCCGAGACCTATCAACCAAGCCTTGCCAGTACTGCTGCCGGCCTCGAGCCAGCAACATTGATAGGGATTGCCGCAATGCTGGTAGTGGCGAAACTCGGCGGAGAATTTTTTGAGCGAATCGGCCAATCTGCCGTGCTTGGAGAGTTATTAGGCGGGATTGCTGTCGGCAATTTGATCCTCGTTGGTTTCAGCGGCGCCGAAATATTGAAGGACAACGACGTCATTGCCGCACTGGCTGAACTTGGAGTGATCATCCTGCTCTTTGAGGTTGGTCTTGAATCCGATTTACGAGAGATGATGGAAGTCGGCCGTTCTGCCATGCTTGTTGCTGTGCTGGGCGTGATTGCGCCATTCTTTTTGGGTTGGGCGGTCTCTGCTTACTTCAACCCTTACGGGGCTCGACTCGAACACATCTTCATTGGCGCCATTCTCTGCGCGACCAGCGTGGGTATTACAGCACGGGTTTTCAAAGACCTCGGGAAACTGAGAACTCGCGAAGCCCGCATCATACTGGGTGCGGCTGTAATCGATGATGTGCTGGGACTGCTGATCCTGGCGCTGGTGGCCGGAGCAATTCGAGCTGCCAACAGCGGGGGAGACTTGTCGTCACTGGAAATCGGTATGATTGCAACCAAGGCCGTGCTCTTTCTCATCGGCTCGGTAGCTATTGGTCACTTTGTGGTTCCTCAAATTCTCCGGCGGGCCGGACACCTGGAAACCCGAGGTGTGCTGCTAACCCTCGCGCTCTCCCTCTGTCTGTTGCTTTCGTGGGCCGCGGCCAAAATGGGCCTGGCGCCTATTGTCGGTGCTTTCGCCGCGGGTCTGGTGCTCGACGAGGTGCACTACAAGCCGGTTCGCGCACGAAAGGAACGGGACCTTCGCGAACTGCTCCAGCCCGTTAGTGCGGTTCTGGTACCCATATTCTTTGTGTTGATGGGTCTTAAGGTCGACCTGAGATATTTTGCGCAACTGAATTTACTAGGTTTCGCGTTCCTATTAACGTTGGCAGCAGTGGTTGGAAAACAGGTCTGTGCTCTCGGCGTGCTGGAACGTGGAGTGAACCGGCTGGCGGTAGGGTTGGGAATGGTGCCACGTGGTGAAGTGGGCCTCATTTTTGCGAGCATTGGCACCACTCTGTTGTTGCCGGCAGCAAATGGAGGTTATGAGCGCGTTATCTCACCTGCGACCTTCGGAGTCGTAGTGATAATGGTCATCATAACTACGCTGGCTACACCACTGACTTTAAAGTGGTCTCTGGCGCGCAGTTCCAGCAGTCACAGCCCGAGAGCTACTTCTAATGTGTCGGTAGAATCCGGCGATCGCGACGGGGCAACCTGAATCCAGTTCGACGAGATCGAACCGCTCAGGCAGGTGGGAAAACCGAGCAAAAGCCGGCGGAGCCGCTTACCAATCTTCACCGGCGATATATTTCAGCACGCTCTTGATAGAAGTGACACGATAGCTCCCATCGCCCTTGAGAACGGGGATATGGCGATAGCGGCCAAGATACATCTTATTGAGCGCGGTGGCCACTGAGTCGTTATCGCGTAGCAATTCAGGGTCGGGACTCATCAGTTCCATCACGGCTGTAGTCTTAGTCGCCGCATTGGTGCCCGTCATCCGCCGTAGCACATCATGCTCTGTAAAAATTCCTGCCAACTTTCCAGCTTCAACCACGAGAGCACATCCAGAACGCGCGGCCCTCATGCGTTGTACAACCTCATAAACTGGAGTGTCTGGCTCCACGGCGACAGTTTCTTCTTGCTCGAGAAGACTGAGCCGGTCTTCCATTACGGAACGTGCAAGGCCTTCGGCGGCGTCGGCACGCGGGACATCGAGATCGCGAAACGGGGCAAGGCAGTTTTCACAACGATCGGTGCCTTCAATATTCTCTTGACCACAGGAAGGACAAATCATTTTGGTTTCGAAATTTCGTCAATTTTAACGGGCGCAGGCATTGTATAGCCAACCCGCTGCCGGCACCAAGTTCTTGCCCGAGATCTGGTTTCCGGTTTTTCTACCGAGGCAAACATGAGACAAGCTGCTGCTTTGCTACTGGTGAGTCTTCTGGCAATCGTCGCGCCTGGCGACCTTGCATTTTCCGGTAAATCGTAAATCGTGAAGGGCGAGGGTTTACGATTCTACGACCCAGGTGTCGCCACTATTAATTAGCTTGTCCAGGTTGCCCGGACCGCTTTTCGCGACCGCTGTCGTGATCTGGTCTACCATCATCTCCTCATAGGTGGCGCGCTCGACCGCTCGGAAGATCCCCACTGGCTGAGGAAAGTCGGGGTGTTCCATGCGTGCCAGCATGAAGGCGACGGAAGGATCTTTCAAATAGATATCGTGAACGAGCAAGTCGTTCTCTGTGACGCCATTCTCGCCTATAGTCACGACCTCAGGATGCGCACCCTTCATACGAATGCCACGGTTGCGATCCTTGCCGAAGATCATGGGTTTGCCATGTTCCAGATAGAGGACCCGCTCCGATCGAACACTGCGTTCGGCAAACGAGTCGAAGGCGCCATCATTGAAGATGTTGCAATTCTGGTAGACCTCGATAAACGAAATGCCTTTATGTTTCGCCGCCGCCTCGATTACAGTACCAAGATGTTTCACATCGATGTCGATCGCCCGCCCCACGAAAGTAGATTCGCTGGCGATTGCGAGTGAGAGAGGGTTGATTGGATAGTCGATAGTGCCGAGAGGCGTTGACTTCGTTTTCTTACCAAACTCCGAGGTAGGGCTGTACTGTCCTTTAGTCAGTCCGTAGATGCGATTGTTGAACAGGATGTAGTTAAGGTCCAGGTTGCGTCGAATGGCGTGAATGAAGTGGTTGCCGCCGATTGACAGTGCGTCGCCATCTCCGGTTATCACCCAAACGCTCAGTTCCGGATTCGCACACTTAATACCCGTCGCTACTGCCGGTGCGCGGCCATGAATACTGTGAAAGCCGTAGGTGTTCATGTAATAGGGAAAGCGAGAAGAGCAACCGATGCCGGAAACGAAAACAATCTTCTCGCGCGGGATTCCGAGTTCAGGCATCACCTTCTGCACATTGTTAAGAATGGCGTAATCGCCGCATCCCGGACACCAACGCACTTCCTGGTCTGAAACAAAATCGGCCTTCTTCAATTGGCCTGGCGGTGGGGCGATCTTTCCGGATACAGCTGATCCAACCTCACTGTCGGCCGACACGGCTTCAGCTACTGGTTTACTTCCGTTGCCACTATGACCATTTCCACTTGTGCTCATTATTTCTCCCAATTACTGTTAGAATACGATGTTAGGCGCCAAATATTTCTCCTACCGATATCTGAAAGCCCGGAACCACGTCAGCGCCGTCGAGAGTGTCTTTGTCTGTCAAGATCGAAACGTCCGTAGGCGAACGATAGACACTCACTGTTCGCTGTTTTGGACTCACAACCCAGACCATGAGCGCTCCTGCTGCGAGCCATTCAACCACCTTTCCATAGAGTTCCGCCGCCGTGTCCCCAGGGCTCTCAACCTCAATTGCTAAATTGGGCGCTCCTATCCAATACCCCTTAACCGGGCCAGCTCTTCTTATTCGCTCCCGCTTAACAAAAGCCGCATCAGGAGCGCGCACAGTGTCAGGATCTTTGCTGAGAAGAAAACCCGTTTCCGCGGCATAGACGCGACCAAGCCGTTTCTTTTTTACGTATGCATGAAGTGGGCCCGCAATTTCCATTGCGACGATCCCGTGTTCATGTCCGGTGGGTGACATGCGGATCAATTCTCCCTTCACAAGCTCATAACGAAAGCCGTCGTCTGGCATGGCCAGCAACTGGTCCGCGGTAACAGGATTTGCTGTGGTGAGACTCACAAATACTCCTCGACCTTCCGGACAATCTCGCGAATCTGAAATGGCCGGCCTTTAACCTTGGAAAAGGGGACGGCGTCAACCAGAAACTTCGCTCGCACCATGGTACAAAGTTGGCCCAGGTTCATCTCGGGCACAATCACATTTTCGAACCGCGCGAGCACCTGTCCGAGATTCTTTGGAAAAGGATTAAGGTACCGCAGGTGAACAGCGGAAACACTCTTGCCTTCTCGCTGCAACCGTTCTACTGCCGAACTTATCGACCCATACGTGGAACCCCACCCCAGAACCAACACCTTGCCCGAGTCTTCGCCGTAAACTTCAACAGGTGGTATATCGTTCACAGCACGATCGATCTTTTCCTGGCGCAAGCGCACCATCAGATGATGATTCTCGGGGTCATAATTGACGTTTCCCGTGATGTGTTGCTTTTCGAGGCCGCCGATGCGGTGTTCAAGGCCTGGCGTTCCCGGAATTGCATAAGGCCGTGACAGTGATTCGGGTTCGCGCGCGTAAGGCAGAAAGTTCGTGGGATCGGTGGCAAACTTCACTTCAATTTTAGGAAGGTTGGCCAACTCTGGAATTGCCCAGGGCTCAGCACCGTTCGCCAGATAACCATCAGAGAGATAGAAAACCGGGCACATGTATTTGAATGCGAGCCTCACTGCCTCAATGGCCATCTGGAAACAGTCGGCCGGTGTCGCCGGTGCAACCACTATCACGGGAGATTCACCGTTGCGGCCCCAAACCGCTTGAAAGAGATCGGCCTGCTCAGTCTTGGTCGGCAATCCTGTTGAGGGACCGCCACGCTGCACGTTGACTATCACCAGCGGCAGTTCGGTCATTACCGCCAAACCAATTGCCTCCTGTTTGAGTGCAACACCAGGACCAGAAGTACCGGTCAAACCAATCTGGCCGGCAAAGCTGGCACCGATAGCTGAGCACACCGCGGCGATCTCATCTTCTGCTTGAAACGTCTTGACGCCAAAATTCTTATGACGCGCAAGTTCGTGAAGTATGTCAGAGGCCGGCGTGATGGGATAAGAGCCATAAAAAAGTGGTATGCCGGCAAGCTGTGAGGCAGCGACGAAACCGATTGCGGTCGCTTCATTTCCCGTAATCTTGCGATATTTTCCCGGGGTAATCTTTGCCTTTTTTACCGTGTAATGCGTGGTAAAAACTTCTGTGGTGTCAGCAAAGTTGTAACCCGTCTTTAAGGCAATCTCATTCGCCTTTCCGACCTCTGGATTTTTCGCGAACTTGCTGTGAATCCAGGTCAGCGTGTTCTCCATCGGCCGATCATAGAGCCAGTAAAGCACGCCCAGGGCAAAGAAGTTTTTGCACCGATCGATCTCTTTACGCGAAAGCTCCACATTACCTTTGAGCGCGTTCATATTAAGCGTCGTGATTGGCAGCTTGTGCACTCGGAAACCAGCCAGGGAGCCATCCTCCAAAGGATTCGAGCCATAGTTTGCGTACTTTAAATTCTCCGGAGTGAAACTATCGGTATTGATAATGATTGAGCCACCATCCTCCAGATCCGGGAGATTGACTCTAAGTGCGGCTGGGTTCATGGCCACGAGTACGTTCGGCTGGTCGCCTGGCGTCTTAATGTCGTGGCTGGAGAAATTCAACTGAAAGCCACTAACTCCCGGCAAGCTTCCTGCCGGCGCACGAATCTCCGCGGGAAAGTCAGGCAGTGTGGAGATGTCGTTGCCCACGACTGCTGAGGTATTGGTAAACTGTGTGCCCGTTAACTGCATGCCATCGCCGGAGTCTCCGGCGAAGCGGATGGTTACGGTTTCTACTTCCTGGAGTTCTTTTTCCAGATGTTGGACCGGTCGTGCGATAACAGTGCTCATGATTGTTCGATTATAGCCTCTCGATAAATGTTGTCTGCTTGCGGCTTACGAAATCTCTTTGATGCCGAATAGGAAGAAGTTCCGTCGCGAATGAAACGGCATTGAGTTCATCCGCCATCCGTGCTGTCCATTATCTGCTCCGTATTCGGCGGCAAATTCATCGTCGCCTTGGGATAACTCTCCGCAAGATAGGTGATGACGTCGAACACAGATATTGACCCGACGAGTTTCCCGTCCTTCACCAGTGGAATATTCCGGTAACTCTTTTCGTTCATAACAGCCACAGCATCGCCTATGGTGGCCTCCGGAGTCAGAGTTGCAACCACCGGCGACATCCACTTGCTTACCGGCGCGTTTAGATCCACTGGCTCACCCACAATTCTGGTAAGAAGATCGCGTTCGGTAAAGATGCCAAGGACACGACCGTCTTCGTCGCATACGATTGCGCAACCACCCTCATCCTTCTTCATAAGTTCAATAGCCTGGGCAAGCGGGGTCGATGGCGCAATACAAACAAAGTCCTCGGTGTTCATTTGCCTGACGCTGTCCTCGCGCGCTCGGCGGAAGCCTTCGGGCTTCAGCGTGCGAGAGCCATCTGAGGGGTCTTGTTTGGGAGACATGTTGATGAGTACTCCGGAGGTGGCAACTTAGTTTGGTGAAACATCCCTATCCACAGAGAATTCTACCAACAAACCAAAGCCCGTCAAAAGCGCAAAGGCGGATAATAGTCTACGCCGCGCCACGGGAATTGTAGAGAACACGCAATTCTTCATCGTAAGGCGACATCTCTGCCAGCCGCGCAACAATGTCCGGTAGCACGGTTAAAGTAGTGTCGATGTCTTCAGCAGTGTTGTAACGGCCAAGGGAAAAACGAATAGAACCCTGAGCCCTTGTGTAAGGCACGTTCATCGCCCGAAGTGTGGGGGACGACTCGCGGGTAGTTGAGTGGCAGGCCGAGCCAGTGGAGACGCAAATTCCCACCTCATCAAGCTGCTTCAGAATGTTCTCGCCTTCGACATATTCAAAGGAGATGTTAGCGGTGTTGGGCAACCGCTTTGCGCGTTCAGCCGGACCATTTAAAGTCGCGTTGGGGATGAGCCTCAGGATCTCATCCTCCAACCGGTCCCGCAATTTTTGAATGCGGCTATGCAATTCGGGGTCTTGAGCCAGTTCGCAGGCAGCGCCCAACCCCACAATGTTGGCAACGGCCGACGTGCCGGCCCGCCGGCCACTCTCCTGACCTCCACCTATCAGGAAGGACGGTAACTTTACACCGGCTCTGATATAGAGCGCGCCGACGCCTTGTGGAGCATGCAACTTGTGGCCTGACAGCGCAAATAGATCTACCCCCAACTCCTCTAAGTCGATCGGAATCTTCCCTACGGCCTGGACGCCGTCGACATGTAACAGTGCCTCCGAGCTATCACGCACGATGCGGCTAACATCGGGGATGGGAAACAATACTCCGGTTTCATTGTTGGCAAGCATTATTGAAACCAGTGCTGTATCCGGGCGAAGTGCGGCCCGCAGATTTTTGAGATCAAGTTCGCCCTCGCGATCAACCTCGAGCCACGTAATCTCATAGCCCTGTCGCTCCAGGTGGAGGCAGAGGTTTCTTACTGCCTCATGCTCCACTAGTGTGGTCACAATGTGCTTCTTCTCCGGGCTTGCCTCGAGCACTCCGCGGATCGCCCAGTTATCAGATTCAGAACCGCAGGAAGTAAAGACGATCTCCGCAGTGTCCCTGGCGCCGAGCAAACGTGCTACCTGCTCTCGAGAGCGCTCGATCGCAGCTTTCATCTGACGCCCGAGTGCATGCGCAGACGAAGGGTTGCCGTATCGGACAGTTAAGTAAGGCTGCATCGCGTCAAAGACTTCCGGCGCGACCTGCGTAGTGGCGTTGTTGTCGAGATAGATCACCTGGTCCTAAATATAAATGGTAACTGGTTAATAGAAGAAGCGCCGGCACAAGTCGCCCCAATTTTACGGCCTTGCATTGCTAGGCTTTGCGAGGTTTGGCTGGTCGAGAATGTCTTGGATTAAAGGCCAGCACGAGCGGCAGCCGGCTCCAGCGTTGCAGGCGCGCGTTACCTCCTCAACCCTTTGAAAGCAACCACGGTGCACCAGGTTTTCGATAGTCTTTTCTGATACACCAAAGCAGGTACAGACTAACGCCTCATCGCCCGTCCATTCGTCTCGAACGATATCACTAAAGCGCTTGATTCCGGCAAGTAAAGCTTCGCAGGCAAGCAAGGCGCAATCTTCATTGCCAGCAGCCTCACTTCCAAATTTAGAAATGATCCCTCTAGCGCCCGACCCCGCTTGCCAACGAGCTGCAGCTTGTCCTGTCGTCTTCCCCCTTACGTCCTCCGTCAGTATTGATGCCGCCGCTACGAGCACACTGCATCCTGTAGCCTTGAAACGAACTTCGGATATTCGTTGCCGTTGATCGACCTTGAGGGAGATACGCACGGCGGCGCCACAGCTAAGTGAGGCAGCACAACCGCTATGCGCAGGCAGTTCTACATCGCCGATGTTGCGAGGGTGCAAAAAGTGGTCCCTGATTGCTTCGGCTGGCCATTCGCTTTCACTTAAGGTATAGGCCTCTTTCGACATAATTGAAGATTTGGTTGACCTTCGGTATGACACTAGCGAGCCAACCCTGATTTGTCAAAAACTGATCATATAAGCTACGCTTCAAAAAGCTCAAGACAAATAGGTGGTATTGGAAGAGTTCTATGTCGGAAGTTACCGAACAAACCGTGCTTGCGGCATTGCGCCAGATCAAGGATCCTGATCTGCACAAAGACATTGTCACGCTTGGGTTCATTCGAGACTTGCAGATTCACAATGGAGAGGTTTCGTTCCGCATCGTACTGACCACACCAGCATGTCCCGTGAAGTCAGAGATGGAGAGTGCTGCGCGTGAGTTAGTTGGGTCGCTGCCCGGCGTGATAGCCGTAAACGTCCAGATGGATGCGGACGTACCGAAGGGTCGAGGGTTGGGCGATAAGGTTTCTGTCGAAGGTGTGCGCAATATTATTGCTGTCTCGTCGGGCAAAGGCGGCGTCGGTAAATCCACTATCGCGGTAAACGTCGCAGTTGCGCTGGCGCTGAATGGGGCGCGCGTCGGCCTTATGGACATGGATGTTTACGGACCAAACGTCCCCCAGATGCTTGGCGCGGGCGACGCTCGACCGGAAGTGGATGTAAATAAGCTCGTTCCAGTCGAGGCGCATGGTGTGCGGGTAATGTCTATGGCTTTCCTGCAACCCGGCGACAAGCCAATGATCGTGCGTGGTCCTATTCTGCACGGTCTCGTCAAACAGTTCTTGTCTGACGTGAAGTGGGGCCAACTGGACTACCTAATTGTGGATATGCCTCCCGGCACCGGTGATGTGCAATTGTCGTTGGCGCAGTTGGTACCTGTTCAAGGCGCGGTGCTGGTGACAACACCCCAGGATGTGGCGGTAGCAGATGTGCGGCGGGCGCTGCGCATGTTCGAGACAGTTGCTGTACCTGTGCTCGGTATTGTTGAGAACATGAGTTACTTTATCGCCCCAGACACCGGCATAAGGTACAACATCTTTGGCGAGGGAGGCGGTCAAAAGCTGGCGGCCACTTATGGGGTTCCTTTTTTGGGCACCATTCCTATGGGAATTGAGGTGCGGGAAGGCGGCGACAGCGGCGTACCTGTGGTGGTAAGCCACCCTGATTCCCCACAGGCTGAAGCTTTTCGCAAACTCGCGGAAGAAGTCGCCCGGCAAGTCTCAATTGAGGCCATGAAGCCTGAGCTTGTCGTTTTAGGAAAAGGACAATAAGATATATTTCTGGACTTTGGTCTCAGGCCTTCGTGCCTGCCCGTTTCGCACAAAGGCCAAAGTATAATGACCACTTGATTTGAAGGAGTTTAGTAAAAATGTCGTCAACAACTGCCCCAGCCGTAAGCTTGAATGTTACCGAACCTGCCGCAACTGAGATAAAGAAGTTTATGTCGGGCGAAGAAGGTCTTCCTGAAACTGCGGGCTTGCGAGTACGCGTGGTACCGGGAGGCTGCTCTGGTTTCCAGTATAGCCTGAACATTGAGGAGGAATCGCGTCAAGGCGATTTCATACTCGACGAGCTGGGCGTGAGGCTCTTTGTCGATATGTTCAGTGCGCAATATCTTAATGGGGTCGAGATTGACTACGTCAGTGGCGTGATGGGCTCTGGTTTCACCTTTAAGAACCCTAACGCCACGGGAAGTTGCGGCTGCGGTTCTTCTTTCACGGCGTAGCTAGAAAACTTCAATTCTTGAATAGCGACAGATTAGATCTCTGTCGGCAAAAAATGGGCGCGGTGCGCGATTGCAGGGCTCGGCAGCTCTTTAAGACAAGAGATTGCCGAGCCGCTTTCGCGTACCGCGCGAATAGTTTCTGCGTAACGCAATCTGTCAGATTGCGCAACTGGCAGTCTTTAGCATTCGGGTTCTGCAAAAGCGCAAACTAACAGTTCGCGTTACCGCGCTTTTTCGACTGATGAATTTCATTGAAGCCCAATCCGCGGATGAAATTCGCGAGGCGCGGCAGCTATTTCACGAATATGAGTCCGGTCTCGGCATCAGCCTCTGTTTTCAAAATTTTGCTGATGAGGTAGCAGGCCTGCCGGGGGACTATTCTCCGCCGGAGGGCCGTTTGCTCTTGGTCCGCGATGGAGACCTGATTGCCGGCTGCATTGCCTTGCGGAAAATTGGTGAAGGGATCTGCGAAATGAAACGTCTCTATGTGAGACCTGAGTTTCGGGGATCCGGTATGGGGCGGATGCTGGCCGAACGGATCATCGAAGAGGCGCGCGCTCTCGGATATGAGCGGATGCGGCTCGACACATTGCCGGGGAGAATGGTTGCGGCCATCGCGCTCTATCGATCACTTGGCTTTCAAGAGGTGCCGGCGTATTACAAGAACCCCGTTCCGGATGCAATATTTATGGAACTGAGTTTGGATGAAAATGGGCCACTACAGAATTCTTGAACACTTGCTGAACCAGTTCATCTATGACAAATTCACGCTCAGCCTTGGAACTCGGAGACAGTAATGGCCAAAATCGAAGCTCAAATAGCTAACGGCGTCGAGGTAATCGAAGCACCTGCAGGAAAGAAACTGGTGCTGGCGATAGAGGATGCAGGAATCGATATTCTTCACCGTTGTGGAGGGAATGCGCGGTGCACCACCTGTCGCGTGGAAATTCTGGATGGCGAGCCAGGAGAGATGCGTGAGTTGGAGCGCAACCGGCTGGCCATGGAAGCAGAATTGGCGCCAAACATCAGGCTTTCCTGCCAGATTCGAGTGAATGAAGATCTGAGAGTTCGCGTGATCAATCAGGCCAGTGTCCGCGGAATGGATCCTGGCCCCCGCCCGCTGGATGAATAACCGGAGCAGGAGGCAGGAGCAGGAGGAGCAGGCGGCAGACGGCAGGAGCAGGAGCAGGAGCTTTTCCAGTTGACATTTGACAGTTGGCATTAGTTGACAGTTGACAGTTGACAGTTAACATTTGACAGTTGGCATAGTTGGCATTTGACATTGTTTGCCACCATCATCCCGTCAGTTTGTCAGCGAACTGATGGTCTCAGTTTGTCGACGAACTGGTGATCTACTGAGTCGATTGTCGACACAATTGTTTAGACACCGGGCCGCTAACGATGCTTGGAATTGCCAACGAGCCGCAGGCAAGCGATGACAACTGG
>DATEUF010000157.1:0-7753 GCA_035283325.1 Pyrinomonadaceae bacterium | reverse complement strand
AAGTCGTCTGTAGGGCAGCTAACGTTCTGCGCTAGTGCGCGTGCCGACGCGCTGGCGAACCGAGGAACCGGATGCACGAATTGTGCACGTCCGGATCTGTGGGGGGCCTGGTTGGGTAACCGCTGGGCCTACCCGGACACTACCACGAACTTGCAACTGACTACTGATACAGCCATGTGTAGTGAGGTGACCGGAGAGTGTTTGGGAAATTTTATTAGCGGAAGGCGACGCAATAGCGATGGGGCTCCTGGTATACACTCCGGCGACTCAGCTCCATTGGCCAGAACCTGGAGAAGATTCTATTCGGCAAACCATCCATCCTCGTCAAGTAACTTAACTCCTATCCGGCTGCGACCATCTATCTGATCGTTCCAAACGCCGTTTATCTCCGCGTCGAGTTGACGACCGAAAGGAGGCGTCAACTTTACGATCGCGCCGAGAGCCACATCGACGTCAAGAACGATCGTTGCACCGCCGCGGCTGATCTTTATAGCCTGGGCTGCAACTCGAAAGGGCTCACCCGCCTGGGTTTCACCTTCTACCGTCAGTTCAAATTCCACCGGTACTCGCGGGCTCCGCGGCCGCTGTGAGCGCGCCATAGCCTCTCGCGGGTCTTTCTCATTCATTAATTTCACCAACCTTTTGAACTATTGAATTCGGAAGAGTGTTGACTCGACCCCAGTGAGGTGAGGTGGGCATATGTAGTTTACCCATGTTCGCTATGGTTGTCAGCATTTTCTACGAGGTGGTCAATTTGAATCCCCGCAGGCGCCACGGGCGAACGCTCAGGATCTGAACGAATGCAAGTGCCCTGGCGCCAATTTAGGCTGGATCTGCCGAAAAGATTCAACGAATTGCCTCGGCCTGTGAGCTCAACTCACCCGGATTTTCTCAGTTAAACTGAGGCTGAAAGGTAACCGGCAGACAGCGCCACAAGAATTAGCCCACCGACAATCAGCCTATAGAATATGAAGATTCCGGTGGAGTGAGCGCGCAAAAACCGGAGCAAGAACCAGATCGATGCATAACCGACGATACCTGAAACCATCGTCGCCACAGCCAGCGAGAGATAACTGTCCGACGGCAGCTTTACGATGGCTGCCCTCAGTTCAAAGATGCCGCTGGCGGCGATGGCCGGGATAGATAACAGGAACGAAAAGCGCGCTGCTGTTTCTCTCAGCTGGCCAGCAAAGAGTCCCGCCATGATCGTTGAACCTGATCGGCTGGCGCCCGGCAACAACGCCAGCGCCTGCGCAAATCCAACCGCAAGAGCGTCTCCCGCACCAAGTTCGGCTAGGGATCGGGTTCGCTTTCCAACCAATTCCGCAATACCCAACAATATGGCTACCACGATCATCATCGTGGCGATTACCCATAAGTTCTTTGTTAGAGTTCCCTCAATCTGTTTTCGGAAAACCAAGCCAAACACGGCCACCGGTATAGAACCTATGATGACCAGCCAACCCAGCCAGGCCTCAGGAGAAAGCCAGCGGCCGGAGTTGTCCCGAATCGGCTCGCCTGATTGATATAGAGAACTGCCTTTCGAAACGCTTCGCGCGCGTTGACCGTTGATAAGTGCTAGATGGTCCCGCAGAAAAGACTCTGATATGTGCAGGATGTCGCGCCAAAAATAGGCAAGGACTGCGAGCAATGTGCCGAGTTGGACCACGGCAATGGTGGCCGTAGTCTGTTCCGCTCTTAGAGTTGCCTCAACACCCTCATAAAGTCCCGCAGCGCGGGCGGCAAAAACCAGGTGGGCGGTTGAACTGATCGGTATGAATTCTGTAAGGCCTTGAACAATGCCCAGAACGATCGCTTGAAAAAGGGTCATCTGAATTTGTGGAGCCGCAATCTCCTATTCTCTGAATGAGTTTCTTCTCGCGACCCAATCATACATAAAATTCGGCATTATCATGCCGGCGCGCACAATACCTGCCAGTTGCCAGGGAAAGGCATATGATTTTCGGCGCCGCTCGATAGCCCAGACAATCTTGTCGACTGCGTCTTCCAATTCCATTAGAAAAGGCATCTTTGCGTCGCGACCCGCCGTTAGCGGTGTCTTGATAAACCCCGGATGGATCACTGTCACATCAATTCCTCTGGGCTGAAGCTCCAGACGCAAACTCTCAAAGAACGCAGAAACTGCAGCCTTGCTCGCACAGTAAGCAGCCGACTTTGGCAAGCCTCGATACGCGGCCAGGCTGGAAATCACGACCAGGTGACCCTTGCCCCGCTCGAGCATCTCAGGCATCACTGCGGTGACGCTATTCGCTGCCCCGATAACGTTCACGTTAATCACTCGGGCAATTTGCTCAGCGTCCAGCTGTGCAGGGTCGGTTGTGCCCCCAACTCCTGCGTTAGCAACTAAAACATCGATCGGCCCGAATGTAGCTCGCAATCGCGCAGTTGCACCTGCAAGCCCGCCGGCGTCCTGAACATCTGCGGGCAATGCGAGGGCCTTTCCCTGCCTTGACGCAATCTCCCTCTCAATCTCCTTAAGAGCCTCAGTTCCTCGGGCCACCAGACCGACATTGGCGCCACGTCGCGCCAGCTTCATCGCCAGCGTCCGTCCGATACCGGACGAAGCCCCCGTAATCATAACTACTTTCTCTTCCCAGTAATTCACACTAACACCTGATTATCTCTCTTAGCTGAGTTGGCACCGGAATGCGATATCAAATGCGTTTGCCGGGATAACTACGTTTGCCGGGATAACTATTGGAGACTTTCAGTCCTAATCGCGGAATCTGTGGAGTTATGTTTTGCTAACTGTGGATTAGAGCTGCACTACTACCGGCAGGATGACAGGCTTAGCCCCGGTAAGTTTCTGTATGAATCGCTTCAACTCCAGCCGCACATGTTCCTTCAAGAGGCTCTCATCAAGGAGTGTTTCGCGCGAAGCACCGGCCACAGCGGCCGCCACAATCTGCTGTGCTTCCCTTAGTGAGCCATTGGCAGGATCCAAACCCCGTACGCCACGCATCACAATTTCCGGTCGGGCTTTTAGCTCTCCAGTCGTGCCATCGATTGCGATGATTAACGTTATCGTTCCTTCATAAGCCAGCTGCTTCCGCTCTCTCACTGTTTCGCTGAGTATTTCCTCAAAACCCGTCTCATCGATGAATGTGCGCCTGATCTCCCGCTTGTTGATTATAGCGGCTCGTCCGCCATCAAGTTCCAACACGTCGCCGTTTTCCACGAGGATGATATTCTCTTCCGGATAACCCAGGTGGTTCTTGATAAACTCTTTGTGCCGAAAGAGCATGCGATACTCACCGTGAATCGGAACGACGAATTTGGGCTTTGTGGCCTCAGTCATTATGCGTATATCTTCTTGCGAAGCATGCCCGCTTACATGAACCAGGCGACGCTTCTCTTCGATGATATTGGCGCCACGCTTGTAAAGGAACCCGATCATGCGTGAGATCAGACGCTCATTTCCGGGAATTATGCGCGCAGAAAGTACAACCGTATCACCTTCTTCAATAGTCAATCCTTTGTAACTTTGCACGGCCATCTGCGAAAGCGCTGCCCGGGATTCACCCTGAGACCCGGTCACCAAAAACACTATCTCATCGTCGTCCATCTGCTTGATCTGGTTCAACGAAAGTAGCAGCCCCTCAGGGATATCCAGATATCCGAGTCGCTCCGCCACCTCGACATTCTTTTGCATCGAGCGACCAAGCACGCAAACTTTGCGACCAAACTGTTGAGCTACATCCAACACGATCTGCAGACGATGAATTGATGACGAAAATGCAGTAACAATGATGCGCCCCTTGGCCTCCGAGAAGATCTCTTCAAATGCCGGAATTACAGCCCGCTCAGAAGGGGTACGACCAGGCACGGTGGCGTTGGTTGAATCGGATAGCAGTGCCAGCACACCTTCCTGGCCATATCTGCGGAAGGAGCGCAGATCGATCGGCTCACCAATCACGGGCGTTTCGTCAACCTTGTAATCTCCGGTGTGAATGATTGTGCCCACTGGCGTCCTGATCGCCAGTGAAAAGCAGTCCACCAGTGAATGCGAAACCCTTATGAACTCGACGCTGAATACACCGATATCCACCACGTCTCGAGGTTCCACTCGGTGCAGCAGCACGTCTCCCAGGAGCTCGTGTTCTTCAAGTTTGCTTTCGGCCAGACCAGCGGTGAAATGCGAACAATAGACGGGCACATTGAATCTCTTGAGGAAGTAGGGCAGCGCGCCTAGATGATCTTCATGACCATGGGTCAGGACAATCGCAGTGATGAAATCCCGGTATTCTTCGAGGAAATCGAAATCAGGAATGCAGACGTCGACGCCATAGGCGCTCTCTTCAGGAAAGCCCATCCCTACATCGAGGATGAGCATTTCGTCGTCGAACCGCACCGCCATGCAGTTCATCCCAAACTCGCCGATTCCACCGAGCGGGATTATCTCTAACACACTAGCCACTTTGCTCAATTCTGCGGAAAGTTACTGTGGGGTGCTGTTTGCTCAAGAAAGTAAGATCCAGGTTCAAGGCAGGCAGTATAGCATGGACCCTACCAGTGGCTGACCATGCGACAAGTCAGCCACCATTGGCCGCTCTGTACTTGTTCCAGGCGTTTTCGGCCCGGGATTGACAGTCTGGTAGGCCCGGCCAAAAGCCTGGCCTCATTCGACAGCCAAACTACTGGCCTCCCGGTTCGCCGCTCAACTTCTTGACAATCTCGCGAGCTGCTGTGGCATTTGGAAAGTTTGGGTTAATCTCCAGTGCCTTCTTGTAAGACTCCAGGGCCTTGGTTTTGTCTCCCTTTTTCAACTGAAACTCTCCCAGTCTATCCTAAAGGTTTGCTTCTTGTGGGTAGAGTCGGATAGCCGCGTTCAAGACTTCAATAGCCTCTGTGATCATGCCGGCGCCTCCAAGCTGATAGCCAACAGTGTTCAGGGCCATCTGCTTTTTGACAAACTCTTCAAAAAGAGCAATCTGTGCCGCATATTGCGACTTAGAACGCGGAGGTGCAGCCTTGGGTTTTTGCGCCAGCGTTAGTGGTTCGACGACGATCAGAAATTGCAGGACCAGCGTAAGGGCCGTAATTTGTGCTAGCTTTCTCATGATTGCTCTCCTTTGCCAGTCTCTGCGAGGCAGCCAACGTTCAGAACTGCAAATAGGGGTCATGGAAGGTTTAACTACGGGTCATTGCACGTGTGCAATCGTGGGCATTATAAAAATACGGAATGAGAAACCTTTTGAACACACCAAGAGCTTTATTGTTTCTAACACCACGGGCGTTCAGTTTGTGACGTAAACTGTACACGAGTTCGGCAAAAACTTAAGGGCGAATGACTGTAAAATTCTTCAAATCTTCAAGTGAGTTTCGAAAATGGCTTGGGGAGCAGCACGATAAGACTACTGAACTCTGGCTGGGCTTCTATAAAAAGAGTTCGGGTAAAGCCACCTTCACTTACCAGCAGGCGTTGGATGAGGCGTTATGTTTCGGCTGGATTGATGGTGTAAGGAAAAGCCGGGACGAAAATAGTTACATCATTCGTTTTTCGCCGCGTAAATCTAAGAGCACGTGGAGTCTGGTAAATGTTAAGCGTGCCAAAGAGCTGAAAACTATGGGACGTATGAAGGCCTCCGGTTTAAAAGGCTTTGATGGGCGCGATCCTCGCAAATCGGGCATCTACTCATTTGAAAACGCCGAGCGCAAATTGCATCCTGACTATGAGCAGAAATTCAAAGCAAACCGGAAGGCATGGGCCTTTTTCCAGGCGCAGCCGCCAGGATATCAGCGCACAGCAAATTACTGGGTAATGCTACAGCCTTATGGGGAACGCGGCTACAATGAACGAAAACTGAGTCGCCAGGAACTACTCCGATTAATCTCGTCTCGTTCCCGTGAAATCTGAATGCCGAAGCCTACAACATCAGAAGTAGCGCCTGGCCCTAAAGGCGGACTGTTTCTCGGAGTGATGCCAGAGTTTAATCGCGACACACTCTCTTTCATCACTCGGTGCCGCTCTTATGGCGACGTCGTGCGCATGCGTTTTTTCTATATCACTGTCTATTTTCTTTATCATCCCGAGCACATCGAGTTTGTACTCTCAACTAACGCCAAAAACTTCATCAAGTCGCGCTCGCTGCGCTCCAACTTTTTTCAACGCCTGGTTGGCAACGGCCTGTTGACCAGTGAAGGCGACTTCTGGCGCCGACAGCGCCGTCTTGCTCAACCTGCCTTTCACCGGCAACGTATCAGCAGCTATGCCCAGGTGATGGTGGAATACACCCAGCGCATGTGTTCCTCCTGGCGCGACGGTGAAACGAGAGATATTTACCGCGACATGATGCGACTAACGCTCGGCATTGTCGTCAAGACACTCTTTAATACGGACATCAGGAACGATGCCGATCGTGTTGGAAGTGCACTTGGGAAAATGGTAAAGCCTTTCGCGTCGCAAGCCACACTCAAATGGATCGCCGATAACCGTCTGCCAACACCCACGCATAGGCGGTTTCATAAGGCAGCAAGAGAGATTGACGAAATTGTCTACCGGATCATTGCCGAGCGTCGTGCCAGCGGGTCCGACCAGGGAGATCTGCTTTCTATGCTGCTGGCAGCCCATGACGAGGATGACGGCACGCAAATGACTGATCGCCAGTTGCGCGACGAAGTGATGACACTGTTTCTGGCAGGACATGAAACCACAGCCCTGACCCTTTCCTGGGCCTGGTACTTAATGGCCCGAAATCCCGAGGTGGAAAAGAAGTTTCATGCGGAACTTGGCGACGTGCTCGGCGACAGCCCTCCAACACTGGCAGATGTTTCACGGCTTAAGTACACAGAGATGATTGCCAAAGAGTCAATGAGACTTTATCCACCAGCTTATGGTGTCGGTCGTGAAGCTATTGAAGAGTGTGAGATTGGCGGTTTTAGAGTAGCGCCAAAAACTCAGGTGTTCATGTTTCAATGGGCCACTCAACGCGACGAACGCTTCTATCCCGAGCCTGATCGGTTCTATCCTGAACGTTGGACTGAAGACTTCAGTAACAGCTTGCCGAAATATGCATACTTCCCTTTTGGCGGCGGGCCACGCATATGCATAGGGAACTACTTCGCAATGATGGAAATCATTCTGGTAATGGCAACTATTGGTCAGCAGTTTAGATTGCCCCTCGTTTCGCGCGCTCCCGTCAAGTTGTTGCCTGCAATGTCACTCCGACCGGCCGAAGGGATGAAGGTAGTGGTTCACCGGCGCTAATCCTGGCAGCAAACAGAAGTCATTCCAGGACGTTGGAGATCCTCGCCCACTCGTTGAGCGTGAGAGTCTCTGCCCGCCGGTTGAGCTCGACTTCCGCTCGGCAAAGTACGATGCTGGCGCCACCATGACGCTTAATAAGTTCCTGTAGCTCGCCGGGCGCCTGCCTTAAGTTATTTAAGATGGTCTTGCGTCGTTGCCGAAACCCGGCACTTACAACCTGCCGGAGTAGCGCTTCGTCGTTTACCCGTGCAGCGATGGTCGAACGAAACTTTAGTTTGATCACGCTGCTCCAGACTTTGGGCGCCGGGCGAAATGCTCCTGGCGCAACATCAAACAACTGCTCCGCTTCGCAATATGCTTCGACGAGGACTGAAAGATAGCCGCGGTCCTTTGAACCCGCTCTTGCGGTAATGCGATCCACAACTTCGCGTTGCAACATCACAACTGCCTCAACTAGACAATGCCGTTGCTCAATCATCCGCTGAATGATTGCGGTTGATATGTTGTACGGGAGATTGCCAACGA
>DATEUF010000156.1:0-8114 GCA_035283325.1 Pyrinomonadaceae bacterium | reverse complement strand
ACGCCCCAACAACCGTCAGTGCCGTCATCAGAGCACAGGAATAAAGGCGCTTTTTAAACCTGGGGGTCATCGATTACTCCTAACCGGCGCGATTACCCAAAGCCTGGGTAGCTAGACTATGAAACTCACGCCGTACACTATTGATGTTAACAAACGGCAACGCATGAGCATGTGTGCGGTTTGTTAGCAACACGAACACCCACTCCGGTTTGGGTGTTACCCAGCAACTGACTCCGGTAAAGCCCGTGTGCCCGAAGCTCTCCTGCGGTAGATCCGGACCCGCGCTGGATTCGGGAGTCGACGCCAACTGCCATCCAATTGAACGTGCCTCATCCAGGCCTGGAGTCATATTGGTCCGAAACAGTTCACAAGTTTCAGGATTCAGTATTTCACTTTGGCCAGCGAGAAATTGCTGCGCGATTTGAGCTGTCTCCCTGGCGCTGGAAAACAGCCCTGCGTGACCCGCGGAACCACCTAGGAAATGGGCATTGCCGTCATGCACCTCGCCCCAAATTAGATTCCGTCGCCAGTTCCTGTAACTTTCAATTCCTGAAGTTTTACAGACTTCGATCTCATAATTATTGCCTGCCTCACAAGCCGCGATCCCGGTTTGCAGGGCAATCTCGGGATTGAAGAATGTATGTTCGAGCTTAAGAGGCTTAATGATCTCCTCCCAGGCCAGTGTTGCCAATTCTTTCCCGGTTAACCTTTCCAGTAGGATACTCAGGGCAATAAATCCGAGATCGCTATAGATGACGCGCGTGCCGGGTTGGTATTCCAACTTCTCGTTGGCAATGACTCCAATGGTTCGATCCGGTTCGTTCTCAGCGAGTATATAGAGTGGGCGCCATGCCGGAAGGCCTGAAGCATGGGTCAGCAGCTGACGCACGGTTATCATATGTTTATCTGTTCGATCAAACTCGGGCAGATAATGGGACACAGAACTATCAAGTGTCAGCTCTCCCAGCTGAATCCGTTTGGCGCACAATAGGCCCGTCACCAGAGGTTTTGTAAGCGAAGCGAGATCGTAGATGGTCTCAAGCGAGGCGCTTATCCGATACGGTTCAAGTACCGCATGGCCCAGCGAATCGGAGAATGCTATTTCGCCTCGCTGTGAGATCAGATATACAGCAGAAGGAAAGTCGCCCGCTGCGATTCTTTGCGCAAGGAAGTCTGAGACGCGATCCGCGCGACTTATCCAAGAAGTTTTGGCAGGCATTTCTTTCTCGGAACTCTCTTTTCTCCAACTCTCGAAAGAGCGTCCACTGAAGTGTGTACCAGGCGTACGGAAAGCAACTCAGCGCGGTTGCGCAGTACTCAACGCATGAACTTGCGGGTGTGCGGCATGCTCCTCAATCCTTAGCAGCGTCCGTAAAGCGAGTGCCAGAGCATTTCGGGCATCGCGTCCAGATATGGCCGGTGGCGCGCCACTCTGGGCAGCATCAAAAAAGGCCACCAGCTCCGCGCGAAGTGGTTCAACATCAATGACGTTAAGGTTCCGTACGTGAACGCCGGGCCACGAACCATCGGCTGTTGGCCGCGCCAGGCTGCTGATGGAAGCACGCCTGCTTGCATAGTCTACGGCGATGTAATCGTGAGGCTGGAAAAACCGCATTTTGCGGATCTTCTCGGTTCCTACTCGAGAAGCCGTAATATTTGCCACTGCACCTGTAGAAAACTCCAACCGCGCATTAGCTGCATCAACCTTTTTTGTCAGGATAGGGATCCCGACGGCGTGTAACTCAGTAACCTCAACTTCTTCCCCCACCAGCCATTGTACGATATCTAGATCGTGAATCATCAGATCGAGCACTACGTCGATGTCCAGTGAACGTGCCGTAAATTCCCCGACCCGATGGATCTCGAAATAAACGGGCTTACGTACATGAGGCCTGAGTGCTACCAATGCGGGGTTGAAACGCTCCAGATGTCCTACTTGCAACAGTGCTCCCGACCGTTGCGCTGCATCAATCATCCTGTCGGCTTCGGGCAGCGTGCGGGAGATCGGCTTCTCAACCAGGACATGGATGCCGGCTGACAATAGAGCGCAAGCGATCTCACAATGCGCCTCCGTCGGCACGGCAAGGCTAACCGCATCTACTTGACCAAGAAGTTTGCGCCAATCAGTAGTCCAATCCACGTTGCGCTCAGCGGCGATCGCTTTCGCCGTTTGATCATTGAGATCACACACGCAAAGAAAATCCGACATACCTTCGGCAGCGAGCACCGCATGAATGCGTGCGTGTTGCCGGCCCAGATGGCCCACACCGATGACTGCCGTGTGCAACATTGATGCTAAGATGACAACTGACCACAGACCACTGACGGAGTGACTATACTTGCAACCTTCGAAGCTTGCCAAGCGCAGCTGCTTTTTGCTGTTGCTTGCGATCACTGGCTTCTATCTTTACGGCCTGGGAGGATTTCCACTCGTAGGGCCTGATGAGCCACGTTACGCTGAAGTGGCGCGGGAAATGCTCCAGCGTCACGACCCAATCACACCAACGCTTGGTGGCTTCGTCTGGTTTGAGAAGCCGGCCTTGCTCTATTGGATGATGATGGTCAGTTTCCGCATCTTCGGCGTCTCGGAATGGGCTGCCCGGGTGGGACCTGCTCTGTGTGGGCTGCTAACCATTGCCGCGGTCTATTGGTTGGCAAAGCAGCTGGAGAAATCCGATTCTAACAAAGTAGGGCTGGCATGCTGGGCAACTCTGGTCACTGCTTCCACTCTCGGTATCATCGTTTTCGCACGCGGCGCCAGTTTCGATATTGTGCTTACAATGACGCTCACCTGGGCTTTGGTGTTCTTTGCCTTTGCGGAGCTTTCCCCAGACTCACGTGCCTACCGGCAATTCTTAGGTGGCTTTTACATCTTTGCAGGTCTATCGCTGCTGGCCAAGGGGCTTGTGGGGATCGTAGTTCCTTTCGGAGTGATCGCTGCTTACTACCTTCTGCGCAGGCAAGTTCCTGGCCGCCGCCTGCTAGCCAGTTTGACATGGGGCCTACCGTTAATGATGGCAATCTCCGCTGTATGGTACGGTCCCGTTACTTACCGCCATGGATGGTCCTTCATAAACGACTTCTTTATTCAACATCACATGTTGCGGTACTTCACTAATAAATATCATCATCCGCAGCCGATCTATTACTACCTGGTCATTGTTCCTGTCATGGCGATGCCCTGGACGCCGTTTCTGCTTGCCAATCTTGCGAATATCAGAAAGTGGCAGTGGAGCAGCGCAAAAACCGATGATAGCTTTCGAATTTTTGCGTTGGCCTGGCTCGTATTTCCGCTTCTCTTCTTTTCGCTCTCAAGTTCAAAGCTACCGGGATACGTCTTGCCGGTTTTGCCGGGAGCCGCTCTGCTCGCCGGCGACCAGTTGAATCGCTTCATGGCTCAGGGACGTCGACGCTGGGCAATGCAGGCGACCGGAGCAATAGTCCTGGTGCTTGGCCTGGCGGCGATCTTCTATGCGGCGCGATCAGGGAATCTCTCTCTTCGATGCGCGTTCACGGGAGTCGCGCCCCTTCTTATTTCCGGTACCATCGCCGTGATAGCTAAGCGGAGAAGAACCGCGGCCGTGCTGGTTATCTGTGGTCTTTTAGGATCACTCGTCATCGGCCTAAATTGTGGTGTAACGCGTATCGCACGCCGAGAATCTGTGCACGAGCTGCTCGCGCTGGCTCAAGAGAAAAGCTATGGAGCGGCGCCGCTGTATTCTCTCCATGAGATTGATCGCACGGCAGAATTTTATGCTGCGGGCCGGCTTGTTTATGGCCCAGATGGCGAACCGCTGCGCTTTGAGGGTGCAGCCCAGGTCCTGGAAGCGGCAAAGGCTGAGAACCGACCGATTCTGGTTATAGTACCGGTAGCTTACAGTTTTCAGCTGACGCAATTGACGACCGCTCGCGTTGAGGTTTTGGGTGACAATGGTCGCATTGCGATCGTGGCCGTTAGATAGGATCTGCTCGCTAGTGAGGAACGATCTATCGCAGCTGTCTGTCGAAGAAATCGATCACGCGGCGATCATAGCCTTCACCTTGCTCGCCCGTGGCGGATGGTAGATTGTAGCCTGTCAGAGGTAGATCGGTTTTTGCTTCGAGACTACTCACCTTGAAACAGTCCCTAACGCTGACGGTTGATTCTCGGAATTGTCCAGCATCATCACCGGAAAGCAAGAGTACCCGCTGATCCTTCAGTTTTGCTGCTAATTCGCACGTGCTCGCCTTCTCAAAGTGACCAAGAAAATAGATGCGAGTGGCGGCACGAACAAGATAGTGTACGGCTTCATTGTTAACGCGCAGGTCATCTTTCACTGCGGACCTCAGCATCTCATCTGCGCTGCGGGGAAGGGAATCGAGTACGAGCGCGCGGATTTGGTTGTCCTGGGGGGCAGCCCCCAGAGCCGCGTAAGCGCCGAGTTCGACGCCATAGAGTCCAACGTAGTTTCCAATTAACCGGTTACCGGTTTCGCCCTTGATGGTGCGCAGAAAGTCGAGAGCAGACAGCACATCGCTGTCTTCTTGAGTGCCAAAGGTGGCCGTGCTTGTCGGTGGGTTTAAGCCATGGCCGCGCAAGTCAGGCCAGAGTATCGTGAAGTTCGTTGCTTCGTTGAGTTTGACTCCGAGGTTGAAGAGCCAGGAGCGGTCCGCACCATAGCGGTGCAGAAAGACCACTGCAGGCGCGCCCTCACTGCCCTTGAGTAACCAACCACGAGCTTTCGTGCCGTCGCTATTTTGCCATGTCTCATCTGTCACCCCGAGTCCTGGCCCGCTGATCTGGGAAAAGGCTTCGGGAGTAACAAGGTAAGCTCGACGAGGTGGACGCGTAATTCCGTAAACGATTGAAGCGAGTGCTATAGCCAGGGCCGCCGCCAGGACGAACAAGATGGGCAGCAGTGACTTAAAGAGCTTCTTTCCAAAGCGTCGTCTTGGCGCCATCAGTCGCAACGATGAAGGATGAGGGATGAAAAGAACATCGGATCCAGGGCCCGCGTTCAGTCCCTACGTCGAATCACTCCCCCTTTCTCACTTACGTTCTCATAGTCTTCCGGCGTGTTGATGTTATCAAAAAATTTTTGCGAGCCTTCCAGATCGGCGAGTTCGGCAAACTGCACCCAACAGGTGCCGACCGATTGTAGCAGAGCAACAGGCCTTCGCTCGCCTGAATCTATCAACTGTTCGGCACGCACGAGACAGGCCTCCCGCCGGTACAGCGCACACAAGGGTTGAGGAACCCCGTCACGTTGTATGGGAGCGACTGCGTCGTAATCTTGCCGCCTGCTGGCCAGACATCTGAAAAGGTCTGTTGTGACAAAGGGCAAGTCGCACGCGACCACCGCCGCCCATGGCGATTGGCAAGCCTGTAGCGCAGCATGCAGCCCTCCAAGTGCACCCCAGTTTTCATAGACGTCTGGTATGCTGGGGATGCGCAGGCCAGGGCCCTTAAATTCTCTGCCGACAACGGAGATCGACCCTACGATTGGCGACAGCGCAGCAATGATATGTTCAACGAAAGATTTTCCAGCCAGAACGAGATTCCCCTTGTCCCTTCCCATGCGCCGCGATGCTCCACCAGCAAGAACGAAACCCGTGATTGACTGCTCGTGGATTTCAGTTATAGGACTAACTTCCAAAGGACTACTAATATTTGCGATCATTGTGGAAAGTTCTGCCCCGGCCTCGCAAGGTATCATGCGAGGATCCCTGCTGCAAGGGACGACCGCAACCGCGGGCCGGTCAGAATTCTTGAGGTTATTTGCGATCCTTTCAGTCGTCGCCTTGACCCGGTTCTTCGGCGAAAGTTATATTCGCAACACGCCCGGTCGTGGCGGATAGCGTGGCTCATGTTTCGGTCAATGATTCAGGGGTTTTTCGAATGACGAAGGTCTTCCTCATATTGCTTGTTCTTGAGTTTGGTATTTCGCCGGCATTCGCACAAAGGCTGACGGTGTCCAGCGATGGCAGCAAGGCCAGTCGCGTCGATGCGCGCCTTTTCCCTCTGGAAGATTTGCGCCCGGGAATGAAAGGTGTTTCCCGAACCGTCTTTGCCGGGGCGGAGGCCCAAGAGTTTAACGTTGAGATTCTGGGAGTATTGTCCGGCTTTCCAGGACCTCGGCAGTCGACGATCATTGCTCGACTGAGCGGCAGCAACGTAGAGAAGACCGGCGTTTTCGCAGGCATGTCGGGTTCGCCAGTTTACATTGGCGATCGACTCGTTGGGGCCATCGCATTCAGTTTTCCATTCTCAAAAGAACCAATCGCCGGCATCACGCCAATCAGGCAAATGATCGATCTTTTCGAGAAAGGGTCGGAGGGACAAATTCCCAAACAGAAGGAGCCGCGGGTCATATCGTTTTCCCAATTGGCTTCAACAGACTGGAAGCCGGCTTTACCAAAGCCCGCCGTGAGTGCTGTCTCACTAATCGCGCCTGTGTCTGAGGGCTCGAGGCTTATTCCCTTGCTTGGACAACAGATGATCCCGATTGCTACCCCCGTGGTTTTCGGAGGGATCACTCAGGAATCACTAGCAACATTTGCCAATCAACTCACTGCCAACGGGTTACTGCCAGTCTCCGGCGTCGGAGGAGCGGCGGCTGTGACAGGTCTGGCGCCGGTTACCGAGGAGACACTTGCGCCGGGAAGTTCGGTTAGCGTTCAACTGGTACGAGGCGACTATTCAATCGCAGCGTCTGGCACCGTGACCTTCAGAGATGGCAATCACGTATATGCATTTGGTCACCCATTCCTGAGTCTAGGGGTGGCAGACATGCCGATGACTGAGAGCACCGTTGTGACCGTGATCCCCAACGTCAACAACTCATTCAAGATCTCGGTACCGGGTCAGATGGTTGGTGCAATATCGCAGGATCGAGGCAGCGGCATATTCGGTCAACTTGGAGTAGTGCCAAAAATGATTCCGGTGAAAATCAACCTGCATACGAGCCGAAACCGGATCGAGGGTTACTCCTACGAGATCGTCAACGATCAATTCTTAACACCCCTGCTTCTCAACATCACGGTCTTCAATACAATTATCTCTAGTGAACGCGCGCTCGGCGATTCGACGATTACGATCCAGGGCTCAATCAACGTAAAAGGTCAGGAAGCAATTCAACTGGACCGCCGTTTTTCGGCAGCTAACTCAGCCATGCAAGCTGCGGGATCCGTGGCGTTGCCCGTGAGTTCGTTGTTGGGCAGCGGGTTTGACGATGTGCAGATCGAAGGGGTGTCACTCGATATCTCATCAACTGACACAAAGTATGCCGGCACGCTGGAACGGATTGCGGTCGACAGGACGGAAGTCAGGCGAGGTGAGAAAATCGAGATCCAGGCGTATGTAAGAACAGAATCGGGCAAGCAGTTTGTCCAGCGATTTCCGGTCCAGGTTCCTGACGACGCCATACCAGGACAATTACTGGTGTTCGTGGGCGATGGTGGGGCGCTGGAGGAAGGGTCGGCTGCGAAGGCGTTTGTGCCGCAGGATCTTGGTCAATTGGTCAAGGCAATCAACAAAGTAAAGAAGAGTGATCGCCTGTACGTGAAACTGTTCAGAATCACTTCAGGCGCTGTAATTGGTACAGATGAGCTACCCAATCTGCCTCCTTCAGTGGTGGCAACGCTGAATAGCGACAGAAACTCTGGAGGGTACACACCAACCGTGCTCTCCCCGGTCTATGAGATGGAATTACCCCCGGCCGAATTCGTAATCTCAGGCCAACAACTCATTGGCATTGATGTCGTACGCTAGATAACGATAAGAACTTGTAGGGGGCGGCACTCATTAGAAACATGCCTGTAAGTTGTTGATTCTATTACAGAGGAAAAAATGTTTCTTACTTGTATGGGCTCGCCGTTTTAGGGCGAGCTGGAGAGCTCCCAAGAAACCACCGCTGCACCCGACGCACAGAACCGAGTAGCGGTAGCGACCCCGCATGCCCATTCAAGTTGTGTGGTTGCCGAGCGGACCCGGTCGCTACGAAGCTGTGAATAAATTGCTCTACCCTATAATAATGCACAACTCCTTGGAGTGCGGAGACTTGTCACCGCTTTCTCCGGTGAGATATTCGTCACGAAAAGCGGTGACAAGTCTCCCGCACTCCAAAGAGTTGAGT
>DATEUF010000155.1:0-30143 GCA_035283325.1 Pyrinomonadaceae bacterium | reverse complement strand
ACTCAACTCTTTGGAGTGCGGGAGACTTGTCACCGCTTTTCGTGACGAATATCTCACCGGAGAAAGCGGTGACAAGTCTCCGCACTCCAAGGAGTTGTGCATTATTATAGGGTAGAGCAATTTATTCACAGCTTCGTAGCGGGTGGGTCTCCTGATTGCCGGCGCGACGGTGATGAAAATAGAGACCCACGCGGTACCGTGTGGTGGTACTGACCTGTTTATCCGTGCGCTGGTGTGAGACCAAGTACTACTGCGTTTTAGGTTTTGAGATTGAGATAGCTGGTTCAGTCGGGCCGCCCGCAGGAGTAAGCGGATCCAGTCCCGCAACATAGCGTCCACACTGCACCCAGTCAGCAATGGTGATCACGCCATCTCCACGAGTCGCTCGTGGGGCCGAGTCGGCGCGCTGGAATTCACCCGCGTTCGCAAGGTCTAATCCCGCGACAAAGCGACCCATCTGAACCCAATCTGCGATTGTAACCACGCCATTGTTGCTGCCACTTGGACGCGGCGACAAATCGCATTCGTAGCCACTGGGAGCAGGTGGCGGCGACAGATCAATGCTTCTGAATACAATCTCGTTACTTGCCGTGGCACCTGTGCTTGCCGCGGCCATCAAGCCGGAGCTAGCGCTCACATTCTGTTTAGTAGAGGTGGGATTTGAAGCTGGTGCTATGGAGAAGGGGCAGGGAACGCTGAAGGCGGGATTGTCCAGCGTGCTCTGCGCGATGAAATTATGCCCGCTGGCAGAATCATGATAAATGACATAGGCGGCGTTATTTGTCCCGTCCAATAACAGCACCGGACGCGTTGGAAGCTGGCTCAAATCGGGTTGAACAATCGTCTTCGAGCCCCAACTTCCCGTTAGGCCGCGAACATAAAGCCAGATTCGACTCTCGTTTTGATGAGCAGGCGTGCCGTCATTGTCATGGTCCTTTGCGACAAGAAACAGGTGACCATCGGCAGCCGCTTTGATACTCAAATGATCATTCGCAACCGGGCCAAGACCTCGTGGGCCAAGACCAGAATCCACTATCTCCTTGGCGCTCCAGATGGTCTCAGCTTCGCCATCAATGTGATAGCGAAAAGCGATCTCCATGCCCGGCCGATTCGACCAGACAACACCGATTTTGTTACCGCCAAAATGCACAATCGCCGAGATCTCCTGAATGTTTGGCACCAGACCTGATTCGAGCTCGGCGCCGGTGGTATTCCAGACTGTATGGTCGGCGGAGGTGGACCAGATGACATGGATGTTGCCATCTGCCAGCGGTCCCTCAGTCCCCGCGTAAGTGGCCCAGAGCTTGCCCTTACTGTCTTCCTCAAGCACCAGAGCGGGCGCCGATCCGCCGCGCAGTGGAATGTTGATGGGGAACCCGGATATCAAACTATGCGACTTACTCAATGGGTCGTAAGTGTATTTGTAGAGAGTTGCCTGTGAGGGCGATTTCCATATCATTACGAAGAGGTTGCTGCCGTCCCAAAGAACATCGGGCAATCCTTTTGGGTCGGTGTCGACGATGGGTCCCTTCGTAGCCGCAGCATTCTGAAAACTGTAGAAGAAAAGATTCCATTACTGCTATCTGAGAAGGCACCCCACCAAAGGCCGTCGTTGTGCCACATCTGAGACTTCACAGTATTGAATTTCGTGATCCCCGGTGTGGTACCCTCAGCTGATAAAGCCGGGCATTGAGCAGACACCGGCGTTGCAACGAGCGTCTGAAGCAGCATCATCAGGCCCATTGGTAGAAAAGCCAAAAAGGTTTTCGCTCGGACTTGCCTCATTACATTCTCCTTTGCGGAGGGGAAGTTTTGCAGGAGCCGAGCGTTCGACCTTTGGCGCAATCTATGGCGGTGGTGCCTTGGGATTGTTAGTCGAAAATGAGTACGAGGACTCAGCGTTAGGTGCTGGGAGATTATTTCCAGCAGGCAAGACTAACCTAACGGCTGAACCGAGGCTTTCGCCAATTTCACCAACTTCGTATAATTCGCGAACTTCGCCGCCGACGGTTTTGATGCCGCAACGCAGCTTTACGTCCGCAAACCATGAGGGAATTTCTGCATTTCGTAAATTGATGAGAAGATAACGCAGAGTTATTCAGGACTTTGTCTGGTGAACCAGGATCCCTGAGGCTGCTTAGCCTTGGCCGATGCAACTTACGCAATCGATCAAACCCCGATCTGCGCTTCTACTGGCCCTGATATTAACTTTGGCAGTGATGATGGCGTGTCGTTCCAGTATCAAGCCACTCGACAAATCTTCCAGGGAATACCGGGAGATCATTTCGGCGTTCTACGTTGGTCTGGCGGCCCTACAGGTGGGCGACGACGTGCGCGCCGATGCAAAGCTTATGCAGCTTACTCAGCTCGCGCCTGACGAAGCCGCCGGCTGGGCTAACTGGGGAGTGCTGGCACTGCGCCAAAGCAATTTCGATCCGGCGGCCGAAAGGCTCGACCGGGCCCGGACGCTCGCGCCCGATAGTGACCAAATCTATTACCTTCTAGGTCTACTCGAAGGCAGCCGTGGACGGTCGGCGGAATCCATCACAGCACTGCGCAAGGCAGTAGAACTCAATTCATCAAACATAAGGGCCGTTTATCGTCTTGCGGAGGAGATCGAGCGACAAGGAGGCGAGAACAGCGCAGCAGAATATCAGCATCTGATGCAGAAGGTTCTGGCAACTCAGCCTGATAATCTTGCGGCCCTTTTGGAGTTGGCACGCGTGGCAGCCAGGAGCGGCGATGGCAGCACACTTCATGCCACGGTCAATCAGATTGCTTCGGAATCCTCAACCTGGCCGGCTGAAGTTCAAGAGCAACTAAGAGTCGTGCGAGCAGCCGTGGCTGGCCCAGATCCGCGCGCCGCGGCCACGCAAATAGTCTTCCTGCGCAATGTGTTGGTACGAGTTCCAAAGTACCGGCGGATGCTCGCGGCCGTTAAGCCGCCTCCTGGTGAGGACGCCACACCATTTACTCACTTCCTGAAACTTGAATCGCCCTCGTTCGTCCCTGCCGCAGCGGATTCAACACTTACCTTCACTGCGCAACCCGTGCCCAACGTCAAGAGCGGACATTGGGAATGGGCCGGCGCGATCTCACTCAGCGGTGAGGGCGCCTCGACTGTCGTTGTCGCAAATGGCCGTGAAGTCTATCTGGCTACAGGTGCGTCATTCACTTTTCCCGGCGGGCAATCAGGCGCCGCGCCACGTCTGGAAGGCATTCTACCAATTGATCTTAACTACGACTTCAAGACGGATCTGATATTGACGGGAAATGCCGGCATACGTTTGATGCGCCAGGATGCACCTAACGCTTTTACTGACGTGGCCAAGCTTGCGAAGCTGCCGCCATCCGTGACAAGCGCGAGCTATACCGGAGCCTGGGCCGCAGATATTGAGGCCGACGGCGATCTCGACATCGTGCTTGGAGTCGAACATGGGCCGCCGCTTGTCTTAAGAAACAACGGAGACGGCACTTTTGCTGAGAGTCGTCCGTTTGCAAATCTCTCCGGTACACGTGGTTTCGCGTGGGCCGATCTGGACGCCGATGGTGATCCGGATGCGGCGTTTATTGATGACGTGGATCGTCTGCATGCTTTCACCAACGAACGCACGGGCCAATTTTCGGAACGCCCCGTACCCAATTTGCCCCGGGTGCGCGCGATCAATGTAGCTGACGTCAACTACGATGGCGTTCTCGACCTGGTGGCAGTTCAGGCGGACGCGATAATCGTTCGCGTATCGGATAAGAACGAAGGGCAAGAGTGGGAGACTGCGCAGATTGCCCGGCTAAACAATCCGCCCAGCAGTATCGAAGGGATTCCGGGTTTGCATGTAGCCGACTTGGATAACAACGGTGGGCTTGATCTGCTCCTGACGTCGTCAAGTAACGGCACTCTGATCTGGTTAAGCGACGAGCAGGGAAGATTCAACTTACTAGAGAGACCTGTTGCGCCAGCGCGGATCTTTGATACCGCCGATCTGAATGGTGATGGTCGATTAGATCTCCTGGGACTGTCAGATGCAGGTGAAACTCTTGCAGCGATGAACCATGGGACGAAGAACTATCACTGGCAACTAATCCGACCGCGAGCCAGACAGGCCGTGGGCGATCAGCGTATCAACTCCTTCGGCATCGGCGGGGAGATGGAGATTCGTTCCGGCCTTCTGGTACAAAAACAGCCAATCAATGGTCCGCTGCTCCACTTTGGGCTGGGCGAGCAGACCGCTACTGACGTCGTTCGCATAGTGTGGCCCAACGGCTCGGTTCGCGCTGAGTTTGAGTTACAAGCGGATCAAGCGATCGTTGCTGAGCAACGATTGAAGGGCTCATGTCCATTTCTCTTTGCCTTTAACGGGAAGCAAATGGAGTTTGTGAAAGACGCCGTCCCGTGGAGTTCCGCTATTGGGTTGCGCATTAACACAATCGGGACGGCACGCGTTGAGGCGACTGAGGAATGGTACAAGATTTCTCGCGACCAGCTCGTTCCGCGTGATGGTTACTACGACCTCCGTTTTACCGCGGAACTCTGGGAATCCTATTACTACGATCATCTCGCACTTATGACCGTAGATCATCCTATAGGAACCGAGATCTTTGTTGATGAGCGTTTCGTTATTCCGCCAGCGAAGCTGGCCATCACAACGGTGGCGTCTCCTCATCCAATAGCTCGAGCCGTCGACGACAGAGGCCAGGATGTCACCCCCATTGTGAACACTCTTGATGAAAGGTATTTGGATACGTTCGAGCGCGGTCAATATCAAGGAGTTGCGCGCGATCACTATGTCGAGGTTGACCTCGGCCCGGACGTTCCCGAGACCGGACCGCTTTGGTTAATTGCGCAGGGCTGGATGCACCCTACCGACTCCTCAATTAACGTTGCCATCAGTCAGGGACAAGGGGAGCAGGCAAAACCTCTAAGTCTGGAGGTGCCGGATGGTCGCGGTGGCTGGCGTGTAGCGCAAACCAATCTGGGATTTCCGGCAGGACGAAAGAAGATATGCCTCTTTGATTTGGCCGAGGTCTTTCGTCCCGGCATTCCCCGGCGTTTGCGTTTGAGAACCAACCTGGAAATTTATTGGGATGCTCTCGAGTGGGCGCAGGGAATTCCAGCGACTGTGCCGAGCCTCACGCGTCTTGATCCGGATTCTGCGGATCTGCATTACCGCGGTTACTCGGTAATCAATCAAGCCAATGAGTCGTCACCCGAAGTTCCAGACTATAATGAACTCTCGGGCTCTAAACAGCGCTGGCGTGACTTGGTGGGATACTACACCCGCTTCGGTGACGTTCGAGAGCTTCTGGCGCGTGTGGATGATCGGTATGTAATTATGAATGCCGGCGATGAGATGACCTTCCGGTTTATTGCGCCGCCGGCGCCGCCTTCCGGTTGGGTGCGCGACTACGTGATTGTTGGCGATGGTTGGATCAAAGATGGCGACTACAACTCGGCGTTTTCAAAGACCGTCCTCCCATTGCCATATCACGCCAAGCAGCAATACATCACAGCGCCGGGCCGGCTGGAGGATGAGTGGGTGTATTGTCGCCATCCGGAAGACTGGCAGACTTATCACACACGTTATGTGACGCCGGACGTTTTCCAGAACGCACTATGGTCTAATGGAATGCGATGAAGACTGCAAGAATTCTGCTCACCCTTGTTTTCATAGCATTGCTTGCGACACCTCTCGCAATCAAGCGCCTTTCGGCGGGACGCGAAATTCCCAGAGGAACGCTGGATACGAAAGCGGCAGTGGAGCGCTATGGCTTCTATCTCGAGGAGGTCGCCCGGTCCTCTGGGGTCAACTTTATTCATCAGGCGCCTACGTTGGATCGCCAACTGGATCACATCATGCCGCAGGTCGCATCCATGGGAGCAGCGGTATCCATTGTCGACTTCGATCGTGACGGCTGGGCGGACATCTACGTCACCAACAGTGGGGAAGGTAGCAAGAATAGTCTCTATCGAAACATGGGGGATGGGTCTTTCAGCGACGTTGCCGCAAAATTAGGCGTAGCAGATCTCAATCAAGCAGGCACCGGCGTCTCGATGGGAGCAGTGTGGGGTGATTATGACAATGACGGTTACGAAGATCTGTTCCTTTACAAGTGGGGCCGTCCCGAACTCTTTCACAATGACGCTGGCCGCGCTTTCACGCGTGTCACAGACAAGGCGGGACTGCCATCGTGGGTCAATGCAAACACGGCTGTCTGGTTCGACTTTGACAGCGATGGACTTTTAGATCTTTTCCTCGGCGGCTACTATGCGGAAGACGTTGATCTCTGGCATTTGAAGACGACCAGGATGATGCCCGAGAGCTTTGAGTATGCAAAAAACGGCGGACGCAAATACCTCTTTCATAACCTGAGAAATGGTCTATTTGAAGAGGTGAGCCAGAAAGTCGGAATCGATACTCGCCGGTGGGCTTTGGCGGCAACGGCTGCCGACTTGCGAGGTACGGGCCATCCCGATCTCTTCATAGCCAACGACTACGGCATCTCCGAACTCTACGTCAATGATGGCAAGCGGTTTCGTGACTTTGGCCGGCAAGCCGGTGTGGGCTTTTCGCCCAAGAGTGGGATGAATGCCGCTGTCGGCGACATTCTGAATCAAGGACAATACGCGATCTATGTTTCGAATATTTCGGAGGAAGGAGTGCTTATTCAGGGCAACAATCTCTGGGTACCGAAGCAAGGAACTGCCGGGGATTCACTTCAATACGATAATCTGGCGCGAGCCATGGATGTAGAGCTTGGTGGTTGGAGCTTCGGCGCTCAGTTTGGTGATCTGAACAACGACGGCAACCTGGATCTGTACTTAGTAAATGGTTACGTGTCGGCTAACCGCAATACAAATTACTGGTACGACTTTTCCAAGATCGCGGGCGGCAACTCGACCATTATCTCTGATGCGGCCCACTGGCCCGCAATGGAAGGCCGCAGCTTGTCCGGGTATCAGCAAAAGCGCGCCTGGCTCAACGATGGCACGGGCAAATTCATAAACGTCGCACAGGCAGTCGGCGCAACGGATACTTACGATGGACGTGCTGTTGCCCTGGTCGATTTGTGGAATCGCGGAGTGTTGGATGTAGTAGTTGCAAATCAGAGAGCTCCGTTGCTGATCTACAAGAACACGGTAACTCCGGATAACCAGTGGATCGATTTTGAATTGGAGGGGACCGCCAGTAACCGCAGTGCTATTGGCGCAGAAGTTCGCTTGTTCCGTAATGGCCAACAACAGGTGCAGCAGGTCTCAGGCGGCAGCGGGTTTTGCGCTCAGAATCAACGCCAGCTTCATTTTGGACTTGGCAAACAGCCGCGACTCGAGAAGGCGGAGATTCGCTGGCCGTCGGGAAAAGTTGAGACAATCAAGACGCTCGTGGCCGGTCAGCGCTATAAGATCAAGGAGTCGCAATGAATCAGCTGACGAGCGAGCCAGTACTCACTCAGCCACTGGAAATGCCCCGCAGCAGAAAGATCCGGCTGGATCCTCGCTATGTTCCGCCCCTTTTTATCACGTGCATCCTGCTCGTTGGGCACCTTTTCTACGGCATTCTGGAGAGCTACGACAAGACGACCCTCGCTATTGTTGCCGCCATAGTTACAGAAATGGTGCTGGGCAGGATCTTCTTCGGAAAGTGGATCAATCTGGCCAGTGCCTACATAACGGGTATCAGTGTGGGTATTTTGCTGCGCTCACCAGCATTATGGCCCTTCGCGTTGTGCAGCGTGATTTCGATAATGTCGAAATATGTGTTACGAGTGAAAGCGCGGGGTCGCGATGGCGTGTTTACTGGTCGCCACATTTGGAATCCATCAAATTTCGGCATATGTGTGCTGCTTTTCCTCGCGTCAGACACAGTTGCCAGCTTGAGCATTCAATGGGGCAACTTTAAATGGCCGCTGCTAGTAATCTGGATCCTCGGTTCGATCATCATTTGGCGGGCTCGCCGTTTTCACATCAGCGCCGTTTACGTGGTCTCGTTCTTTCTCTTTGCATTCATACGCAGCTGGATAACAGCAGACCCGTGGCAAGCTGAGATAGCTCCGATAACCGGACCAATGTACCAGCTCTTCGTCTTTTTCATGATTACCGATCCTAAAACAACCGTGAGATCGAGGACTGGTCAATGTGTCGTAGCGTTTTGCGTTGCTTTGGTGGAGATGTTCATGCGCTTGAACCAGGTAATATACGCACCGCTCTATGCGCTGTTCATAGTAGGCCCCACGGCCATGCTGATCGATCTCTGGTTGGAATCGCGCCGGGCAACTGCAGCCAACGCTACCACCTGATGAATCCGGCGGATCTGGCTTAAGGAGAAAATGTTTATTGATGCGTCAAAGCTGCATTGCTTGCTGCCTTCTCATTTATCTCGTCTTCCTATTTACGGCTTGCAAAACCTCTTCAAATGCACCGGTTGCAGTACAACCTACCGAAGTTGCGATAACACCCTCGCCCTCCCCGAGTCCCAGCCCCGAACGTCCATCCGGCCCGATTGAGTTTACTGACGTTACCGCGGCGGCCGGCATCAATTTCAAACACAACAGTGGGGCCTTTGGCAAAAAGTATTTGCCGGAGACCATAGGAGCAGGTTGTGCCTTTTTGGATTATGACAATGATGGCTGGCAAGACATCCTGCTGGTCAATTCCATGGACTGGCCAGAACACAAAAAACGTAGATCCTTTCCAGCGCTCTATCACAACAATAAGGACGGAACCTTCACGGATGTTACCAGGCAGTCTGGACTAACTGTGGAGATGTATGGGATTGGTGTCGCTATTGCCGATTATGATAACGATGGCAATGACGACATCTACATCACCTGCGTCGGTCCAAACCACCTCTTTCGCAATCTAGGTGGCGGAAGGTTTGCTGACATGACGGCAAAAGCGGGTGTCGGTGATCCCGGCTTTTCCACGAGTGCTGTGTGGTTCGACTATGACAACAACGGCAAGCTGGATCTCTTTGTAGGCAACTACGTCGAATGGACGGTTGAAACGGATCAGTTTTGCACGCTCGACGGGAAGAACAAGTCATACTGCACACCGCAGTCGTATAAAGGACAGAGTGCAACGTTGTACAAAAACCGTGGCAACGGCACGTTTGAAAACACGACGCAACCCGCTGGAGTTAATGACCCGCTTGGGAAATCGTTGGGCGTGGCCTTGCTCGATTTCGACAATGATGGCTGGCTGGATCTCTTCGTAGCCAACGATACGGAGCCAAACAAGCTGTATCGCAATAACAAGAACGGGACTTTCACCGATGTCGCCATCGTGGCAGGTGTGGCCTTCAGCGAGGCCGGCACGGCGCGGGCGGGCATGGGTGTCGACGCGGCTGACTATGACGGGTCGGGCCGTCAGAGCGTGGTGATCGGAAACTTCACTAACGAGAGCATGGCGCTTTATCACAATGATGGATCCGGGCTATTTACCGACGAAGCGCCTCTATCGGGAATAGGAAAGATGTCTGCTCGCTCGCTGACCTTCGCCTGCTTTTTCTTTGATTACAATCTCGATGGGCTGTTGGATATTTTTGCTGCCAACGGGCATGTTTCGGACGACATCAGCGTGGTGCAACCAAACGTCAAGTATGCCCAGCCGCCCCATGTTTTTCTGAATAAGGGAAAGAAGAAATTTGAGGAAGCCACCGCGAAGCTTGGGCGAGCTTTGAGTCGGGCCATCGTCGGCCGTGGCGCAGCGTACGGTGATTTTGACAACGACGGAGATCTTGACCTCCTGATTACCACAAACAACGGGCCTGCGCGTCTGCTGCGCAATGACAACGCGAACCAAAACGATCTTGTGCGCGTTAAGGCGGTTGGTACCAGAAGCAATCGTGACGGAATTGGCGCCAAAGTCAGGGTGAAGACGTCGAAGGGCCGGACCATGTTTGGCATGGTGAGAACAGGATCGAGCTACTGTTCTCAGAGCGAATTGCCACTGACGTTCGGATTGGGGAAACCTGAAGAGGGAGTGACACTCGGTTTGGAGATTACCTGGCCTGGCGGGCAGAAAGACATCATAGGTGAAATTAAGCCCAATCAGTCCGTTACTGTGCGGGAGGGAAAGGGAATTACCGCGACAGACCCTATAGTCTTCGTGCGCCCTGCACCACAGCCCTCGCCACAAGCGTCGCCACAACCTTCTTCGCAGTCTTCATCACAGCCATCTCCGCCGTCGTCACCGAAGTAGCCGAAGCAGCCTCGCCTCGCGAGCTTTGTACCTCTTACGCAACTATCACAGCCTATGCCAATACCCGAACCTGTTAAGACTTGACAACTCTCGAACTTCTTCCATACATGTGGGACGCGGCAAGCGGTCGGAAGAAAATCACCCTAGCCAGTTCCTCCGAGGTCGTCAGTGATGTTGCTTTAAGCCCCGATGGTCGCCTCATCGCGCTCGCAAGTAACAAAACGATCAGTCTTTGGGACCTTGTTACGGGAGACAGGCCACAAACAATGGTTGGGCATACCGGAAGAATCCAGGACGTAATTTTCAGTCCTGACAATCGCTTCTTGGCTTCGGGCCCCCGTGAGGGGAAATATTTTGGCACGGAAGACGCAACGGGAAGCAGAAGAGAAACGTCGCGGGCCAAAACGAGTGCCTCAGATGCAAGAGGAGTTGATGATTGAGTCGTTGCGCACTCGTGGGCTCAACATTGCCTTTGTTGAAGGTGAAGAGAATATCAAAGAGCCTGAACAGCGCAGCGTGCAAAGACCGAAGGTGTTCTACCGGCGTGAGCTCGAGGCCCTGCCCTTGATTGTTGCTAAGCCTCAGGCGGCGCCACAATGATAACTACGCGGCATTTCCGGGGGTGTCCTGCTGGCGGCTGCGCTCGTTGGTCAACCTGCGTTGGCTAACTAATCTGGTAAAGCTAAATACTAATACATTAGGTACGTCCTTTGGGTTTGAACTTTCTGAGAAATGTCGAGAACCCTGCGAAGTCTTCACCGTAGAAGTCAGCCGGGAGGCGCTCGCGCAGAGTCACGTCCCGGACGCCCTCGCCTCCGAGCACGGCCAGGGCATCGATCTTTTCAGTGACTTTCCGAAGTTGACCATACTCAATCACTAGCCGATCCAAATCAGTGATCCGTTTGGCGGCAATGCAAACTAGTTGTGGGCGTTGCTGTGCCACCATGTCGCGCAGAGCAAATAGGGGCGTGTTGGGGCCGAGGTTCAAAACTTCCCAGCCTTCTTTTTCAAGGAGCATCTCGGCCAGGTGGATGGGCACTTCATGTAGATCGCCTTCGATCCCGCAGCAGATGGCCTTGAGGCCGGTGGGCTCGGCAGGCACAACTATGCCACGCAGCTTCTCCAACGCGCTCAGTACCACGCGTGTTGCCAGGTGTTCATCTGCGACTGTTATGGTTCCTTTGAACCACAGATCACCAACCTGGTGCATCGTTTCAGTGATAGTGTAATCAAAGAGCGTTGCGAGCGAGTCGCCGTGTAAGTAGGAGTCGATTAGGGCCGCGCCGGCTTCACTTTCCGCACCATGCAGCAGCAATTCAAGGAGTGTCGCTGGCGAAAGCGTAGGCGTGGCACCAACCTTCTTTCGCTGCTGCTGATTGTGCGCATCCAAACCCCGCTCACGACGCAGACGCGCAATCGCCTGAATACTAAAACGACGGTGACCACCCACTGTTTTTTCCGGGCGCAAAAGGCCATCATCAGCCCACCGCTTTACCGTGGCCTCGCTGACGTGAAGCAGGCGCGCAGCTTCCCTGGTGGTTAGGTTACTCATGGGCATCGCACCAGCCTCCTTTAAAGCCTTAGGCTACCACAGAACCGCTCAAAACGCCTAACTCAAACCTCAAATATAAAAAAATACGGTTAACACACTTGACAGGGATTGGAGTTTAGTCTACATTGAATCCGCTCAAACCGCTCACACGGTCTAACTGCTTCCAGGCTTGCGGCCGAAGTAGTTAGTGTCCCGGAGGCGTGAACGGTGAGAAATCAATGCTCCGGAGGGAGCCAAAATCAGGAAGGGAAAAACTTTTAACATGAAGGTGAAGAATTGGACAGGGAACAAGGCTTTTATCGGTCAACAGTCTAGAAACCAATCTGCTCCGACCTGAGAACAAAGAGAAGCTGACGGCCATTCTGACTTATCACGTTGTGCCCGGAAGAGTGACAGCGCATGGGTGGCTAATCTGGACTCGGCCCCGACGCTCCAGGGTCAGACGCTTAGGATTGGCAAGCAAGGCGGTGTAAAGGTTAACGAAGCGAATGTGATTACACCGGACGTCCAAGCGACTAATGGGTTGATCCACATTATAGACACTGTGTTGATGCCCACGACCGCGGCGGCGGCGTAGGAAGGTTTCGAGCAAGGGGGGGTGAGAGAGGAGTCGGCGGTGACCTCGGGCAAAGGAGGCTGGCGGCTCTTCTCTCGATGAAGTCGGTGATTTACCGCGACGCAAATACTTTTGCTTGAAAGGAATATGCAACAAATGGCAACCAACCTGATTGTGATAACCCTATTCGCTTCTGCGCTGCTGGCGGGAATTGCCGTCGATAGTCGTAAGAGTGAACTCGAGGTAGTCAACTCCGTCGATCTTTCACGTTACGTCGGTTTGTGGTACGAGATAGCGCGATTACCGAATCGATTCGAAAAGAAGTGCGCTGACTCTGTGACCGCTACATATACTCTTCGGCCGGATGGAAAAATCGAGGTTGTTAACCGCTGCCGGAAAATCTCCGGGGAATACAGCACGGCGAAGGGCAAGGCAAAGATCGCAGACAAGAAAACTAACGCTAAACTAAGAGTGACGTTTTTCTGGCCTTTCTATGGTAACTACTGGATTCTGGAACTTGGTCCAAACTATGAATACGCTGTGGTGGGTGATCCCAGTCGTGAGTATCTCTGGATTTTAAGCCGGACCCCACAGATCGAAGAAGAGTTGTACCAGCAGCTATTAGCAAGGATGGCGGAGCGGGGTTTCAAGATTGACCGGGTGATCAGAACGCCGCAGCCGTTGATTGAAAAAGGAAATGATTAACGCTTGTTGGCCGGAAAAAAGAGGCTGTGAACGATGTCGGCCACAGGCTTTGCTCTCAAGTTTGATAGCTTAATTTTCAACTTCTGATTGGTCCAGAAGAAAAGACTTAGAATGAGACGCTTGAGACGGAAAAAGAGTGCGAATCCAATGGTTGGGTGTCCAAGGCGATTGCGCGGCGTCATGAGAAAGAGTCCGGTAGTCGCTTTTATAAAAGATGAAACCGGAGGGTACGTTTACGCCAACCAAAGAAAGGAGAGCATATCTCAGGTCGGGCTGTCCGACCTGCAAGACATAACCGTTTTCGATCTCTCATCGGAGCCAGCCGGCCAGGTTATTGAGCGCGAACGGAAGGTTCTTTCGGTAGGGCCAGTGACGGATTTGACTGAAACGATATCGACTCCGGAAGGTAATCGGCATTGGATGGTCCTTAAATTTCCATTCACCAAGAGCGACGGGCAGTCGTGTCTGGCCGGCGTTGCCGTTGACATTACTGAACGGATAGAAATGGAAGAGCTGGCGAGCCAACGCTTCTCAGAGCTCCTTCAGGCTGAGGAAAAACTCCGTGACAGCGAACAGCGTTACAGAAATCTTGTTGAAAGCAGTCTCGGGCTAATTTGCACACATGACCTAAATGGCTATCTCCTGTCAATCAATCCGGCTGCCGCGGTCTCACTCGGCTATCAAACCGGGGAAATGATTGGAAAAGATCTTCGGCAGTTCCTGGTACCTGCGGTGCGAAGACATTTTGACGGGTATCTCGAAAGGGTCTACCAAAACGGCTCTGACTCTGGATTAATACTGCTGTTGACAAAGGGTGGGCAGCAGAGGGCCTGGAAGTATCACAACACGATGTGTTCAGAATCGGAAAAACTGCAATACGTTCTTGGCCACGCACAGGATGTAACGGATCTGAAGCAGGCACAAGAAGAGGCCAAGGCGTTATCACTCACCGATGAATTGACGGGTCTCTACAATCAACGTGGCTTTTTCACTCTTGCCGAACAACACATGAAATTAGCCCGTCGCACTCCGCGAAATAAGAAAGGCTTGTTACTCGTCTATGCCGACATGGACGGCCTCAAGCAGATTAACGATCGCTTCGGTCATAAGGAGGGTTCTTTGGCACTCGTCAAGACAGCCGATATCCTCAGACAGGCATTTCGCGATTCGGACATCATTGGTCGCCTGGGTGGGGATGAGTTTGCGGTGCTAGCCATAGAAGCGCCCGAACATAGCGGCGAGCTGATGTCTGCGCGCCTCCAGAAGCTTTTCAAAGAATATAATGCGCAGAATAATCACCCATTTGAGCTGAGCTTGAGTGTAGGTACTGCGGTAATCGATGGTGATAGCGAGGTCTCAGTTCAGGAAGTACTAACTAAAGCAGATCAATCGATGTATCGTGATAAGCTAAAGAAACAAACTTCCGCCGAATTCCATTTAAGGGAAGCAGCTCGCTCAAACCTATGATTCGCGAAAGCTCTGAATGAATCACGAAAATCAGATCACCACCGGTCTGCCCGATCCCGGGTTGATTCTGCTGACCGGTGCGACAGGTTACGTCGGTGGTCGACTGCTGGTTGCATTGGAAAAGGAAGAAGGCGTTTTATGAAGCGAATCTGTGATGCAGCACGTTAATTCGGTTAATGATTTCTGCGTTTGAAACCTCTATGGCTCTTCGGTGTCTCTGTGGCAATTTGCACGCGAAGACCGATCACCACAGAGACACAGGGCACACTTAGATTGCACGGAGCGGGGTTAATTGTGTTGCGACGCGGGTCGCGCTGTATTGTTGGCTAGCGAGTCTGCGCCTTGGCTAGTTCGTAGCTACCATCCCAGCTGCACTCGAGGTCGGTCTCGGATTTCATAACTGTCTTGAACTTACCGCCACCAGTGATCCCCCGGTACTCACCATCGCCACCTGTGAATTTCCAGGTACCCTCAACGCTCACTGCTCCGCCAGCTGAAGTCACCTTGCCCTCGAATGTTCCCCAGTCTCGGCCCTTATCAGCATGGACGTTGTGGTAATAGCCGCGCTGCGTACCCTCGCCGTTGACCACGTCGGTAATGCCCCAGTAGGTCATCTTGGAGTCGTTCCACAGCGCATCGGCCGATTTCTGAGTGCCGCTAACCTCGGCGATGCTTAAGTCGTGGTTGGGTTGGTCGGTAAGTTGCATTGCCGATTGCTTCGTGATTTTTCCAGAGAAAGATCCTGTGATAGAAGGCATACTCTCTTCATTTCCTTTCTTTGTTTGGTTATTTATCGAGTCGTTTGAATTGTGAACCTCTGCCTCCTCCTCTGTCAATGAGACACGTTTTCTCGTCAATTAGTTCGGGATAGCAGTCTTCCAGCAGTCTCGCCCTGCCCGCGAACGCAACAGAAATTTGAGTTACTGGCTGAAGCGGGTGGCGGATTACCAATCAAGCTTTTGCTGGTTGATCCTGAGCTAAGCTGATGCGAAGAGCGCAGTGGGTGTCACGGAAGATGCTTTAGAACCGATAGTGTTTGTGCCCCCGCCACAGTCCTCGCCACAACCGTCAACACAACCACCACCATTAGTGGCCCTCAAGTGCCTCATTCTAAATTTGGCGAGGGACCGTATTACACCTCACGCTTTGCTGCGTGTTTCTTGAATAGCCGAAGGGGCGCGCGAGGCTCCTGGAAAATCTCGCGCGCCCCTGCTACTGGGGTGAGAAATTAAAGCAGCTTTGCAGATCCGGTGAGCACAACGGCAGCGAGGCCGAGCAGGACAATTGTGGTTACCATCAACCGGATTAAGAAATTGCTGCACATTTGCTCCCCCAAAGAAATCTAAAAATTAGATGACGTCAAGCAAAATGGAACTTACACTCCCAGCATCGGGGAGCGTGGTTGACCCAGCCACCACGCCCGTCCCTGAGTTGGCGCTATTGAATTAACTGCGCAGTAACAACGTTCTCACGCCGCAACTCGGCAAAAGTCGTCAACAGTTCAGGCAAGCTTTGGCCCTGGCTCTCTGTAAACTGGGCCGTCCGGTCGAATGGTTCAAATGGTCGCGAGTTGCCTGCCATGATATGGCGTGCCCGCGGGATCCAGTCTGTGCGCTCTCCATGAATCAGATGGCCGATCACGTCGTACGGCGACCAGGTGCCATCGCCTTCGGTTGCTCGTACCCAGGTTTCGGGCAAATCGTTTAGCAATGCGCTCAGGCTCGCTGGCGTTCGCTGAAGAATCGCCACTGCCGCCTCCAGGCTGAATGTGTCTTGTCTCATCGACGGCATTCTACTCGCAGAAGATTCGGAAGCGCACGTTTCAGAGGGGACTCCAGTGCAATAGCTTTTTGGGCCGCAACTAGAAAGCTAATGGACGCCATAAACTCAGCAATTTAGCGGCTGTCAAGAATATTACTTGTAACTGCTCGTACCCAGGTCGCGGGAACACATCGGTTCCGCAGCAGAGAACCTAAAAAGTAAACGGTCAGCCGAATGCCTACCACTGGCGCTCCCGGCTTTTAATAGGAGGCCTAAACTGCAGTCATAGCGGGATTCGCTTTGCCGTTAGGTCTACTAGGTGTTAGAGCGTCGGGTTGAACTTATGGAACAATCTTTTGTCTGATGCGTCTAACGCAGTGTGACCTACAAGTCATTTCTCGCACAGAGGAACGCCGACATCGATACTTACGAAAATGGCGGCTACTTCAGCAGGCTTCTCCGCAGTTGGCCGATTCCTGTTTTTGTGTTGCTCGTGATTGCAACACACTGGCTCGTTGAGACTTTGGTTCGGGCAGGTTTCCTAAGGGGTATACTTATTCTGATTAGCTTTTTCATCTCTCCCCTCATTGTCAGCACTCTCATACGTAAGCGCAAGGCACTAATCGGCGCAATCATGAACGGATGTTACATCACCCTTGGCTACTGTGACTTCTACAGAGGATTGGCCTTTAGAGTGGAGTTGATGGTGTTTCTTGCGATGCTGGCCTTTGGCCTTATGTCTGGAGCTGGCGCCGGCAGTTTCCATGAAAGACTGTGTAAGCGATTCGGCAATCGTGCAGAAGAAACACTGGCGAACACGTGAGTTCGTGAACGCCATCTATTGTGTTTGGCTGAACCAACCGATAAGAAGCACGCGAAAGCGGTGATCCAGGAAGGAGGACTTCACCATTTTCGGACGACGGCGCTAGACCCAAAACACGTGTACTTTGTAATCGTTAAAGCCCCAAGATTTTGAAAAGAGCGAGCCCGTGCCCCATTGGTAATAGAGCTAATGAATACGAGACTCGCTAAGATCGAGACGATTAATAAAGTTACGGCTCACCTCTAGATCCAACCACGCAAGAGCTCACTCTTTTTTGTGCTTTCTCCAGCGTTCAAGATGGCGACAAGGTTGACTTGCAGGGCCTAGCCGAACTCATAAAGTATTCACAGGTTGAAAGCGAGGAGCCGGAGTATCTGATCGAGAGAATCATGGACGCCGAGTGCCGAGGAAATCCGAAACTGGCGTGATGCCGCGCTGGAGATCTAGTAAGAGCCATTCATACCTGTTTACCGGTATTCACGTCACAAATTTGCCACAGAGAATCGGAGCTGTGCACTAATTGATAGAGCTCAAGGCGTAATTCAAATATAGAATAGACATCTCGATTAGGTGGCCATCCGCTTGTTAAAATTCAACATCGTCTGTTATCACTTTGATAATCAAAAGAGTCGTCCACCCCAGCCTTCATTTGTCGGTCTAATAAGAAGTCTCACAAGCAAACGGTTTCTAAATGAGGATGCGAATATAGAAAAGGGATGCGAATGAAGGGCAAGCGCGAAGTTATGGTCCGCCTCCCGTTCGCGTCATTTCCATTCTCCATCGCCTGGCTGCCAGGCGGGCGTCTGCTTATCGTCTCGACGAGCGATAGGCCTCTCCTGCGCAGGGAGCCCGACGGTTCATTGGTGACTCATGCCGACCTGAGTGGACTCTCTGCCCGCCTCTGGAATGAGATCGTTGTGGACGGTCGCGGCAACGCTTACATCAACGGCGGCAGTCTTGACCTTCCCGGTCAAAAGTCCGCCTCGGGAATCATCGCTCTCGTTGCCCCCGATGGCTCCTCTCGTCAGGTAGCCGACGGTCTCGTGTTTCCGAATGGCATGGCCGTGACGCCCGACAACTCGACCCTGATCGTTGCTGAGTCCCAAGGCAAGAGACTTACCGCTTTCGACATCGCGGCGAACGCGAGTCTATCCAATCGGCGAGTGTGGGCCGACCTAGGCGATGGCGCTCCTGACGGCATCTGCATCGATGCCGACAATGCAGTCTGGTACGCTGACGTTCCAAACAAACGTTGCGTGCGCGTCCGTGAAGGGGGTGAGGTGCTGCAGGTGGTCAACGTTGCCCGCGGCTGCTTCGCTTGTATGCTCGGAGGGGCGGATAAGAGGACGCTTTTCATCCTTGCGGCTGAGTGGCATGGTTTTGCGAAGATGATGGACGGGCTGGGAACCGGCCAGGTACTCACCGTCAAAGCGCCTGTAGCGGGCGTCGGGTGGCCATGAGAAACATCAGCTAAAGCAAACGTGTTGCATGAAAGCGTCCGAAGTCTCGCGTGAACGGACCTTGACCTCGAGATTCTTTTTTAGGTGGGAGTCACACGCGTTCGCAGCAAGAGTTTATAAGCGAGGAAAATGTACGCTGCCACTACCAGATCAAAAGTGACGCAAGCGAATACATATCCCAGTGGGGCAAAACTGCGACCCGGACCGGCATAGTGCACACCAACGTCCCAAAGCGGATGCAAAGCCCATCCTAATGCGAGCCAGTTTGACGAACCGCGCCAGCCATACAAACCAAACAAGCCGAAAGCAACTACCTGCAGCAACTCAACTAACAGCCAGAGGCGCGAAACTGGTCTTACAACCGCGAATCCGAAATATGCACCCGCAGCGGCGAACAGGACGGTAGCTAGCAATGTTCGCCCAGTGATGTCCTTGGCGAATCGAGACAGAAGAAATGCGATTAGCGACAATACGGCGCCGCCGATTGCTCCTTCGATCAAAACAGCGCGGATGAGTTCGGCTTCAGTCATATGACTCAGATTACCTTTTCGCCGGTATTCACTCAACAGCATGAAGCGGTCCGGCCACACGCAATTGGCGAGTTTTGTGCGTTACGTCAATCCGACACTGAGTCGGTGCGCCGCGCGGCAGAAAAACTTGACGCCGACAACGTGGGCCAGAAGAGCACGCCACCAGCACCCGTCTCCGAGATGGTCCAATAAAGCGCCTGAATAACGCCGAACAGGTGCTTATTGACCACTGAAGAGAAGAGACGCCAGCCTTGACCAGGTTGGTATCGTTCAGGTATCATTTCGACATTATCAAGAAGCTCCGAGACTGGACATCACGAGCCTAGGTGCGGCTTCCGCTCACTTGCCCGGCCTTCCACTAAACAGGCAGGGTGATGATTGTCTCAGTACCTTTCTAAAGAAGTCTGGCAACAAAACCTAACCGCTGCGCAATCTCGCGAACTCTAATATCTCAGCGGTGAGATTTTGGAGAGCCTTCCTTACCCCTTCGACGCTAAGGCTGCAAAGAATGCGCTAGGAAAGACGGAATTTAGTTTTTCCGAAGAAACTCCCCTAAAAGGGGAGTGCCCTTCACGTTATCTTCCCAAAGGAGAACCATCATGTTAAAGACGCTCGCCTTAAGAGGTCAGATTCAGCATCTCGTAGCTCTTACCCTGGTATTCGGTTTGACGACCTGGCTTATTCTGCCCCTTTTCGCTGTGCTTCCCGCGCCACAAGAAGGCAGGGCCACAGTTAGCTCGTCAGCCCCAGTACCCAGCGCGTCCCTCTCTCTTTCACCAGCGCCTGACGAAGCCACTCGAGCGCGCGTGCAGGAAGCTTACGGCCAACTGCCTTTGAGCTTTGAGGCGAATGAAGGGCAGTCCGACGGACAAGTGAAGTTTCTGGCGCGCGGCAGCGGTTACAGCCTGTTCCTAACCTCCACCGAAACGGTGATTGCGCTCCAGACGCGGGAAAGCAGAAACATTCACACACATCCAGAAGCCGCAATCAGAGAAACAGCGAGACATGAAAACAGGCGAACGGCATCTCCGCGTCGCCCTCTCGCCGTATCACCCTCGGTTCTGCGCTTGCAGCTCATTGGCGCCAAACGCGAGCCGCAAGTGGCGGGCTTGGAGAAACAAGCCGGCCAGAGCCACTACTTCATCGGCCAGAAGCGGCAGCTTTGGCGCACCAACGTACCCCACTATGGCAAAGTAAGATACAAAGAGGTCTACCGGGGCGTGGACATGGTCTACTACGGGAAGGGCCAGCAACTGGAGTATGACTTTGTGGTGGCGGCTGGTGCTGACCCTGGAGTCATCAAGCTCTCGTTTGCAGGTGCCGAGCAGGTGCAGCTCGACGGTCGCGGTGATCTGGTGGTAGGAGTGGCGGGTGGCGAGCTGCGTCAGCCCAAGCCGGTGGTCTATCAAGAAATCAGCGGCGTCAGGAAAGAGATTGCCTCCCACTATGTACTCCGCCAGACGCGCGACCTGCGAATTGCGACCCCAGACTCTTGTGAAGTGACCATCGCGGTGGGCAACTATGATAGTAGTCGGGAGCTGGTTATTGATCCGAAGCTAGATTATTCGACCTATCTCGGCGGCAGCGAAGATGACGAAGGCCATGGCATCGCGGTGGATGGTAGAGGCAATGCCTATGTCACGGGGTTTACCCTTTCGACCGACTTTCCCACGAAGAAGGCTTTCCAGCGTACGTACGCTGGTGGCTCCAGTGATGCCTTCGTGACTAAGTTGAGCCGCGACGGCGGAGAACTGGTCTATTCGACCTATCTCGGCGGCAGCGGCGATGACGAGGGCAGAGGCATCGCTTTGGATGGTAAAGGCAATGCCTATGTCGTGGGGGATACTGCATCGACAGACGACTTCCCCATCACGGAGGAGGCCTTCCAACTTGAGAACGCTGGCGGTGGCGATGCCTTCGTGGCGAAGTTGAGCCGCGACGGCGGGGAACTGGTCTTCTCGACCTTTCTCGGCGGCGGCGAAGACGACGCAGGCGAAGGCATCGCGGTGGATAGTAAAGGCAATGCCTATGTCACGGGGGATACCGAATCGACAGACTTCCCCACGGAGGATCCCTTCCAGACTGAGAACGCTGGCGACATAGATGCCAGGGATGCCTTCGTGACGAAGTTGAGCCGCGACGGCGGGAAACTGGTCTACTCGACCTATCTCGGCGGCGGCGGCGGTGAGGAGGGCCGCGGCATCGCGGTGGATGGAAAAGGTAATGCCTATGTGACAGGGTTTACCGATTCTGTCAACTTCCCCACGGAGGAGGCCTTCCAGCCTGAGAACGCTGGCGGCGAGGATGCCTTCGTGACGAAGTTAAGCCGCGACGGCCGGGAACTGGTCTACTCGACCTATCTCGGCGGCAGTGAAGATGACGAGGCCCGCGGCATCACAGTGGATGGTGAACTGGTCTACTCGCCCTATTTCGGGGACAGGGAAGATCACGACGGCCGCGGCATCGCGGTGGATGGTAAAGTCAATGCCTATGTCACGGGTTTTACCCTTTCGACCGATTTTCCCACGAAGAAGGCCTTCCAGCGTAAGTACGCTGGTGGCTCCAGTGATGCCTTCGTGACGAAGTTGAGCCGCGACGGCGGTGGATTGGTCTACTCGACCTATCTCGGCGGCAGCGGCTTAGACGAGGGCCGCGGGATCGCGGTGAATGGTAAAGGCGATGCCTATGTGACAGGGTTTACCGATTCTGCCAACTTCCCCACGGAGCGGGCCTTCCAGCCAGAGAACGCCGGCGGCGAGGATGCCTTCGTGACGAAGTTGAGCCGCGACGGCGAGGAACTGGTCTACTCGACCTATCTTGGCGGCAGCGAAGATGACGAGGGCCTCGGCATCGCGGTGGATGGTGAACTGGGCTACATGTCCTATCACGGCGGTGGCGACGATCACGATGGCAATGGGTTCACGGTTTATGGTAAAGGCGATGCGTATGTTACGGGGCTTACGTTTTCGAGCGACTTCCGGACGAAGAGGGGCTTCCAGCGTGCTTGCACTGGCGGCGAAGATGCTTTTGTTACCAAGATTGAGAACGATGAGCGGCGAAAGGAAGAAGGTGGCGAAGCCAGAGAACATTTTCGCTAACAATTGCAGATTCTTGGTTGGTTTTTTGTGTTTCCACGTCAGATCACGCTATCAACTCGGCGCTAGGGCGAAACTGAGACCGATCGAGAAGAGAAGAGAAGAAGATCTAACCAAGAACAGGACTTTACTGACGATGAGAATCATAAACGAACAGCCGGAAGAAAGAGGATTACGAATGAAAACGATGTTGGGAGGGTTTGCAATGTTACTGCTCGGAGTTGAAGAAGATCAGCGCAATCAAGTACTGGCTGAGATAGGTGGCGAGCGACGGCGAGAGCGAGTCGAACGGAAGGCGCTTGACGGTGGCTCCCGGTCTAAGTTCGATTTCCCCTATGAGCTTGTGGTGCAGCTCCATGAGTTGATTACGGACAAGGTTGCCTTAAATGAACCAAATCTGCCACAAGCAAAAAGCGAGAGGAGCCTTTACCTTAAGTTGGTGATTCGAATGAGTTGATTGCGGAAGTAGAACCGAGACCCACTGGTTCTTGACCAGTTGGTCGATGCTCGTTGACCAACAGGGTGACGAGGATATGTTCTGGATTTCCAAAACTGGTGAGCCGAGCAGGACTCGAACCTGCGACCCACTCGTTAAAAGCGCCATCAAGCCGATTCCATCCAGTCGCGGCTCTTTAAGATCTATTAACATTTTTCACAGGTTGCAGCCGCTTCGGAGTACATCTGGTAACAGTCATTCGTGCCTGTTTGCCGCTATTCACGTCACAAAATTGCCACACAAGCATCTGGGCAGTTTGCTCATGGTTTGCGCTCAATTCAACGAAAGAAAATCGAATGAGTATGCGCGCTGGGGTTGTGCGTCTGCGTCGTGGCCAATAAAGCGCGCATGCAGGAGATAGCACGTCAAAATTCAGGAGCGCTGTATTTACTGCATAAGCAGGAGCAAGTCCCTGAGCGCGAAGCACCTGAGCACCTTCCCACGGCAATTACCGAAACCATTGAACAGCATATTAAGGTTGATGAAGTAACATGTGATGCTGACTTCAGCTTTTAACTCATCATTTCGCCAACCTTTCTGAAGGAGAATTGCCATGAACCCAATTCCATCGGTGGCCGCCGCGGTCAATGAGCTTGCCGGCAGGTTTTCTGGGCGATTACTACAGCCCGGCGATGCGGGTTACGAGGAGGCAAGGAAAGTCCATAATGGTTTGATCGACAAGCGTCCCCTATTAATTGCCCAATGCCGGCGCACCGCTGACGTTGTCGGTGCCATCAATCTTGCGCGAGAGCAGAAGCTCGAGGTGGCGGTCCGTGGCGGCGGCCACAACGTGGCGGGGCGAGCGACCATCGATGATGGCTTAATGATCGATTTGGCAACGATGAAAGCTATTGAGGTTGACCCCGAAGCCCGAACAGCGGTGGCCCAGGGTGGAGTCACCTGGGCAGAGCTTAACCGCGAGACACAGTTGCACGGCCTGGCGGTTACTGGAGGTGTGGTGTCTTCGACAGGAATTGCCGGGCTCACTCTTGGCGGTGGACTGGGTTATATGATGGGAAAGTATGGCCTCGCACTTGATAATCTGCGAGCCGTCGAACTCGTGACAGCCGCAGGCGAGGCGTTGCGGACGAATAAGGACGAGCACCCCGATCTCTTCTGGGCTGTTCGAGGTGGAGGAGGAAACTTCGGCGTCGCCACCTCATTCGAATATCGGCTTCATCCCGTGGGACCCACGATCGAGGGTGGTCTGGTCGCGCATCCATTTGACCGGGCTCGAGACGTGTTGAGGTTCTTCCGCGATTTCACCGCGTCGCTGCCGGATGAGTTGACAGTATTCGGTGGCCTAATTCATTCGCCCGACGGAGCTAAGCTGGCGGCGATGGTACCCGGTCACTGTGGCTCGCCCGCCGAGGGCGAAAAAGCGCTGCAGCCGCTCAAGGAATTCGGATCTCCTTTGCTGGATACGGTTGGCCCAATATCTTACTGTGAGCTCAACGGAATGCTCGATGCCGGCTATCCAAAAGGCGCTTTCAACTATTGGAAGTCGAGCTTCCTTGCTGAACTAAGTGATGATGCGATCGATGCAATGATTGAGTGTTTCAACAGATGCCCCAGCCCTATGGGCCAGATGCTCCTCGAACACTTCCACGGCGCTGCAACAAGGGTTCCAGTCAACGAGACGGCCTTCCCGCACCGTGCGGAAGGTTACAACCTTCTCGTACTCTCACAATGGATGGAACCGGCAGATAATGATCGGTGCATAGCGTGGGGGCGGGAAAGTTATGCGCGGATGAAACCCTTTGTCGGGCCGGGTCGCTATGTGAATTACCTGGGCGATGATGAGCCTGGCGATCCGATCGTCGCGGCTTATGGCACAAACTATCGGCGGCTCCAGGAGATCAAGACGAAGTACGATCCGTACAACTTCTTCCACATGAACCAGAACATTCGCCCTATGTCGTGAGTCTGATCGGGCCGGCGGAGGATGGTTCAGCCAAGGGCAGTGTCAACGAGGTGATTGATCCCACTCAGGTTCTGCAGAGATCTTCCAGCGTTCTATTAGTAGATTGGCCACACACGGGTTCGGTCGATTATCAAGAGAAGTACCGCGATCAATCTCCGCATGTAGTTTTTTAACAATCTGTCACACAACGAAAAGCGGCTGGCCTCGTGTCCAACCGCAAATCCTTGAAAACAATACTGAGGTCAGAGGGATCCAAAATCTGCGACCCACTGGTTTTTGGCCAGTTGGTCAAGGCTGATTGATTTAACTATCTGATGCGCCTAAGTGCTGTATTTCCCATAGTGGTGAGCCGAGCAGGACTCGAACCTGCGACCCACTGGTTAAAAGAGCGGTTAAGCGGGTTCCATCCACTCACGGCTCTTTAGATCTATTAACATCTTTCACAGGTCGCAGCCTCCGGAGTAGATCTAGTAACAGCCATTCATACCTGTTTGTTTGTAATCACGTCACAAAATTGCCACAAAAAGTCAGAGCGAGAGATTTCACCGCGTTGCCAGTCCTTTATATATGATGACGCAGTCGAAAGCGAATTCTGACTCCCGTCACAACCCGATATCCGCAAAATGAGCTATACACAACGGATTTTAGCGAACGGACGAGCAGACGCAGAGATCGTGAAGCCTGCGACCACTTTGCGCCGCAGGAAGCCCGAGCTCAAAAACGAGGTTCATAATTACGTGTCGCTCCCGAGTCGCAGCTGATTTCTTCCAGCTCGTCAGAAGCGCATGTATGGAACGAAACGACGACCATATCTCGTCCTTTCGGAAAGAACTCATGTCACGCCTTCGGGGATGACGTACCAAATATCATCCAAAGGGCAATCGGGTTCGCCAAAGAGTTTCATCCGACGGGAATTCGCGCCGACTTTTGAGGTTCCTTCGCCTTCAATCATCACCATATGTTGAATGCTGTTCGGATGGTAATGACAGCCTGACGGCACGTCCTTTTTCAGCACGAAGATCCAGCATGATTTGATTTTGTCTGGAAGCGGCGGCGTGATCGATTGCAGATCGAGTGTGGACCAGACGAAAGGCTCCGAGGTCTGTGGCAGTAGCGTCTTAAGTGAATCGACAAGACTGTGAATCTCTGGCCGTGTGATTAATTGTGCGACAGCTTCGTTCAGCTCTGGCAAGTAATCAGCGACTAATTCTGGCTCGGCGGAGATACGTTTTTGAAATTCCTCTAATCACGATTGCCCTGCTGGGCGAGAATGAGTTGACGAATAGCGCCGAGATGATATGCCGTGTGCGCCATGACTGAGGTGGCGACGCTGATTTCGTCTTCACCCCAATTGTCGACTGCGCGCAGGTGCTCAATGAACGTCGAATAGGCTCGCCGACACTGCTGCTTAAGGTTACCCCATTCAGCCCCGTTAACCCTCTTTATTCGCCAACTCTGGGCCCAATCAATCTCTTCGGTTGACCCTCTCAGGAGTTTATCGTGCACGACGACGTAAAAGCGAAGGTGCTCTGTATGGGCGGCCACTGTGCTTCCGCCAGGCCGCGTTAACCTCGAGGCTGCATCCGCACCGATTTCGTCAAGTGTCTGAAATAGGCCGGTACCTTTATTTAGAAATGCGCTTGCTCCCTCCGGAGCTGGGCCCTCAAAGGTCTCTTTGAGCAGTTGAAAGGAAATTTCTCTGATTTCTTGTTGAGCGACTGGTTTCATCTTGGAACTCCAATCTCACAAAGTTCGAACTATTCTATTAAGCCAAGCATGATCAAGATACCCCCAAGAATCTTCACCCGCTCAGTAAAATTGATGTCTCAAGCTACACAGATACGGTGAGCTCCAGTTTAAAGTTGTGAAAGTACCGTTCAATTCTCGTTAAATTCCTACTACGCAACTGAAATCGATCTGCAGTCGTGAGGGTCTGATTTCCAGAAAAGGTGGGGAGCGATCTCGATGACAAGCTGCACAATGCGCCGCGCCTGGCTGCCGTCTGGGTCGAGATCTGGGTTGTAGATTGCCAGGCTCCAGCCCCGACACCCGCCCGCACTAAGTGCGGTCTGAATCACTTCAGTGAGCTGCTGCCAAGTCAACCCTCCGGAAAGGGGGATCTCTCCAGGAGCACCGCGCGCAAAGAAGTCGCGTTCGCTGAGAACATCCAGATCGGTGTGTAACCACCAGCTTGATGCGTGTGAGGAAATACTCTCGATTGCCGAGCGCGTAACAGCAGCCGGATCGGCCGCGACTTCTTCAGAGTTCCGCAGCAGAACATGGCCGGCGATAGTTTCGACGCCGCGCTCCTGTCGCCAAGGCTGGTCGCGCGGGCCGAGCATGACCAGCGTTTGAGGTTTGAGAGCGTTAACTGCCCTACTCAACGGGTGCGTCAACCGTTCGCCCGTCAGCCCCAACAGGATGGCAACCTCCATGTTTGCGGCCTCACCATCAGGCGAGCGATCAATTGGAGTAGCGTCTTCGTGGCCATCGACGAATACGAGCCCCGGTTCACTGAACGCATCTCGCATCGCCGGTACCGCTGCTAATAAGACGGAACAATCTGCTCCGTAAACCAATGGGAAGTGGCCAGCTGACAAGGAGGCGCTCACCTCCGCATACAACGCGGCGACCATCTTCACGAGAGCGGTTTCGTTCAGCAGGCCCGACTCCGGAGCGCGTTCCGCGCGCGCTTCGGGCAAAGTGAAATCCGGCTGAGACACGACCTCATGAGATGAGAACGCCGCTTCAAGTCCAGCCGCACGCAACGCCGCAGGAGCGCCCGCCTGTCCTGGTTTTCGTCCCATGCCGTCGAACGGAACGCCAATTAGTCTGATGGGCCATTTTTGGAAACGTTTCATGAAAGTGACTTTATCGAAGAGCGAAGAATTGAATGCTTATTTCGTTTCGAGCGCCCGCCCCGGTTCAATATCGACTGCGATGCTGCGCCACTTTCCCTGCTTGAAGCGCAACACGCTCAGAGTGCAGCGCGTCGCATGACCCACCAGAATTGCGATCCAGACGTCGATCGGATCCAGCGTGCCGGCCAGAGTAATCACGCTACAGATTCCGAGGGGGACGACGATCTGCGAAATGATCGAAATGTACAGCGGACTCTTCGTGTCGCCCGTGCCTTGAAGTCCACCGGTGTACGTGAGCGCGACCGCGACGAAGAGACCGGAGACGCTGAGCACGCGCAGAAGCTGGACGCCAATCTCGACCACCGCGGGCTCGTCCATTCCGAAGACGTTGAGCAGTTCGCGCGGAAAGAACAGAAAGAAAAATCCCACCAGCACCGCGCCGGAGAGACCAAAGCTTCCGGCGATATCTACCGCCTTATCGGCGCGTTCGGATTGTGTCGCGCCGAGGTTCTGGCCGGCCACTGCTGCTGCAGCCCCCATCAACCCAACCGAAGTCCACGTGACCAAAGAAAAGAGTTGTGAATATCCCACGGCAAACGCCGCTTGTGCAGCAGCGCTCTGGGCCAGCGATCCGATGAAGGCCAGCATCAACACGCCGCCGATGTTCATCGCGATTCCCTGAATGCCGGTCGGCAGGCCAAATCGAAAAAGCACGCGGATGATGTTCCAATCCGGTCCCAAGCCTCTGCGCGGGAACGACACGACCCAGCCGCCGCGCCACAGCTTAACCATTGCGTACAACGCCACCACGCCCGAAGCAACGCACGTTCCCATCGCCGCGCCAGCCGTGCCGAATCGAGGGATCGGCCCGAGCCCACGAATCAGGATAATGTTCAGCACGAGATTCAATACCGTCATCACGACGCCCAGAATCAAAGGCGTTCGCGCGTCACCCGCGGAGCGCAGCGCGCCGCCCAGCATGAAGAAGATCATCATGCCGCTGCTGAAGACGAACATGATGCGAAGGAAAGGCAAGGCCTCGGCCTTTACGTTCGGAGCGGCGTTGACGAGATCTAATAATGACGGCGAAACGAAATATCCAACGGGCGCCATGATGCCGAGCGAGATAAAGACTGCGGTGAGAAATGCCTGATAAACCGTGCGGTCAACTCTCTCCTCTTCGCCGGCGCCGACAAAGCGAGCGACGAGAACGCTCATACCCGTGAAAAGCGAAGTGATAAAAATGATGACGACGAGAAAAATCTGCCAGGCGACGCCGATCGCAGCATTGGCCTCGTAACCGACGAGATTGCCAACCAGAGCGTGATCGACCATGCCCTGCAAACCACCGATCGCATTCGTCAGCATCGTCGGCCACGCGATCTTCCACACGGCGCGACCCAAAGGCCCTTCGACGATGGATCGGTCGTAGCGGGACTTTACGACCGTCGCCGGAGGAGGCGGCGGTGGCGGCGGTTCGGTCAGCACCGGCGCGCCGGCGAGTGTAGGTTCTTCAGTGGTGTGAACATCAGTCATTTTGTCGACGAGATTATCCTTCGCCGCTTTCAACCAGCGCTTTCAGCTTTGCGAGTGCCATTTGCCAACCAGTTTCGTTGTCAGCGGGAGAAAGGCCGGGCGGCAGTCGGTCGTGAACGGCAGAGAGATCGGTGCCACCGTCTGCGTCGGCAAGGGTAATCGAGCTCGTCATTTCGCCTTGCAGCGCGGGATCGGCAGTCTCAAACTCATCCACTTCGACGACCTGCTCGTTCGGCACAAGCTTTACAAAGCGTCCGTGATACGTGTCTGTGTGTGGATCAGTCTTGCCGATGCCGGTTGAGGTATCGTACGTGAGCGAGATCCGGAACGTGCCGCCTTCGCGCGCGTCGAAGGCATGCAAGTGAGCGGTCATGCCGTCGGGTACCTTCCACTTTGCGACCATGCGCGGATCAAGCAGCGCGCGATAAACGGCCGCGCGAGGAGCATTGATGTGGCAACTAATTCTCGTCGAACTCATACCCAAAACGGCCCGGCCATAGACAGTCAACGTGTCATCGACTTAGTTCTGCACCGGAACGAGTTTCCGCAGCCGCTCGTTCCGTAAGTAAAGACCGCCCCAAAGCATCGCTCCAAGAATCACGGGAAAGATGATCGAACCATTATTGTATCTCCTTCCAGTCTCTTCTATTGAATAGTCGTTTGCCGCACCTCAAAATCGACAACTCCTTCGCGAACAAGTAAAAAACCTACTTGGCGCTCGCGACCGCCGCTAGCTTTGTTTGACGCTTTCCGCCGTTCACCGACCGGATTTCATCAGAAGATGCTTTTTCATGCCGGGCCAGCCAGGTGAAGGGAACTGCCAGTGCCTGGATCGCGGCGCTGAAAATGTAAGAGGCCGGATAGCTCCAGACGTCGGCGGCTTGGCCGAGCAACGGTTGAAACACGACGCCGCCGCTCGAGCCAAACAGCGAATCGAATGATAGAACCGTCGCTCGCTGTTCCGAAGGAATCAGACCGTTGAGATACGTCTGCCGCACCGGCATCGTCGCGGAAAACATCAGTCCCCACAGAATCAAAAGCGTCACCGCCACCCAAAAGTTCGGCAGCAAACCGACAACGGCCAACATCAGCACGCTAATCGCTTCACACGTCAGCAGCACAGTCGTGCGACGTCGAAAAATACGTCCGATTTGCGGCACCAGCAGTCCGCCGGCGATCTGC
>DATEUF010000154.1:0-5952 GCA_035283325.1 Pyrinomonadaceae bacterium | reverse complement strand
CTCTTGACCTCAACGATTGACGCATCAAGGCAGGTTCCAGAAAGAGCAGCCCTCAAACAAATGCAGGTTGGGAAGGGGGCAAGGCAGGCTTCGGGATAGGAAAGACTCAAGTTTCAGTCTGCCGCCGCCCCCGCTCAAGTTTGAATGTCATTCAACATAGAATCAATCACTCAACCTTTGGCCTTCTCTTGACTTAGAAGCTGCTGCTTCATTGCTGTTGACAGCTTCTCTGAATCTTCTGGCCACCACCAATCATGATCGACAGCAAGCGGCTCATCACCCTGGGAATAGAATGAACGGTAGCTGGACCAATGATAATTTTTAGCAGATTTGACTAGTCTAGCCTTGACCGGGTTTGCATGGATGTAATTGATCTTTTGCCAGATCATCCATGCGCTCCATAAGCCCATCCCTTTAAAGCTTTCTTGCCAGACCTGATGTCCTTCATCCGTTTCAGGAAACCTGAAGAGGCTTTTTGTCTGCATAATTGCCTTCGCTGCCCGGCTTTTTAGATCGCGCATAAATTCCTTGATTCGACCATCGCGCGGGTTAGAGATCATATGGAAATGATCCGGCATCAACACGTAAGCAATCAATTTACTGGGCCACTCTTCATTGAGTGTCTTGAGCACTTCAATGAAGGCTTTGCAGCAGAGATCATCAGTGAAGACTGGCATCCGGTTGAGGAAATTGCCGGTAATATAATGGAGAGCGCCAGCGAGATTGAGGTTGGACCACTTGCCAGCCACGTGAGGAAGCTCCTTTCTGAGTGGCTGAGGTTAACAGGGTTGAGTGGTCAAATCAATGTTGAATGATATTCAAAGTTGAGCGGGGGCGGCGGCAGACTGAAACTGGCCTCTTTCCTATCCCGAAGCCTGCCTTGCCCCCTTCCCTACTTGCAATTGTTTGAGAGTGGCCTCTTGCCTGTCCCGAAGCCTGCCTTGCACCCTTCCCTACTTGCAATTGGTTGAGAGTGGATCATGCCGAATCGGGCTCAATGATCGGCAGGCAAGTGAGTTTTGGTTATTGTGTGTTTTCCGTGTAATCTGGGTAATCTGTGGATGTAGCGATGAGTTTCGACACCTATTTCCGAGCATCTTCTTACGCCACGATTGGCATCGCCGCCCTGGCCCTGGTAACCGCCGGTGGACTTCACCCGGGCCTGGGGTTGCTGTTTGGCATTTTGATGATTATTGCCTGGAAGATCGAAGGTCGAAAATGGCAACTGTCGGAGCGTCTTGGGCTGGTTTTGGTGCTCACTGCGATTCCACTTTTCTTTATTGACTGGCAATATCAGAAGGCCACCGGACAGGCTGACGGCAGGATCGGCGTCGCTGCCCTCGCTCACCTGATTGTTTTCCTTTCCGTGATCAAGCTGCTCCAGATCAAGAGTGATCGTGATTGGGTCTTTCTCCTGTTGATCTCATTCTTTGAAATTTTGTTGGCCGCCGGTTTGAGCTTCAGCCCCGTTTTTCTTGGCGGTCTTTCGCTCTATCTGCTTTCTGCTCTCTCAACCGTCATTGCCTTTGAGATTCGCAAGTCGCGGCGCGGAATTAAACCGGTCGAAACACGTCTTTTGGTGCCTCCTGACTCACGCATCTTTAAACGGCTGGCCCATAAAACTCCGAGAAGCAATCTGGAGTCGAGACGCCTGCCACTGGTTGCTTTCTCGCTTCTTGTTCTGATCTTTATCCTCGCGCTGCCACTGTTTCTGGTCGCCCCCCGCACCGGCTCTGCTGTCATCGTTCGAGGTGGTTCCGGTCTTACTAACTTCATTGGATTTTCCGAAACTGTCGCACTCGGCACTATCGGCGAGTTGAAACAGAACGATGAGGTTGTGATGCGTGTGCGTCTGGAGAATTCTGATGTGCGCGCTGCAAGAGAACTGAGATGGCGTGGAGTCGCATTGGATGAATTCACGGGAACTACATGGAAGAAGTCGATGGCGGCTCGGCGGCTGGAGCAGAAGAACAGTGATCGCGGCTTCTTCCAACTGGGCACCACGGAGGCGTTGCAGCGATTGACGACGCAGACAGTTTTCCTGGAGCCTCTGGATTCCCCTGTACTCTTCGCCGCGGCTCGTGCCGTGGCCGTTCAGGGAGACTTTCCTTTCATAAGAGTCGACGCGGAGGGTTCATTACAGTCTCGCCACCATGATTTTGAACGGGTGATCTACAAAGCGTTTTCCGACATCTCCGAGCCGGACGTGAACTTCTTGCGCCGGGACACTCGGGCTTACTCGGCGCCATCCTTCCGTTATCTCCAGCTTCCCGAAACACTCGATCCGCAAATCCGGGAACTGGCGGCGGAAATGATCACACGTGGCCGTGCCCGAAACCGCTACGACGCGGCGAAGACCGTCGAACTCGAGCTACAGAATAATTACGACTATTCGCTCTCTATGAAGGCTTCCGGCCCTGATCCTCTGGCCGATTTTTTGTTCAATGTCCGCGCTGGTCATTGCGAATACTTCGCTACTGCAATGGCGGTAATGCTGCGCACCCAGGGCATTGCTACTCGCGTTGTTAATGGTTTTCTGCCCGGACAATACAACGAGGCGGCAGGCGCTTATACCGTAAGACAGAGCGATGCACACTCCTGGGTTGAGGTCTATTTCCCGGAGACGAATTCCTGGGTGTTATTCGATCCAACGCCTGCGGCCGGCCGGGCCGAGCCGCAAGCCAGGGGTTTTGCGGCTCAGCTTGGGAAATATGTCGAGGCTCTGGAGTTGATGTGGTTCCAATACGTAGTGGGTTATGACCGACAGGAGCAACGGACGCTTGCTGCTTCACTCCAGACTGAATTGGTTCGCTATCAGCGTTTCCTGGGCACAGCACTCCAGGCACTGAGGCGTATTTCCTGGCCCGTAGTTGCGTTCATTGTGGCGTTAGCTACGTTGTTAGCTCTTGCATGGGTAGGGTTGCTACGGCTCAGGAGAATGGGCTGGCGCGAACTATTTCTCCACGCTGGAAGGAAGGAGAGAGAACGAACCGCAGTGGCGTTTTACGAGCGCTTATTAAAGGTCTTGGCGGAACGCGGCTTAACCCGTTCGCCAGATCAAACGCCGGCCGAGTTTGCGGAGAGTATCGGTGCCAAAGACGTCCTGGCCATAACCGTGAAATACAATCGTGTCAGGTTCGGCGGGCAACGACTTTCGCCAGCGGAAGTGAAGGAGATCAATGAAGCACTCAAGCAGATACAGGTGGCAAATAGCAGCTAGCGGAACAGATCAGTTCCACCTCGCCGGTCGTGAAAACTCGAGAAATTCCACCAACCGCGCGATTGGTTGGATTACTTATCACTAATTACTATTTACTATTTACTAATGAAAATAGGCTTCATCAGTTTAGGTTGTCCCAAGAATCTCGTCGACACGGAGGTGATGCTCGGCTACCTGCGGCAAAATGGGTACGAGATTACGTCAGACGCAACAGAGGCGGAGACGATTGTTGTCAATACCTGCGGCTTCATCGAATCTGCCAAGCAAGAGTCAATAGAAGCCATTCTGGAAGCAGCCCGGCTAAAGACAAATGGGAAGGCAAGCCGTTTGGTCGTCGCCGGCTGCTTAGTGGAACGCTACCGCGAGCAGTTGAAAACGGAATTGCCCGAAGTTGACGCATTCATCGGCACAAACCAGATTGGTGATATTGTTACAGCTTGCAATACACAGACATCGTCACGCTCGTTGCCGGTTATTCCGATAGGCAATCAGAGTGCGACTTATCTCTATGATGAGTCGACTCCTCGCGTACTGGCTACTCCTGCTCATTACGCCTACATCAAGATTGCTGAGGGCTGCGATCGACCCTGTGCTTTCTGCTTTATCCCGCAGATGCGAGGTCACTTTCGGAGCCGGCGATTTGGGTCGGTCATGGCTGAGGCGCAACAGCTCGCCGAGGAGGGTGTGAAGGAGCTAATACTTGTGGCCCAAGACTCTTCACGTTACGGGGAAGATCTGGGTAAACAAGACGCGCTTGCTCAGCTTCTGCGCGAGCTTTCTCATCTCGAGGGAATCGAGTGGGTACGAGTGATGTATGCCTACCCCACGCACATTAGCGATGTGTTTCTTGATGTGCTGGCAGAAGAATCGAAGGCTGTAAAATATCTGGACATGCCGCTGCAACACGCCTCGCAGAGCATACTGCGGTTAATGAAGAGAGGTGGCAATCGCAAAAGCCTTGAGCAGTTGATCGAGCGTGTGCGGCGGCGTGTGCCGGGTATTGCGGTACGTACCACGTTCATCACTGGATTTCCCGGAGAAACGGATGAAGATTTTGAGAAGTTGGCGAAATTTGTTCGCGATGTGGAGTTTGATCGGGTCGGTGTTTTCACGTATTCAGATGAGGAAGGCACTATTGCGCATGAATTGCCTTGTAAGGTCGGGCCGCAGATTGCGAAGCAGCGTCGCGCGCGGTTGATGCGAGAACAGGCGCGCATTTCACGCCGGCGGAATAAGAAGCGAGTTGGCGAAACGGTACGTGTGCTGTTTGAGGGTGAATCGAAGGAGAGTGAGCTGCTCTGGCAGGGCCGCATGGAAACACAGGCTCCCGACATCGATGGCTGCGTGCTGATTAACGATGCTCCTGAGGGCCTCTCGCCAGAACCCGGAGACTTCGTTAATGTCTTGATTACCGAAGCCCATGAATACGATCTTCTGGGAAGAATTCTTCCAGAACCGTAAGCGTCAACTCCTTGGAGTGCGGGGACTTGTCACCGCTTTCCAATGTCAGGAATGCTGGCTCAAGAGCGGTGACAAGTCCCCGCACTCCAAGGAGTTGAACGCCTCGTATCTGACGTGTTGTCCTCCAAGAGAGCACTACTGCCGATGGCGATCAAAGAATCCAGCGACGAACTAAATCCGCCAGTCGATGTGGCGAAAGAAGCGCTGCCATTGTCCAGGAGGCCGCGCACTGCAGCGGATTTTCTGGCCTTGGCGATCGCCACCTGCGGCGTGGGTTATCTTCCAGTTGCCCCCGGCACACTCGGGTCGTTGCTAGGAATCGGCCTCTCTCTAACCTTAAGAAGTTTCTTCTTCAAGACCTTTTCCTCTCTGGCTGACCAAAAACATCTGGACCTTCTCCAGGTCTACTACGCCATAATTACACTGGAATTGCTTGCAATACTTATTGTTGCAATGGCGGGCATATGGGCCGCTACGCGCGCAGAAAAACTCTCCGGCAAAAAGGACCCGGGAAAGGTAGTTATTGACGAAGTGGCTGGCCAGATGGTTGCCCTTGCTGTAGTACCGATGGAACTCCACTCCGCTTGGACGATAGTGATGGCTTTTTTTCTTTTCCGGCTCTTCGACATCGTTAAGCCCTACCCGGCGCGTAGGCTCGAGTCGCTGGAAGGTGGGTTGGGGATTATGGCCGATGATATTGTTGCCGGCATCTATGCGGCTGTCCTCACAGGCGTGATGGTGACTGCCGGCTGGCTTGCCTGAAGAGGAGAACGATCATGGAAGAAAAATCGGGCAATATTCAAGAAAGCAAAAAATCCGAATTGAAGAGACGGCAATCGGAAGCTACAAGCAAGGACACCGTAAGTGATCTTGAGGAGAATGAAAGCGTCTCTGATAACGAGAGCGGGCGCCGGTCCAAAGAACCACCCTCGCCCGATGATGGCAACAAACAGCGGCGCGCACCTGACGATGCCGGCCCAATGTAATTGCAAGTGCGCAATTTGTCATCATAAGGCTGTTCAAAGATACTGAGCCTGCCAGCAGATTTTCAGGTAAGGAAGGGTTGCTTGCACCCGCTGATACATAGCCATTCAAGTGTCGAGATCAGCGGGTGCAAGCAACCCTTCCTGACCTAGAGATTATCTGACTTGAGTTGTTGCTTGCGGCTTGAATGTTATCGGGCTGGCGTAAGTTTCCGCTTGAGTGATTAGCTATCAGCGCTCGCGCATTCTTTTCTTATGCTCAGCACTGCCGATCCAACCACGACGCCA
>DATEUF010000153.1:0-42385 GCA_035283325.1 Pyrinomonadaceae bacterium | reverse complement strand
TCATGCAACCTCCGCAATTCGCAATCCGCAATTCGCAATTCGCAATTCGCAATTCGCAATTCGCAATTCGCAATTCGCAATCCGCAATTCGCAATCTCCATTCGCTATTCCATCCTAAGAGCATCAAGAGCCGCAGCCTGCATTGCTACCACGGGTGGCTCCCTTCCCGTCCAGAGGAGAAATTGCGCACAAGCCTGATAAATCAGCATGGACAAACCACCCAGCGTTTGGCATCCAGCAGCTTCGGCCTCGCGAATAAAACGCGTCTCGCAAGGATTGTAAACCAGATCGTAAGCCAAACGGGCACCATCGAGCTGCGCTGCCGTAGCCGGAGTCACTTCCTGCAATGGACCGGTTGTTCCGAGCGGCGTCCCATTTATTACTACATCGAAGTTGCCGAAATCTGCCGATTCAAGGCGCGCCCAGGCGCTGTCAAATTTCTTGGCCAGCGCGCGCGCTTTGACGACATCCCTGGCGTAGACCGTAACTTTGGCCTCCTGTTTGGTAAGCGCATAAACCGCTGCGTGGGCCATGCCGCCAGTTCCAATTACCGCACAACTCAATGCCCGCAGCTCGCCTAATCGCTCAGCAAGCGAGTGAGCGAGTGCGTCTGCATCAAAATTGAAGCCTCGCAATCCACCACTGTCAATCAGAACGGTGTTGACTGCTCCAATTTCTGCCGCAACTGGCTCAATCGAATCAAGATAACTCATGACAGCCCTTTTGTATGGTGAAGTAATACTGAGGCCGCGCAAGTTCCAGTCGAGTTCCCGCGTTCGAAGGTTAACCATCCGTCGAAAGAACGCACCCAGATCATGGACCTCCAGAGGAACGTACACACCATCAAAACCTGTTGTTGCAAATGCTGCATTATGCATATGCGGTGAAACAGAATGTGAAACTGGAAGCCCAACCAGGCCGGTAACGTTAGTTTCTCGATTGAGGGTATCTAAACGATAGGTCTGCCTGAGTTCGCGTGCTGTAACCTGACCTGGGGCTGTAGCATGAAGACCATCGAGAGCACCATACGTTAAGAACGCACCGCGCGTTGGACCGAGAATGCGCGTCAATAAACCGGCGTTGCCCATCGCAATGGCAATCATCTCCCGACCTTCGGAACGCGCACGCTCAAGCAAGCTGAAAAGTGGTAGGCAGTCAACGACGTCATCTGCCCGCACAGCGATTTTCAAGACATGCGCCGGCGTTGCGGTCATTTGCTGATAGATATCCTGCAGATCGTGAGGCACCCGGACGAAGTCGTGATGAGAGCATATCACCCGCTTCCAGTCAGGTAATTCGCTCCAATTGAACAATGCCGGATTTGTGCAGAGATCAAGTTCGAGATCGAGAAACTCAGCCTTCGAATGAGAATTCAACAGCCAGAATCTTACCCGAGACGAAACATCCAACTCACGAAGCCCGCCCTGTTCCGTTGGTCGAAAAGTAATGACGAAATGGCCTCCGCTTGCAAGCAGCCGTTCGATGCTGTCCAAGTTGCCGTCAAGCTCAGACGGAGCAAGGCAGTCTAATCGTAATTCAATAAAATCGCCGACGCTTGCCGCTCTATCAACCGCCATCTGGGTTTGCGCAATGCTTCGCTCGCAAACCGGAACACAGATGCGCGCTTTCTTGGAATCCATTAACTAAGCTGTGGCGACTATACGAGCCACGGAATATTCACCGACCGGCATGAATCATCCATGGTGAGATTGCGCCACTCGGCTACCTTTGGTAATCGCTGGAAGCATCCAGATGCCGCGTGCGGGCTTCGGATCCGAGATGGCGGGTTGTGCCCTCGGTAACGCTGGGCGGCTGCACAAGTTCGCCAGTATTACGTTCAGGAAGGGCACTGACACGGGGCGGCGGCTGAATCGCCGCTTGGAACGGGCTGGTGCGGAAGCCTCGCTTTTCCTGCTCGCGGAACCGAATATATTGCGCCACACCAGTCCCCATCATTGAGAAGGCCGGTATCAACATCCAGAACCACCAACCCCTCCCGATTGAAAATGAGAGCGCAACGGCCACCAATAGAAAAGCGATCCCCATAAAGACATGCCGGACCGCTTGATCTATGGTCGGCTCCTTGCCACGACGGCGGCGCACGCCTACACCGCAGCCGGCATCGGTTTCGCCGGTCGCTACAGGAAGTTGGCCGTTCAGGGCCTGGGGGACCAGGCTGATGTTGGCACCACACACTCGGCAGAAGCTCGCACCCTCCAGGTTCTGGCTGGCACATTTTGGACAGAACATCTTTTACCTCCGGTTGTTAACGATCGACGGCGGTTCTAGCTTTCCAGGCAACTACGATCGTTGGCGCAACGCCTCATAGAGAAAGACGCCCGCAGCCACCGACACATTCAGTGAGTCTAGATGTCCGACAACAGGAATACGCAATAAGGCATCGCAGCGTTCCCTCACCAGCCGATGAAGTCCTTCCCCTTCGCTTCCGAGAAACACTGCGGTCGGCAGCGTCCAATCCCAGCCAGTGTAATTCACTGCTCCGTCGGCGGCGCCTCCCACCACCCAGATGTTACGTTCTTTCAATTGCTCTATCAAACGGACGAAGTTCGGAACCCTCGCTACAGCCATGTACTCAACGGCGCCCGCGGCGGCTTTGGCAACAGTCTCCGTCAATCCGACCGCGCGCCGTTCAGGGACAAAGACGGCATCAACGCCAGCGCACTCGGCAGTGCGCAATATTGCGCCGAAATTGTGGGGATCCTCCAGACCGTCGAGGGCAAGAATGATAGGAGTTGAGCCCTGACTCATCTTTGCTACGGCCTGATCCAGTAATTCTTCCGCTTCCCGGTAGCGGGCGGCGGAGATTCGAGCTACAACGCCCTGCGTATGCGCCGATCCCGCACTTCGAGCGAGAACACTTCTCGGGACACGATGGACAGGAACGCGAGCCTGCCTCGCCTTCTCTAGCAATTCTCGCATACGCTCATGCCGGGCGCCCTCCGCCACAGTGATCTGTTCCAACTGCCGTCGGCCGGCTCGAAGAGCTTCCAATACAGGAATTAGTCCATAGATCTGATCGCTGCCAGCCTTCACCGGTAGCGGTTTGACATCCTGGCGCTGGAGGGCTCCGTCCGCTTTTGGCGATCCCCGAAACGGCAAGGCTTTAGTTTTCTTCATCGCATTGAGTGACCGTTCTCTCTTCACCTGGCTTTAGATGGTAGAGCAGTCGCGTGTAACGGGTAAACTGAACCTCATTGCTAGCTGCCGTCACGGATCCAATACTGTATTTGCCAGGAAACTCGCGACGCCAGCCGCGCGACATCGTCTGCTGTTCTGAGGGCCAAGCTACTTCAAGTACTTGTCTGACCAACTTGTACGAGTCATCGTAGACGGCATGTGGCGCCCGCGCCCTGAGGAGGTTGATCAGTGTCAGAAAATTGTTGCTGGCCAGCAATCCTTTCTGCTCTCCCAAACAGGAGAAGTCGAAATTGTTTGCTGCGATTCGATAACTTTCCGTGTCGCTTCCGTAAATGTCAATTGCAGCCTCATCCGTAAACGTTTCGGTCGCTTCCAAAAGCTGTCCTTCCCCTCGAGCCTTCTTTTGGTCTCTCGTCTCAACCTCTTTCATTACCAGTTGCCCACTAGCCAACAGCCGTATGTCGTCCCACGGCAACCATAAACCTTTTGACCCTCCTGCCTGAGTAAGCATCATCCCCGAGTCGCCGATCTGGGCAGCGCGGATTCGGATTACCGGCTTCTCCATTTCCAATTCCTTATCCGTCACGATGTGCGTCTCGAGCTGGAGGTCTTGCAGACGCCGTTGAATCAACGAAGCCTCGTCGAATGAAGCGGCTCGACAAAGCGGCATGGCCATTTGAAAAGAAACCAATCGCGATAGACTTTCGGAGCTGGACTTCAGCAGTTTTGCTGCCTCAGTCAGAGTGTTCCCGGGCAAGGTCTCTGCTGCAACCGGCTTCAATATGATGTTGTACCCTTGTTCCCATTTTTCCAGCGGCCGGAGAGTTGGCTGTTGGAGATGAAGGTAGTTTTCGTTAACCGGCAGAACTGCGCCGCAGTAAAGGCAGTTCACTCGGGTCGGAGGATTGGCGCGCAAACAGGTCTCGCAGCGCACCATTTCGCCCGGCGCATAGCCAGGAGGCTCCGAAGGTCCTACTGGGCCATCTTCGAACAGTGGAATGCTTTCGTTATCTTTAGGCAACAGGTCCTCCAAGAATTTGAATTATACCCACGCGTCGGGCAAACTTCATTTTAGCTGCCTTTGTGCAAACCGGACGATTTATAGTGGACCTGCGGGGCAAAAATGTACTGTTGGCGCTCCTGCTTCTTGCGGCTACATTCGCCGCCAGTGCCTGTGCGGCTTTGCAGCCAACTGAGGTTGCTGGTCCACGGGTAAACCCGCAGCCATATCCCCTGCTATTTGCGGAAGACAGCCAACGTCACGAAGCCGCTCTTGTCGCAGCGAATCAGCTACTTCGGACAACCGTTACTGCCCAGTCACAAATCAGCCTTCAGCCCGTTACAGCGACCATCGAAAGACTGCCGCAAAACCAGACTGCCGTGTACCTTCCAAAAGTTGGAGCTGGACCAACGATGAACGAGGAGGAAGTCAGGGAATCGCTTCGGCGTTTCCTGAGAGATTGGCGCAGCCTAATTGGCGCGAACCCCACTCAGCTCTCGTTGATTCAACGCACCGACCAACCAGATGGGATTAAACTAGCCGACTACGAGCAACGCCCGTTCCGTTACCCGCTGCGCGGTCGTTATGGCAAGTTACAGATCCGCTTCAATTCCGAGCGCAGGCTCGTTAACCTTTCCAGCAGTTGTCTTCCCGATGCAGAGCGGCTGCAAGCTTCGCTCGCCAACGTTACGCCGCAGATAACAGCCGAAGATGCTCTAAAGCTCGTTCAGTCCAATGGTATAACTTACACCGACCAGAGCGGTATGCAACAAACGTTTAGACCTTCCAGCACCACACAATCTGGGGCTCCGGAACTCGTCGTATATGTAACACTAGCCAAGGCCGGCAATTCGCTCGAAGTGCGTTTGGCGTATGAGATCAAGCTCCTTCAAGCTCCGATTCAGACTGTGTACATCGATGCAGTGAATAGCGAGATCATTGTTCCCGTTTAATAGACGGATCTTTTTAGGTAGCTCCCTACATCGCTTCAAACTTGACCAATGAGCAACAAAAAAGCATCCTAGGAAACGAATAAAACAAACATATTTGGAGTGCGGTTTCCATGAATAACTTCGATCCCACAAACAATATTTCCTGGCAACTGGGGCATCGTGGACGAGTCGCAGTATTCATAGATGGGAACAACCTTTTCCATGCGGCCCGCTTTCACAATATCGACATTGATTACAATAAACTGCTCCGCGTGTTACTCGGTGACGGACGACTGTTGAGAGCCTTCTTCTATACCGGCGTTGACATAGGGGCAGAACGACAACAGGGTTTTCTCTTGTGGATGAGGCGCAATGGTTTTCGCGTAGTGCAGAAAGAGTTGAAGACTTTCTATGACGGCACTCGAAAAGCCAACCTCGACGTGGAAATCGCTGTCGATATGCTCTCGCTGGCCGGCCGCTACGATACCGCTGTATTGGTTTCGGGTGACGAAGACTTTGTCTATGCAGTGAATGCTGTTGCGTACAAGGGTTGTCGAGTGGAAGTGGCAGGCTTTCGTTCCAACACTGCTCCGAAACTGATCGACGTAGCAGATTTCTTCATCGATTTGGGTGAAATAGCGGAAAAGGTACGCAAGGAAGTCTCGCATGGCCAGCGCTATGATGAGCGTGACTTGCACGAACCGCTACCATCACAATATTTGGGCGAAGACATTCAGATTTCGCCGGGCGGGCCTCCCGAAGTGTTTGAATCGGCGATGCGGGTTGTAATTGAATCCTCGCTCGAGGAGGAAACAGCGCAGTTTGAGGCACAGAGCGAATTTATCCGCGTCACAGACGAACAGTAGCTGGCCAGTGATTCCGCGTCGCTGCGAATAAACGTCTGATACTTATGAAGGTTTTCACCGTGGAAGAGGCTAACGCGCTGCTGCCGGAGGTACGTAAGCTCCTGCGCAGAATTCAGCGGGCCCACCGAAAAGTCTTCTCCTATAAAGAAGATGCCAAACTCGCGGCCCAGGCAGCGGAAGAGGGGGGAGGAGGTCTGGCTGACGGTAGCACTTATGCGGTGCTCATAATGCAATTGGTGGCTACCACGGGTGAGCTGGAAGCTTTAGGTGTTCAGCTGAAGGATTTCGAACGCGGACTAGTTGACTTTCCATCTCTTCGCGATGGACGCGTGGTGCTGCTGTGCTGGCAGATGGGTGAAGGCGACCATTTGGAATGGTGGCATGATGTGGACGCCGGTTTCGCCGGCCGCACTCCTCTTTAAGAAGAAACCTTCTTAGACACGCGCCGCCGCCGAACTCTTAGAAGAGGGTTTGGGCAAAATCCTTGCCTGCGACAACCGTGAAAAACAAGGATTAGTTATCCACAGCTTGTTCTTACAAAGAGTGAGACAGGCTGTCACCCCGGCAAGTTCAATTCCTTGTACATTTTCTAATTGACCACTTAAAGTAATCCCTGATAGTATCCCGAAGATTGCGCTGCCAGCGCGCCTTTTGGTTGTTTGATCCCGTTCGCAACTTGTATATCAGGTGATCTCCGTCGGAGGCACTTTTGCTATGCGATGTCCCTCGTGCGGTGCGACCTATGACGGCAGTTCGGCGAAATGTACTGAGTGTCAGACCGGAGCCGTAAACGATGCCGCGAAGTCAGAAATCCACTCGTATCCTTTAGAAAATCAGCTCTCCGAAACAACCGAGCTCCAAGAGCTTGCTCTGGAAAATTCCAGTGAAGAGGCTCTCAAAGAGTGGTCCAGCTTGATTCAGTTTCCAGCAGCAACGAAGAGTACTGTGCCTCAATGGCGCAAAGAGTTAAGCGACCGAGTGCGCCAAATTCAGGAGCAACGAACCCGCGAAGCTGCTCTCGCAAAGAAGAAGTCCAGGCTTAAAGAGAGAAGGAATGGTTCAAAGCGAGCGCCGCAGTTGGCACTGTTAGAGTCGCCCGAGACGCCGGAGTTGAATCCGATTGTCGCTGCTGCACTGCGACGCATCGACCGCGCCCATAAAACAGCAGAAGCTAAAACGATACCAGCCACCAGTAATAATCCAAAGGCGACGGTCCCAAGCGCCCGCGAGGTCGTACCACGGGGTCAGGCCGTCCCAGCGGCAGAGGTGATCCCGGAAGAAGTACCTGTCCCCGCTGCTGAGGAAACGGAAGCTGCACCGCTTGAGCAGAGATCAACGACGGAAAAACCGCATAATCTTATTGTGGTTCCTGCTGCCATCGCCAAGGAGCCTGAAAAGCGGGTGGTTCCTGCTGTAATCGCTAAGGAGCTTGAAAAGCGGGTGGCTCCCGCTGTCATCGCTAACGAGCCCGAAAAGCGGGAACAACCCGTACGTCCGAAACGACTCATTGGCGACGATCTCAACCATCCCGCCCTTAACTATCTGGATTCGATTGCCCAGACGGTTCCATTTCAGAACTCTTCAAGGCAGAAAGCCTCGGGGTTTCGCCGCATTCTCAGTGCTTTCGTCGATTTGGTAGTAATAGGTTCTTTCGCGTCACCGTTTGTCGGAGCCCTATACTTATTAACAGCCAACTGGCGCGCTCCAATGGTTATAGGGATGTATATTTTCGTAGTTCTATTAGTTGGCTTCTTGTACCTGACAATCGCCACAGCCCTGACTGGACGCACGGCCGGCATGAAACTGCTGTCGCTGCGGGTAATTGATGCTCGCACCGGCTTGATTCCTACGGGTAACCAATCCGCCGGCCGCGCGCTGCTTTACCTGGCCTCATTGCTTTCCGTCGGAATAGCGCTCATCTATGCCGTCGCTGATTCCGAAAGACGACCGGCTCACGATCGATTCACAGGCACCGCAGTCGTCCGCGCATAGAGCTTCGTCACTAAGTTTGGCCGGTTCTAAAGGATATTTCGCTTCCCTGCTCCGTCGCGAAGGGCGGGGCTTTTACTTTGAGGAACAGACCTAAAGCCGGCTGTGATCGCCATTGCACGACGACACGATAAAAGCGATCGTCAGGGAAATCGGCGACACCTTGAAGGGTCGTTCTGCCGGCAAAGTCTTTCAACTCACACCACTTTCGCTCGCTATAGATTTCGGTCTGCGTAAAGGCCCATATCTTCTCATTAACGTCGATCCGAAACGACCACGACTTCACCTGATCATTAGGGGAGCAAAAGTACTCGAGAAGCAATCGCTTCCCTTAAGCCGTTTCGCACAGGCATTAGTCGCCGCGCTCGGCCGCGGCAAGCTCGTGTCAATAACCAAGGACCCGGGGGATCGCATAGTTCGGCTCTCTTTTCAAAGCTACGATGTAACTGGTGAGACTCACCTGCAGACTCTAGTCATCCAGCTCACTGGACGCTCAGCTAACCTGTTCATTCTGGATTCTGAAGGGAGAGTGACGCACGTTCTTCGTTCACTGCAGGCTTGTCCTTCTGAGGATTTGCCAGACGGTCAGCGAGAAGGAAATTTTTATCATCCTCCCACCTCGAGAGCGGCAAAACCTACTGAGGAGCTGCCACTCAAGCAGGATGGTTTTCCTACGATTTCCGCAGCCGCAGATAATTACTACACCCAACTTGAAGTCAAAGAACGTTTTCGAGCACAGGCCAAAACGCTTACAGACCACCTGCGCAGGCAAATCCGCCAACGTGTCAGGTTACGCGAGAAGCTGGAGCGCGATCTCGCTGCGCACGGGAAGCCGAGCGAACACAAGCGTCTTGGCGATCTGCTACTCGCCAACATTGCGAGTGCTGAGCGACAGGGTAATCGAGTCCGTCTTAAAGACTACTATGCTGAATCTGAGCCGATCATTGAGATCGAAGTTGATGAGAAGTCGTCTCTGCAAGAAGAGGCCGCTCGATACTTTGCCCGCTACACGAAATCAAAACGGGCGGCAGAACAGATCCACGCAAGGTTAAGGGAGTTAGACCGCGAATTGCTTCAGTTTAAGGAGGAGCAGGTTAAAGTTGACAAAGCGATCCAGTCTGGAGATGAGACAGCTGTGGCTGCACTTGCCGCAATTGCCCCGATCAAACGGCCGGTTAGTGGTCGTCAGTCGCGACAAAAAGAAGCACTTCCTGGTGTTCGTCGTTATCGTTCGTCGGATGGCTACGAAATACAGGTGGGTCGGCGCGCGCGCGATAACGACCGTCTCACTTTTCATTTGGCGCGTGGGAACGATCTCTGGCTGCACGCCGGTGATTACCCAGGTTCACACGTGATCGTACGCAATCCTGGTCGCAAGGAGATACCATGGCGCACTCTGGTGGAGGCTGCACAACTGGCTGGCAAGTTCAGTCAGGCGAATAAGGACGCGAAGGTGGTAGTGCATTACACGCAGCGCAAGTTTGTCACCAAACCAAAGGCCGCTGCGCCCGGCTTGGTGCGTCTTTCCACCTTCCGCAGCATCACGGTAGAACCGAAGGAAGGTGTTGAAAGGATTTAAGCCTGCACCCGCCCAGTCTGGTAGCCTTTCAAGCTAAAGTAACAGCAGCTCAAGTCAGATAATCTCAGAGTCAGAAAGAAAGGGCTGCTTGCACCCGCCAGTTTGATTAGTAATCAAGTCACGAAACTAAACTCAACTGAGAAGGCGGCCCCCCATCTCACCCATAACTGCTGGCTTGACTAGCTGAACTCATATCCTGTTGCTATCCTCTTACGACAATGAGTTCTCCATCAAGACCCCAATACCAAAGTTCTGAAAAACTATTCGCTCGGGCCGTTGAACTGATGCCCGGAGGGGTCAATTCTCCTGTACGAGCGTTTAAGGGAGTCGGCGGCACGCCACTTTTCATAGAGAGCGCTAGTGGCGCCACAATGACAGATGTTGATGGCCGGACCTACATCGACTACGTAGGCTCCTGGGGGCCGATGCTTCTCGGCCATGCCGACCCCGAGGTAACCAAAGCAATTCAGGAAGCTGCTGGCCGAGGAACCAGCTATGGGGCGCCAAATGAACTTGAGATCCAGCTCGCAGAAGAGATCATTGATGCGGTACCGTCAATCGAAATGGTGCGTTTGGTTAACAGTGGCACTGAGGCTACGATGGCGGCCATCCGTTTGGCTCGTGGCGTAACTGGACGAGAAAAGCTACTGAAATTTGCGGGTTGCTATCACGGGCATGCCGACAGCTTGCTTGTGAAGGCAGGTTCCGGTGTTGCTACTCTTGGCCTGCCGGATAGCCCCGGAGTTCCGACCTCCCTCGCTCAAAACACGCTGACCGCTCCGTTTAATGATCCGGAATCAGTCGGAGAGATTTTCAAAAGGCATCCTGACATTGCTGCAGTGATCATAGAGCCAGTTGTCGGCAACATGGGCTGTGTCCCCCCTCGCGAGGGTTATCTGCAAGCTGTGAGGGAAATAACGAACCGCCATGGGGCACTGTTGATTTTCGATGAAGTCATGACTGGCTTTCGCGTCGCTCGTGGCGGCGCTCAACAACTCTTTGGTGTTACACCCGACATAACTACCCTAGGAAAGATTATTGGGGGCGGCCTGCCTGTCGGCGCATACGGTGGCAGCCGCGAATTGATGCGAAATATCGCACCCGCAGGACCCGTATATCAAGCTGGCACACTTTCCGGAAATCCTCTGGCAATGGCTGCCGGGATCGTAACGCTACGGCGACTGCGGGATAGTTTGGTGTACGAGAATCTCGAACGCTCGTCTGCCAGGCTATGCGCTGGCTTTTCTGCTGCAGCCAAGACTGCCAGAATCAAAACTAGCACCAACAGAGTGGGCTCAATGTGGACCACCTTTTTCGCTGCTGAACCCGTGACGGATTGGACCACAGCAAATAACTGCGACCGGGAACAGTATGCGAGATTCTTTCATGCAATCCTCGATGAAGGAGTCTATCTTGCGCCTTCTCAATTCGAAGCGGCATTCGTGAGTGCCGCTCATACAGAGAAGATAATTGATATGACAGTGGAGGCAGCGGAAAAAGCGTTTAATACGATTAGAGATTAATATTCGCTGAGTTGGATTCCTCTTCTAGCTTGAATAGCTATCCGACAGGCGGGTGCAAGCATCCCTTCCTCACCTGAAGATAATCTGACTTGCCTGACTACTGACCACGGACGGACAACTGACCACGGACCACTGACTACGGACCATTGGCTCTGACCTCGGATTCTTTCATAACGGCAGATCAATTATGAACCGCGTGCCTCTGCCTGGTTCGCTCTGAACCTTAATGGTGCCGCCGTGTTGCTCCACTATCTGCTTGACGATGGCCAGCCCGAGTCCCGTACCGCGTTTCTTGGTGGAGAAGAACGGTTCAAAAATGCGCTCCAGGTCCGGCTCATCAATACCCTTGCCTTTATCCGCAATTATCACCTGTGCAAACGTTTTTGCCCCGCCATTGACTCCGTTGGGATTGTGGGTAAGCGTAGCAATGGTTATTGCCGAACTTTCCGCGCTCGCATCAATGGCATTTGCGATCAGGTTAACGAAGACCTGCCGCAGCTGGTCAGCGTCCCAGCGGCCCACTAATCTTTGATGCTTAAAGTTCTTCTCAACAGGAGTACGCTTCTCTTTGATTCGATCCGCCACCAGATCCAGACTGCGGTCAATCAGTTCGTGTAGCTCTACGTCGGAACGATCCAGGGCCTTCTGGCGTGAAAACTGAGTGACATCGACGACCAGTTTGTTCAGATGCTTGATGCCGCGTTCGACCAATTCAATGGTCTGCAGTGCGTCGGGGTCGACAATATTGTCGCGCAGCATAGACACACCCAGGCGAATGCTGCCCAGTGGATTTCGTATTTCATGGGCCACTTGTGTTGTCGCCCGTCCAACCGCCGCAAGCGACTCTGTCCTCCTTAGGCCGCGTTCTGCTTCAGCGGCTTCAGTGGCGTCAACCAACATCAAGACCTGGCCATGCTCGCTATCGATAGACAACGGCGAGGAATAGACATCAAGCGTCTTTTCAACTCCGTTGTCACCAGCCCTATATACCCACCGGCCATGGTAGGTTGCCGTGTCCACCCGCGAAGCCGTTGCGGCCGCAAGCATCTTCATCGCATCGTCAGGAGCAAACTTCTCATGTAACGAGGCGCCGATGCTAGCTCCCGGAAAGATCTGAAAAAACGCGGCGTTGGCGCTACGAATCCGATCATCCTGATCGATTGCTGCCACAGCACTGACCATTCCTTCGAGAAGCTGGTTGGTAAATACCCGTTCGCGGCGGGCCTCAGACATACTGATACGCATTTGAGTAAAGCGGCGCTGCACTTCCCACATCGTGCCCACAGCCACAACGGCGCCTACCAGTAGAGCCATTAACCTCCAGAAGCGAATGGAGCGTGCCGCCTCTCGTTCCAGCAGTTCACTTTGTTCAATGATCTGTTCCTGTTCCTGCCCTGAGGCCGTTAGCAGTCCACTAAGCTCATCATTGACCGCGGAAAACTTTGAGAAGCCTTCCAATGAATAGCGGCGCGCATCTTGTGTCACTTCTACATACGACTGGAGATCGGTACGGAATTTACTCCAGGATGGATCGTCGAGTAGCGGCGGCCTTTCCAATTCATGGAGCAACCTGTTTAGTTCGCTGCGGGCCGCGCTCAGGCGAAAGTCGAACGGCGGCTTCAGTCCCCTTCTTGCCTCTGCTTCTCCGCGAGCCCGGGCTTCGTTATCCAGTTTTGTTGCAGCAAGGCGGAGTTCCAGGAGCAGGCGCAGACGGGCTGCGTGCGTGCGCTCGAGATCGGCTACCGTGAAGCTAAGTTGGTCCATGCGACGCATACTCAGGTATCCAAGTAAGAAGATCAGCCCGAGTAAGAGAGTGAACCCAATAACCAGAGGTGTAATTGTGGGAGCAATCTCACGAGCGCGGGCCCGAATAACGTCGGGGGCGAACCGCCGTTCCGCCTCTCCCTTCACGCGACGATAGGACAGTTCGGGCCTCTGCTCACGAGTCTGCTGCTTCTGACTAGCGGCTGTGGAAAACGTCTTTCCGTTCTGGGGCTGGTCCCCGCCGACAATAGTCCTCGCCTCGACTCCGCTCGATGTCGAGTCCTTCTCCGGACGGTGGGCCTCAGAAGGCTTCTCTGCTTCTCTTTTGGTCATTTCCTGCCGCTATTTTAGAGAGGATTCAATGGGGTACGAGCCACGCGGCATTATAGTCGAGGATCCATTGGCAAGCTAAGGTTTGGCGTCCATCCAGTTTTCCCCGACGCCGACGTCCACTACCAACGGAACGTCGAGCGTGACCGCTGATTCCATCTCCCGCTTGAGAATTTTCTTCACCTGTTCCGCCTGTTCTCGAGGCGCTTCGACCAGCAGCTCGTCATGCACCTGCATTAACATCTGAGCATCGAGACCAACCCTGCGAAACTCCTCGTCAACATGGAGCATCGCGATCTTGACGATGTCGCTCGCTGTACCCTGAATTGGCATATTGATGGCCTCGCGCTCCGCCGCGCGCCGAATGTTGGCGTTGCGATCGTTGATCCCCGGCAGCGGCCGGATCCGACCATAGATCGAGCGAACGTAACCATGCTCGCGGGCTTTGAGCGGCACTTCCTCCATGTAGCGCCGCACTCCTTTATAAGTGTTGTAGTAGTCGTCTATGACTTTCCGCGCTTCCTGACGTGTGATGCCGACGCGCTGCGACAATCCCCAGGGTTCGATGGCGTAAGCAATGGCGAAATTCACGATTTTGGCAAAGCGGCGCGCCTCCTTCAGCTCGCCCTCGGTCTTGGCGCCAAAAACCAGCCGAGCCGTGCGCGCATGAATATCTTCGCCCTTTTGAAAAGCTTCGAGCATCACCGAATCCTGAGTAATGTGGGCCAGCAACCGGAGCTCAAGTTGTGAATAGTCAGCAGAGATGATCTTGTGCCCCTCTTCAGCTACAAACGCCCGGCGAATGCGGCGTCCAAGTTCACTGCGAATAGGAATGTTCTGCAGGTTCGGATCGCTTGACGAGAGACGTCCAGTGGCCGCGACGGTCTGATTGAGCAGACAATGAATTCTGCCGTCGGCAGCAATCTGTTGCGGCAGAGCATCAGTGTAGACGCTCTTCAATTTGTCGAGTTCACGGTAGTCAATAATCAGCCGCGGTAGTTCATAGGTTTGCGCCAATTCCTCGAGAACAGCTTTGCTCGTCGAAATGCGACCCGTGGAGGTCTTACGCCCTGACACAATGTCCAACTCAGATAGGACTTCGCCTACTTGCTTCGGTGAACCAATGTTGAACTCGCGGCCAGCCAGGGAGTAAATCTGAGTCGTCAGTTTTTCCAATTCCTGTCCCAGATATTTGGAAAGATCCGCAAGCACACACGGATCAACTTTCAATCCTGCGCGCTCCATTCGATAGAGCAGCGGCGCCAGTGGCAACTCCACCTCTGAATAGATAGTCTCGAGTTTCTTTTCGAGGATCCGCTGGTGGAGTATCTTGGTTGTGCGTCCGGTAATGTCTGCCGCGGCTGCCGTTTGCCATTGGTTCTCCGTCCATCCGGCAACCGGTTCGCCAATTCCGTCAACGTCGATTGCTTCTCGGGCGAGATCGCTTAAGTCGTATTTGCTGCGATTAGGATCCAGCAGGTAAGCGGCGAGCATCGTATCGTCTTTGACTCCCGCAAGCGGAATATCCAGACGTGCCAGCAAACCAACGGTTCGCTTGAGGTCGTGAACGCATTTTTCAACTGATCCACTTCCACAGACTTCACGCAGCGGCGGAGTTGCCGCTGATAAGCCGCCTGAAAATTGCTCCAGATCAATATATGCGGCCTCACCCGGCCCGACCGATAGTGCAATCCCTGCAGCACGGTCGAAGCTAAAGGAACATTGCTGCTCTCCCGACCCGGCCGGTAACGAATCTGCAACGGCAATGCCTATATTCTTAACTTCCCAAACACGCTTAGCCAGATTCTCAAGTTCAGCAGGGGTGCGAATGAGTGAATAATTTAGGGCCAAAGAAGACCGTGCGGGCGTTCGGGCGGCATCCGCAAACTCACGTGTGAGTGCTGAAAACTCAAGTTCGCTAAATAACTCATAGGCCGCCGCGCGGTCCGGCGACTGGGCTTTCAATTCGTCAAGGGGAAGTTCAACATCGAGGTCGGTTCTGATGCGCGCCAGTTCTCGCGATTGTCGAATCAAGGGAGCGTTGTCGCGCAAGGATTCGCGATAGGTTTTGTGCTTCACGTCCTGCCAATGCTCCAACGCGTTTTCCACGGAACCAAACTGCTGAATGATCTGCACTGCCCCTTTTGAGCCGATTCCCGGCGCACCGGGGATGTTGTCGATCGAGTCGCCCATCAAGCCCAACAGATCCACGACCCTGTCAGCCTGAACTCCAAACTTCTTCTCCACCCACGCCTCATCGCACCACTCGATAGGAGGGACATATTCCTTCCGCTTCACGACCTGTGAGTTTTGACGCATACAGACTACTAGCGGGTCACGTACCAACTGGCACATGTCCTTATCATTAGAGACAATCACAGCCTGCATACCCTTTGCAGCAACCTTTGCGGCCAGAGTTCCGATTACATCATCTGCCTCAAAGCCGGGGGCGTTAATTACCGGTATATTAAGCACCTCACATAAACGCAAAATGTACGGCAGTTGTGACGCCAGATCGTCGGGCATTTGCAGGCGATTTGCCTTGTAATCAGCAAAGGTTTCATGTCGAAAGGTTTTCTCGCCGGATTCGAATATGGCAGCAATATAGTCGGGCTTTTCCTCACGCAAGAGCTTGAGGAGCATGTTGGTAAAGATGTAAACGGCCTGAGTAACCTGACCTTTCGAGTTAGCGAGCGGAGCAGCGCGATTTGCCATCGGCGCATAGAATGCCCGAAAAATGTGCGACATCGAATCGATCAGAAAAACCCGTGCAACTGGTTTACCAGCAGTGGCAGGACTCTTGGTTGGCATCTGTCTTTAGATCATAGAGAGTGGTTTTGGCAGTGTCAAACAAGCCAAATGAACGCTCATTACTGAAATGAATCACTCAACTGCAACAGTCTCTCAGGTTTCGTAATCTACCGCCTTGGTTCACGGCTATGCTGCCCGATGTGCGGCGCTGGCTCTGCCTCGCCGATCGCTTGGCCGTTACTTAGGTTGATCCGTGCCCAAAATGTTGCCTCCCTGCAGCAGCGAATTCAGCTTAACGTGGCAGAATAGCAACAGCTCATCTTTGGTTTATGCGTTTTGCCGCTGGCACGATCATTGCTCCAAGGACAGCTGCTTGATTAAACAAACTACATTGGGTTCCGCCGTTGCGACTGAAGGTGTTGGGCTACATACGGCAGTGCCGGTCAACGTTCGCCTGCTACCTGCCCCACCCGATACTGGATATGTGTTCAGACGAACCGATCTCAGCGGCTTCGAAATCCCGGCCACGGTCGAATCGGTAGCTCATTGCGGTTATGCAACCACGCTCATGCGCACTGGAGTGATGCTCTCCACCGTGGAGCACCTGCTTTCGGCCTTGCGAGGCTTGGGCGTCGATAACGTCTTTGTCGAGGTAGATAATTTAGAGATCCCGATTCTGGATGGTTCGGCCGAGGTATTTGCCGGGATGATTGAACAGGCCGGCATTGTCGAGCAACCACTGGCCCGCCGCGCTTTGCTAATCAGAGAAAAAGTCTCTTTTGAACAAGGCAATCGCCGCCTTAGCGTGGAACCTGCCGACGCGTATGAGATCGACTGCATGATCGACTTTCCTCATCCAATGATCGGACAACAGCAACTTAAGATTCCTCTCAGCAATGGCAACTTCAGTCGCGAAATTGCGCCGGCTCGGACTTTTGGGTTCACTGCGGAGATCGAAGCCCTCCGCCGGGCCAACTTGATTCGCGGTGGTTCACTCGACAACGCAATCGTCCTTACTCCCACTGGCATGCTAAATGACACAGGCCTTCGCTTCAGTGATGAATTTGTCCGACATAAAATCCTCGATATCGTCGGTGATCTGGCGCTGCTGGGTATGCCGATTCTGGGCAGAGTTACGGCTGAGCGTAGCGGCCACATCATGCACGCGGGTCTCATGTCGAAACTTCTGCGTGTGCGATCGGCCTGGGACATTGTGGACATGCCGGCGACGAGCGTGGGTGCCTGTAACGCAAACTGTTAGTTTGCGGATTAGTTTGCGGACTGGTGCACGCGCAAACTAACAGTTTGCGTTACAATCCACTGCGAACTATGTCGTGCAGACGAAGCAGGCCCACACAAACTCCCTCGGCATTGACCACTGGAAGCACTGATATCTGAGAAGGTCGATCCTCCATCAGTTGTAAGGCGTCATAGGCAAGCAGGTCGGGACCAGCGACCACAGGATTGCGCGTCATGAATTCCTCGCAGCAAAGACCCTCCAACGCTGCGTGATCCAGTCGCTGTATTGCCCGTCGCAAATCACCGTCGGTAATCAGTCCCGCAAGCTTTCCATTGTTATCAACCACGTTCACCGCCCCCAACCCCCCATTGCTGATAGCCCTGACTACTTCGACCCAGGGCGAACCAAGATCGATGGTTGGGTTCTCTGCCTCGCTATGCATCAAATCGGCCACCTTTAAGGTCAAGCGTTTGCCGAGGCGGCCGGCGGGATGATTGACGGCAAAATCATTCAGCGTGAGTCCCTTCACCTGCATGAGCGTCATCGCCAGCGCATCTCCGATAGCCAGCGCCACAGTCGTGCTCGTGGTAGGTGCAAGATTAAGAGGACAGGCTTCCTGTTCCACCGAGGCGTCCAGCAGGGCATCCGCGCGTCGCGCCAGCGTGGAGTTCAGATTGCCAATGATTGCCACAATCGGGACTTGACGCTGCTTCAGAAAAGGCAGCATTTCGAGAATCTCATCGGTCTCACCACTATTGCTCAATATGACCACCACATCATCCGAACTTACAATTCCGATGCCGCCATGAAGAGCATCCAGGGGGTTAAGGTACAGGGCGGAAGTACCGGTGCTGGTCATCGTAGCGGCAATCTTTTGCGCAATTATTCCCGACTTGCCCACACCCAGCACTACGATCTTACCGGGGCATTCGGCAAGCAAATGGATTACGCGCTCAACCTGTGACTCCTTAAGTCGTGTGGCGGTGCGAGCTATGGCTTCAGATTCCCGCCGCAAAAGATCCAACACTGCGACGAAATGGTTTCTCTTTGTCATGTACGGACTTTCATATAACGCTCCAGGTCGATTTGGCAAGTCGGCCATTCAATTACAAGTCAATCTATTTTAGGGCCTTGACACCGGATGCACTACCGGAATAGATTCCCCAACGTTTCATGGGAAGTGGGTTTGGGGAGCGCTTTCCATTCGCACAATCCGAATGTCGGATTGGTAAGCTTTCCGATCCTGGTCGTGCTTAACCCCGCTTCTTGTTCCGCTGGCGCTCTGAGAGCCCGAGTCCACACCAGCTTGAATATCCGGGAAGAGGTGTGGCCAGCAAGCATCCTCTGATAACCAACAATTCCGCAGTTCAACCCGCCATGATGGCGGGCGTCATTCCAGCGAAAGCACCGAGCTAACAAAATGGGAGGAACCATGATCACACGAAGGTTGTTCGCAACCCTTTTCACACTGTCGCTATTGATCTCACCGCTGATGCCCGTCATGGTACGTGGACAGGGCTCTCAACAAGCCGACGATAAGAAGGATAAGAAGAAGGACGACAAACCCAAACTCACGAGAGAGGAAAAAGAGTACCAGAAGATAAAAAGATTCAGTCAGGAGATGATGGTAAAAGACTCCGACTTTCGTGAGGGAGTTGAAGAGGCCTACAGCACAGAAAAGCGCAAGCAAACGGAATATGCCTATTTCGTCAATACCCGCGATGCCAGCGATGAGCAGATAACCCGGACTGGCGATAAGCTCAAAGTCGACGACACTCTCTATGACAATCCGCTGGCGCAGGATTACGTCAATCGTGTCGGCCAATCTATCGTGCCCGCTGGTTCCAAAAATCTTTACGTGTTTCGGATCACGCTCAATCCGATCCCGGAAGCTCGTTCGCTTTCCACCGGCACAGTTTATATCTCTTCCGGCTATCTTTCATTGATTGATAATGAAGCTCAGCTAGCCTACATGCTCGGCCACGAGATCGCACATGTCGAGAAAGAACATTGGAAAGATGACGTGCTTGTTGCCCAGGGAGTCGACCTTTACAACGAAAAGCAAGCGAAGAAGCGAGCCATGTGGGGTGCGATTATCGGTATGGCCGCGGGGGCGGCCAGCCAGAGTGCCGGTCAGAACAACGGAATGTTGAACATGATGATGGCGGCATCATTGGCACCCAGCATCATGAAACTTGTCTATCGAGACGCGGTCACCTCCTGGGACAGGTTACAGGAAGACGAAGCTGACCTACTTTCTCTTAACTACATGCTGAAGAGAAACTACGATATTCGAGAAGTGCCGAAACTCTACGCCACTGTGCGCCGCACTTCGAATCGTGATCCGCGAGCCCGCCTTGGATTCATTGCCGAACGAGATCGACTTGAAGAGCGGGATGAGTTGATCAAGGTATTGATCGGGAGTGTGGCCAACCAATTGCCAAGAAACCTGATGGTAGGAGCGACAAACCTGGCCGAGTCTCGAAACAGGACGCCCGACCGTACCGCTGACAGCGAGGAAAAGGGTGACTCAAGACCTGGCAAGGCTCTGGACCTATCGCGCAATAGCGAAGAACGTTCCGCCAAAGCAGAAACGGCTATCAAAGGCAGCCTCTCTGCTGAATTGATGGCTAAGCTGGATTCTGGTGAATTGATCGGTACAACGGGAGAGTTCGAGGCAGTGATGGCTGGCCTCAAGCGCGACAACGGCGTCAGGGCCTTTTACTACGACATGTTTCAGATGGCGCGCGAAAACCTGGAAGAGTCGCTCAGGATTCGCTCCAACGATCCCTACTCTCATTATTACTATGGGAAGGTCTTAAAGCTGACGGCGCGCTCTGCAAGCGAGAAGTCTCGGGCGTTAAATGAGTTTGTGACAGCCATTCAGCTGGACCGAAGAAGAGTAATCGCCGAGCCGCACCTCTACCGGGCACTTTCTATGATTGAAAGCAAAGATCCGGCGCAGGTAAAGGAGATCACTGAAAGCCTGAAGCAGTATGTGGCCATCTATCAGAGAGAACATGTCGGCAAGCTACCGCCAAACATGGATGTCATATACGACTATATGCAGGAGGCCGGGGAGCTGGGCTGGATGGCCGCGCCTGCCATGAACGTTCGGTCTGCCACCACGGGACCGTAGCGTCTCCTTAGCAGATCACGATGAATGAAGTCAGTACCGGGAGCGCATCACAAATATAAGACTACTAAGGATTGGGCAAATGGGAAATGATGGATGACAAATGCCAAATGGGAGATGGCAATTCCCAAAGGCCACTCGGACCACGAGCCCGACGCAAGATTACTCTCCCATTGTTGATTGCCTTCGCTCTTCTTGCGCTCACCCCGTTTGGCCGGAGTGGTGCCAGTATGAGTCCGGCTGAGGAGTCATCTGCTCGTGCGCCTTTCTCTCTGGAACTTCCGGATCTCGGTAACCTGAGAATAACCTTGCCTGTCGCGTCAATTCCCGGAGCTAACCTCAGGTCGCTTCGCCTGTATATCAAGAATCCATATGCCGAACGAATCGACTATGGAAAGATCTATACAGCGATTAATGGAGAGGCGGCCAATACCATACAGAGCATCAGATCAGCACGAGACGGCAAAATCGTCACCTGTGATCTCGAAAGCAAGCCCCGCTTTCGTTTGCAACCCGGTAAGAACGTCGTTGAGATCAGCGCCATAGATCAAGACAAACGCTCCTTCTATGCCTCATACGTGCTGATCGCGAGTGGAAACGCGCTCGGCGACGCAGCCACAGGGGTGACCATTGAGACCAGCGCAGTCGAGACTGGCCCAGATCGACAGCCACCCACAATCTACATGACCGCCCCGAAGGACATTCTGACTTTATTCAAGGAAACAGACACGTTGAATGTGACAGGTCTGGTCGTTGATAACACCGGCGCGGTTGATTTTGTGGGAGTAAACGGCGAGCCTGCATCATTGGCAAACGCCTCCGGGGAGCGTGGCTTGGCCCACGTGGAAGCATCGGAGTCGAGCGGTGCTGGTATCGCTTTCGCACGTACTATCACTGTTGGGGCCAATACCCCCGCCGTTGTTGTTGAAGCAAAAGACAAGGCGGGCAATCTCACCAGAGTTGTGGTGCCTGTGCGACGTCGTGAGGCGGCGGTTTCACAACAGTTCAAAGGACGCAAATATGCAGTCGTCATTGGTATCTCGAAATACCAATTCGCCATAGACGGACTCAACAATCTCGATTTTGCAGATGCCGATGCGCGAGCTATACGCGACTTCTTGAAGCAGCCGCAGGGCGGCAACTTCGCACCCGCCGACATCCTCTATCTGGAGAATGCCGAGGCCACGATTCTGGGCGTACGTTCCGCGCTCGACCGCTTCCTCCCTCGCGCTGGGCCAGAAGACTTGATCTTTCTCTTCATTGCCGGGCATGGGGCGCCCGACCCTTATGCCCCGAGGAATCTCTACTTCCTGATGAACGATACGAAAGTGGCAGACATGCCTAACACTGCGTTGCCAATGTCGGAGTTACAGGAGTTACTTGATAACCGCGTGCGCGCGCAAAGAGTTGTAGTGTTTGTCGATACTTGCCACAGCGCCGGAATTAGCGGAACAACTTTAGTTACCGGTCGCCAGCTGGTCCAAACTGAAAACAACATCTTTAATCTCTACGCCGCCAATCTCTTCAGAGAGGCAGGGCGCGCTGTGTTGACCTCTTCTGACGTCAACGAGATATCGCGCGAGAGCTCCAAGTGGGGCGGTGGGCATGGCATCTTCACCTGGGCACTGCTCGAGGGCCTGCGTGGTGATGCGGATGCCAACAAAGACCGTTTGATTACTGCCGGTGAACTCTTCGATTTTGTCAGCAATAACGTCCGTATCGCCACAGCGTTTCGCCAGAATCCTCGCGCATTGCCGGGCTTAAACAAGGATTTCCCACTTGCGGTCGCGAAATAGCAGGCCCCAATAACCGCTCTGTCGCCTGCCACGTCTTTAGGGCCGGTAATGATTGCAGTCTAGTCCAAACAAAAGTTCGTAGACTTTACTTGTTGACTGGGCTATATTCGCAAGCGGCGATTTTGAAATTCAGGGCGAGTTTTAAATAATGGGTTTACTAAACTTTCTGCCAAAAGAGGAACAGTACTTCGACCTCTTCGTTCAAATGACTCTCTACATCTCTTCGGCCGCACGTGAGCTCAAAGAGATGCTTTCGGACAAGAACCACGAGTATCACGAATACGCGCAGCGCATTAAAGGCCTGGAACACGCCTGTGATGAATTGACCCACACGGTCTCCACGCGACTCAACAAGTCATTCATTACGCCCTTCGATCGAGAAGACATCTACATGATGTCTTCCGCGCTCGACGACATAGTGGATCTCATTGACGACGCCGCCCGGGCAATTATCATTTTCGACGTTCACGAGATCACCGATTATGCGCGCGATTTTGCCGAGGTACTCGAGCGCATGGCTGATCAGTTGCGCGAGATTGTAGGCACTCTTCAGCGACCCAAGAACGTCACGCAACGGCTGGTCGAGATACACCGGTTGGAAAACGAAGGCGACGATATCTACCACGCTGCAATAGCGGAGTTATTCCACGACTCACATGATGCATTGACTGTCTTGAAATGGAAAGAGGTGTACGAGAAACTCGAAGCAGCAGTGGATCGATGCGAGAACGTAGCCAACATAATAGAAAGCGTGATCATCAAGCATACGTAATTTGTTAGTGGTTAGTGGTCAGTTGTCGGTGGTCATTGTTCAAAGAGCGCCTGACTGACGACTCACTACTGACCACTTACTACTGACCACTGACACTGACCACTGACTACTGACCACCTGACTACTGACTAGTTACCCGCCACACTATGACCGCTACCCTTGCCTTCGTTCTTGTCCTGGTGCTGCTTGCCTTAATTTTCGACTACATCAACGGTTTTCATGACGCAGCAAACTCAATAGCGACAGTTGTCTCTACCCGTGTGCTTTCGCCTGGAATGGCAGTAGTCTGGGCCGCCTTTTTTAACTTTATTGCCTTCGCAGTTTTTGGCACGCGCGTAGCCAAAGCGATCGGCGATGGTGTGAGAATGGACCTGATCCATGAGGATATGCGTCTTTACGTGTTGCTTGGCGCCCTGCTAGGAGCTGTCATCTGGAACCTGATCACCTGGTATCTCGGGCTTCCTACGTCCAGCTCCCACGCGCTTCTGGGTGGCTACGCCGGCGCCGGCATTGCCGCATACCGCGGGGTCAGCGGTTTGCTCAAACCGGAAGTGTGGTTCAGAACAATCAAGTTCATAGTTTTGTCGCCACTGGTGGGTATGGCGCTCGGTTTCGTACTGATGGTCCTGGTCTTCTGGATTTTTCGTCACTTTGCGCCCACACGCGTGGATAAGATCTTCCGCCGCGGCCAACTGTTCTCAGCAGCAGCATTCTCGCTGGGTCATGGCGGCAACGATGCTCAGAAAACAATGGGAATAATCACGGCGGTTTTGACGGCCGGCGGGGTTTGGGGCCTCCATTATGGCCCCAATGGCGCCCTGCCTGCCATTCCGCTAGCTGTGGTCCTCTCAGCTCACGCCGCAATCGCTTTGGGAACTCTTTCGGGTGGTTGGCGAATCGTTAAAACGATGGGCACTCGCATTACTAAACTCAAACCGGTCGGCGGCTTTTGCGCCGAAACGGGAGCCGCACTCACGCTCGCTTATGTAACGCTTACCGGTACTCCGGTCTCCACCACTCATACGATCACCGGGTCGATTGTCGGCGTGGGCGCCACCCGGCGGCTGTCAGCAGTGAAATGGGGAGTCGCCGGCAGAATTGTCTGGGCGTGGGTCCTTACCATTCCCGCGGCCGGACTGATCGCGGCGCTCTCATTCTGGCTCGTCGAAGCGCTGCATCATCTACTCACCTAAGCAGAGCAAGTCACGTAAGCAGGGCAAGTCCATAAGCAGAGAGAGTCACGCAGGTAGGGCAAGCCACGCAAACAAAGCAATCACGCAAGCAGAGCAACCCCGCAAGCATGGCAAGCCGTTGAACAATAGATGATCATCCCTGACCACTGGTATTAACCTACTCCTCATCATTCCGTCAACATTCCTCGGATAGCCGTTGCCGTTTCGCCAACGGGCAAGTCCTTTCATTCGGAGAAGCAATGGAAGATAACTTGGAGCACTTAGAACATCTTTGCGGAATGGCCGTAGGCTTCCCCGTCGAGATATGCCGCGTCGGCAATAAGCCTCTGTTTCAGGTGATGCCTCACGCTACGGCAGTCGCTGGCGTTGTCGCGGAATGGTGGGACGATTACGCCGTCAAAGGCCAGCAGTACTTTGATAACCCGTTACAGGCGGCTGTTAGGTTCGCTGCGGCTTGGAACGCCCGGAAGAAAGAGGCGCGATGATCGAGTTCTATAAAGACATTGTTAGTGAAAGCCAACACCGACGTCATTCCGATCAAGCCGAGCGCGCCTGAGGGCGATTCAGGTCCGCACGTCCTTCCGAGCGTTCAACATCCCGCCGAGGATTCCGGTGTTTTGAGAGAAACATATCCGGACTAGTTTGCTTCTTCTAGTATCGAACAGGATGAATGTCTCGTCAGCCAGATGCCCTAACCCTAGCTTGAATCCGGTGTCTTCGTCGTTCGTCATACTTCTGGGGATCAGTGCTTGTGAATCGGCCGGATGGTAGATGAGTAACGCCGAGCACCAAAATACTCGAGTCCCGTCTCTATATTCCGTTTTTTTTGAGTGAACCTTTGCCGCACATTGTCGCCGGTGTAGCCTTGTGATATCGAGCGGCCATTCTGACCCACAAATAACTCCTCGCCAAAAGGCTCCGGATGGAAAGTTACTGATCCGAGGGCGATTGTATGTGTCGAGCTTGCCTTTAGGTTATGGGGACCGCTCCCCTGTTTGACTGCCGGCACCTGGCTAGTGTAAGTCTTAATCCGTGATTCCATCGGCGATGAAAACCGGCAAGAACATACCCGACCAGAACGTACCCAAAATCTCAGCCCGCAGGGGTACGGTCAGGGGTACGGTGCCAAACAGCGCTAAACCCGACCCGAAAAAGTCGCATTTCATTACGGATTTTACACGCCCGCGTAGCTCAGTGGATTAGAGCGTTCGCCTCCGGAGCGAAAGGTCGCAGGTTCGACCCCTGCCGCGGGTACCACACTTACTTCCTTTGCAAGAACGGGCCGGCATGCAAGCAAGTCTTGAAAACGCGCCTGGACAATTCACAATTCTCGTCGTCGATGATTTTGATGATACGCGCCTGCTCCTCAGAACCTGGCTGGAAAGAAAAGGTTTTCGAGTAATTGAAGCAGAGGACGGCAGTCAGGCAGTGGCCCAGGCGGAAGTTGAATGCCCGGATCTCATTATTATGGACGTCGAGATGCCGGAACTCGATGGCTTGGCCGCAACCCGCGAGATTCGCAGCGTGAGGAAGCTGGAGAATGTCCCAGTGCTTGCTGTTTCTGCCTACGGGGCGGACCAATTCCGCGAAGCAGCCCTCGCCGCCGGCTGCAACGACTATGTATCTACTCCCTTCGAGCCGGAGGAGCTTGAAAAACTGATCCGCTCATTGATTAGTAATCAGAAGCGCGAGTGCTAAGGCGGAGAATGCGGATTGTGGATTTCGGATTGCGGAATGCGAATTGCGGATTGGCGATGCCCGGGCGGCTCTGCCGCTTCCCTTGCGGTATGCCTTCGGCTTACCGTCGAAATGTTAAATCGAATGCGGCTCCGCCGCAATCCTTGCTCACGTAACTAAGGGTTTGCCTCTGGATTGGAAGTTTTGCAAAGCCACGATTTTGGCAAAGCCATAACTAAGGAGGGCCAGCTGTCGGTAAGCCATAGGCATACCGCAAGGGAAGCGGCAGAGCCGCCCGGGCATCGCCAATCCGCAATCCGCGTTTCGCAATCCACAATCCGCAATCCACGATCCGCAATCCGCAATCCGAAATTCGCAATCCGCAATCTCCAATCCGCAATCGCCAATCCGAAATCCACAATCCGCAATCCACGATCCGCAATCCGCAATCCGAAATTCGCAATCCACAATCTCCAATCCGCAATCCTCCTTCTGTTGCTTCTCTCCGTCACGCCTCTGGCCCGAGCTCAAGAAACTGTTTGCGACAAAAAATTGATCGATTTGCCGCAGGCGCCTGAACTCTTTGGCTTCCGCCCAGGACTCACTATCGAGCAGGTAAAACTTCAAGTTCCACAGATCGAGTTTGGACCAGTCGACGATCTGGGATTTTCTAAAACAACCTTCAATCCTGCTTTCGATCCACGCATTCAAACATCAACTTTCGCCGGTGCCCGTAGTATCTCGCTGGAATTTCTGGATGGTCGGCTCAGCTCACTCTGGATAGGTTACGACAGCTCATTTAAGTGGAAGACAGTCAGTGAGTTTGTCCGCGAAATTTCGCTGGCACTGAAATTACCCGATTCCTGGCAAACCTGGCGGCTGCGCGGCCGCCAACTGCGATGCCGTGACTTTCAAATGAACGTCATCATTGTGGCCGAAGGAGCAAGTCTCCGGATTCTTGATCTGACTGCGGATGATATTTGGGCGGCGCGGCGAGCGGCCAGAGAAGAGAAACTGTCAGCAGCGGAAACCAATCAGGAACCCCAAGAGATCATTGCCGATAAACAGACCAGACTCTATTACACCGCCGGCTGCCAACCTGAAAAACCGATTAGCGATACTAATCGCCTCATCTTTCATAACAGCGGAGAGGCCGAAAGCGCCGGTTACAAGCTCGGCAGGATTTGTCAATAAGAAGGAGTTGTTGACGGCGCGGGTTTCGGGTTTTATTCTCTCTTTGTTCGAACCCCTTGTTCGTCATTTATCAATGCGTGAATGCCCCCGCTGCGAATACTGCTTTGAAGATGATGTTCTCGTCTGCTCTTCAGATGCCGCCAATACAAAACACACTCTGCCAGGTGGCCGGCTGTTGGCCAGTCGTTACCTCCTGGAAAAACGCCTGGGTCGCGGCGCGATGGGCCAGGTATATCTCGCTCGCGATCAAAATCTTGTCACTCGACGCGTTGCGCTCAAGACGGTGCGACCAGATATTCTCTCAGAAGAGTGCATGCAGGAAGGAGAAGCAATCGCCCGCTTTGAACGTGAAGCGCGAGCCGCCGCTTCCGTCCGCCATCCAAATGTGGTTGACGTAACCGATTTCGGCCAGAGTCCCGAGGGAGTCTTCTTTCTGGTAATGGAGTATGTCGAGGGCGAGACGTTGTATCAACTGCTCCGCAGAGAAGGCACCTTGAACACTCATCGCACGCTCTCACTACTGCGACAGGTGGTAGCGGGAGTTGATGCGGCGCATGACGAAGGCATCCTGCACCGCGATCTCAAGCCGGCAAATATCTTCATAATGCAGCATCGCAGAAAGGGATCAAGTAGCGCTTCTGACGGTTTTGTCAAGGTCGGCGACTTTGGGCTCGCGAAGATCGTTCATCCGGATCGTTCCGAGATTACGGCCACTGGGCCAGCCTCCCAGGGAATAGTCGGAACCCCTGAATACATGGCCCCGGAACAGATGGAACCAGGCACACAACTCGACGTTCGCGCCGACGTTTACGCACTAGGCACTATCGCCTACCACATGCTCGGCGGGCGCTCACCATTTACCGGCAATATTACACAGTTGATCGCACAAAAGCTGACACAAACGCCGCCGCCGTTAACCGGTCTGCGTTCTGACATATCAATAGAAGTAGAACGGGCCATCATGCATGCGCTGGCCAGACATGCTGTGGATCGGCCTGCTGGCGCGATGGAATGGTTCGAAGAATTTGAAGCGGCGGTAGCGACAACTGCGGATTCTGAAGATCGTGGCGATTCGCGTGTGGTGATAATGGCGCCTGCCGGCGCGGAGGTTTACGTAGACGATGAGCGCTGCGGCAGTGTCGGTCGTTCAGGTCGCGTAGTGTTGACCTCCATTCCTCCCGGCCGCCATGTTTTGCGCGTTGCGCGCGCTGGAGAATCGGATGACGAGCGTTTGATTGAGATTCGACCGGATAGTGCAGAGCAAGTTATCCAGGCGCAGTTCAAGGGCGTTTCATCAAGCAATCAGTTGACACCCTCACGAGGCGGCAGTTTGGCCAGCAGAACTGGCCCAGAATCGAGTGCTCCCCGCGTAGTCGTGTGTATTAGCTGCAATGCTCGTTTTGCGGAAGGTGTGAAATTCTGCGGTCGCTGTGGCAACACGACTTTTCAGCCGCTCGTGGCCGCGCAAAGGGAGCAGGAGCCGCCGCCTTCTGTGCCACAAAAGACAACCGCGATAATCTGTCCGCACTGCGAGCGACGATATGGACCAGGCACTAAATTCTGTGGTTATTGTGGTGTACCAATAGGGATGTCGCCACTGGAATGGCGAGCGCCGCAGCCGGTGGAAATTTTTTGCGGCCTCTGCGGTAGCAGCTATCCGGCCGGCACGAGGTTCTGCGGCAGTTGTGGCCAGCCAATTGGTGCTTAAGTTTCAGCCAGCTCAGCCTGCTGTAGCGGTGTTAGAATGAGATTCTCAAGCGAGAATTCAGGTGCAAAACACTTGCATTTCCCTGTGGCTGCTCGTTAGGATTCCCCGCTGTATAATCCGGATCTTGCCGTTCGCCAATGCTCAGAATTGCTTTCCAAGCTCTTGACTTCTTATGAAACGCTGCCCCAGTTGCAATCGGACCTATAGTGACGTTTCCCTTAACTTCTGCCTGGAAGATGGATCACCACTCATTAACGATGCCGCGCCGCCTTCCGATCCCCACGCCACCCTAAGGTATACGCCGGTGCGCGAAACCAGTGAGGCGCCGGCCACCGAGGTCTATGGACCCGCCACTCCTGTTTTGAACCGGGTGCCTGAGTTGGCCCGCCCTCGGCAGCGGCCGCTGGTTTCCCAACCACCACCAAAGAAGTCCAACGCCATCTGGTGGATCCTTGGCAGTGTGGCAGTAATTTCGATCATCGGGATTGGTCTGGTCATCATGATCATTGCCATAGCCAGCATCAGCTCCAACTCCAATGAGAATGCAGAGGCTAATAGCAATTCGAATCTGCGCGTCACCACTCGCACGAACTCAAATAACTCGGGCCGGCCAAATACAGATGTAAAATCGACCCTTCCATCGTCCGTCATCGACGACTTCTCTGAGCAAACGTGGGGTACAGGTAATTATCAGTTCGGGGGTACGTGGTATATAAATGACGAGTATCACATGCAGTCGAAAGAGAAGACATACATGGTTATGTATGGCCCCAGCAATGACTACTCCACCGAGAACGCCACCATTAGAGTGACAACGCGCAACGTCGAGGGAAACCCTACAAGTTCCGGCTATGGTCTAATTGTGCATGGCGACAAGAGTCAGAATAACCAGCTTGAAGATTACGCCTTCCTGATTTACACGGGGGACGAACCACAATATGAGATCGTAATGCATAAAGACGGAAACCAGACCACCATTATTCCCTGGACAAAGTCGGAGGTTATTCGGTCGGGCAGCGATCCCAACCAGCTCGAAGTCAAAATCAAAGGCCTCGAAATCACCTTCTATGCTAATGGCCAATACCTGAATCGCATAGCAGACAGTGAAAACTTCAAACGCGGGCTGGTAGGCTTTTACACAAGCGAAAGCGCTGAAGTCGCCTTTGATGACCTGGAAATTCAGCGTTAACCCGCCCGCGCCCGCACGAAAAAGAGATGCAGGTAAATCTCAAGGTACTCGCCGGTCCTTACAAAGGGCGGATCTTCAGCTTCGATCAGCCCGACACTTTTTTGATTGGGCGTACTGAAGACGCTCATCTCTGTCTTCCGGACGATCGGTTCTTCTCGCGCCATCACTGTCTATTGGAGGTAAATCCGCCGCGTTGCTTTTTGCGCGACCTCGGTTCAACTAATGGTACTTTTGTGAATGGTCAGCGAGTTAGGAAAGCATTTCTTAACAATGGGGATCAAATCCAGGGGGGCGCAACTATTCTGTTAGTTGAAGTGAGAGCGGATCAAGCGAATGCCGAGTCCCACCTCCCTGATGAGCCTCCGGTTCAACCCACAATAGTCACAGTAGCTTGTTTGAATTGCGGCCGCGGCGAACAAGCTTCAGCTACGGCGCCAGACGAGCATTTCACATTTCTTTGTGAAGACTGTCGCACCGAGCTGAGGCGTGTTCCGCAGCCCGTGCCGGGCTACGACATGGTGAAGCTGCTGGGCCGCGGCGGGATGGGTTCTGTAATGTTGGGACGTGATCAGAAGACCGGCCGAGCGGTGGCAATCAAAACGCTGCTTCCGGAACATGCAGTCAGCGATAAAGCCATGCGCCGGTTCCTGCGTGAGATCGATGTCGCAGCGGCACTCAAACATCCAAATATTGTTGAGTTTCTGGGTCACGGAATCAACAACGGGATCGTCTATCTGGTGACCGAGTTCATAGATGGCGCCGATGCGTCAAAGTTGGCGGATAGTTACGGCGGTCGTCTTCCCTACCCGGAAACCTCCTCCGTCATCTCACAGGCACTAAATGCTCTGGCACATGCTCACACCCGCGGATACATTCATCGCGATATTAAAGACCAGAACATCATGGTGAGCGGCACGCCTCCGCATCTGACGGCAAAACTAACCGATTTTGGCCTGGCAAAGAGCTTTAAACAGTCAGGTCTTAGCGGTGTAACACTTGCCGGCGAGATGGCCGGGACGCTAGCGTACATGCCTCCGGAACAACTCAGAAACTTTCGCGACGTGCGGCCACAGTCAGACATCTACGCCATTGGTATGACCGCTTATAGCCTCCTCACCGGCGAGTTGGCCTTAAATCTCGGTCAAAAAACGAGTATTGCGGAGACCATCAAGGCCATCTTCGATGAACCGGTCATCCCCTTGCGCCAGCGTGCCCCTCATGTGCCTGTTCGCGTCTGTGAGGTCATTGATCGGGCCCTGGATAAGGACCCCAATCGGCGCTGGCAGTCAGCCGCGGCAATGGCCACGGCCCTAAAGCATTGTGCTTAACCTTACGTGAAGCCTCCAGAAACACAGCGGAAAACCAGCTAAAATAAGGCTTTACATATGTCAGCCGGAACCGCATAATACGTGGCCGAACGTCGGTGATTGCGAAGGAGCTCTCGTTTATGAGATCCATCTGGAAAGGCCACATACGATTCCTTCTGGTAGCAATTCCGGTCCGTATTTACAACGCGATAGAAACGACAGAAAAGATTCAGTTTAACCAACTGCATCGCGATGACTATGGACCGATTGGCTACGACAAGCGCTGCAAAAAGTGCGGCGAGATTGTCAGCAATGAACAGATAACCAAAGGCTATCAGTATGAGAAGGAACGTTACGCGATCGTCGAGCCTGAAGACATCGCCAAAATCAAGATTAAGACTACTAAAGCCGTGGATATCATCGGCTTCATAGATGCCGGCGAGCTGCCCTCAACATTCTACGATGCTCCCTACTATGCGGGTCCCGATGGGCCGGTTTCGGAGAAGCCTTATGCGCTCCTCCGCGAGGTAATGAAGCAGACCAGCAAGATTGCTATCGGCAAGGTGGTGTTGCGCGATCGGGAAGATCTTGTGGCCGTGTTTCCAATGGAGAACGGGCTTGTCCTGCAAAAGCTTCACTATCCCCACGAGGTTCGGAAAATTGAAGATGTTCCAGAGATCGACGTTGCCCCCAAGCTCGACAAGAATGAACTGAAATTGGCGACCACGCTCGTGGAACAGATGGTAACTACGCTCAATGACATTGATCGAACCGATCAATATCATGTGGCGCTGAAGTCTCTGATTGAATCGAAGATAAAAGGAAAGAAGATTGCGGAGCTGGGTGATTATGAGGAACTGCCCAAACTCGATATCATGAGCGCTCTTAAGAAGAGCTTGCAGCAGTCGAGTCGCAAGCCCATGGTCAAAGCCAGCAGCACAGCAAAAAAGAAACCACAGATTACACTGGTCAAGCCAAAGGCAACAAAGAGACGAAAGGTTTCATAGAGTTTGTCTCTGCCAGATGAGCGAAAACAGTAATAAGGTTTTATCGTTTCCCTCCGCTGTCCCTCCAAAGGCAGACTATCAACGTGTCAAATCCAGTTATCGCGTCCACGAGATAAAACAATTGTTTGGGTTGAGCGAGCGCACCATTCGTCGCTGGACTGAGATGGGGGTTGTACAAGGCACCCTGGTCCCTGAAAAAGGCGATTACGTATACGATTTTCAGGCGCTGACGCAGTTCCGACGGGTGCGTGACCTGCGCGCGCAGGGACATAGTATCCGGCAGATTGAGGCTGAGCTACAGGGCCAATTGCACCTATTCAGGGCGGGAGGTGGCCGCGTTGCCCGCCTGCTAACTCCCTTTGAAGAAGCCTTGATGCTGCATGAGCAGGGTGATCCGAAAGCGGCAGAATACTATCTGGAGGCAATAAGCGCAGGAGACAACCTAGCCGAGGCTTACTGCAATCTCGGCATAATAAGCCTTGAGCAAGGTAATCTGACCAAGGCCCTCGACAACTTCAGTCTTTCATTAAAGTGCGACCCGCGTCACGTGGAAGCGCATTACAATCTCGGCAATCTCTATTATGATGCCGGCGAACTGCGCCTGGCGCGGCTGCATTACGAGGCTGCTACGCAAATTGAATCTGGCTTCTCCCTGGTATACTTCAATCTGGCGCTCGTCTACCATAAAACAGGCGACTTCAGAGCGGCCTACGCAGCGCTGGAGAGATACAAGGAATTGGAACCTAACGACGAAGAGATTGAAGCGGTAAACCAGTTGTTGAAAGCTATGGAGACGGCCGGTAAACCTCTTTGGTAGGCGTATGTTGCTAACAGTGATGAGTGATGATAAGTGGGAATTTCGAGGGGATGCCGTCACTTATTTGCGTCATCACTCATCAATATTATCCACTGAGGTGGCGGTGGGCAGGAGGGGCTGCCCACCTGCTCGTATGGGATCGCTAAGAAAGGTGAATCGATCCCAAGCACGTAGGTAACCTATGGAAAGAGCTAATCGACGATCGCTTCCAGAATCCTCTGGCTTACTTTTGGCCGCTCTCACAACAAAGCTCAGTTGTGAAGCGTATTCTTGACAACATTGAGCTATGAAAGGACCGGAACGAATTTCGGATTCACTTTTCACCATCCACAATTCAGTAGTTTTCAACGTTCTTCCAAGTCTTACACAAAAACCAGGAGGTTCCCCCAATGGCAAAAACTGAATGTCGCATTCTCTGCGTAGAGGATCACCAGGACACGTCGGAGGTGCTCCTCGCACTCCTAAGTCACGAGGACTACAAGGTGGCCTCCGCCCGAAACGTTCAGGAAGCTCTCGACCGCGCTACAAACGAAACCTTTGATCTCTACGTATTAGACAAACGGCTGCCCGATGGTTCTGGACTTGAATTGTGTCAGAAGCTCCAACAGCTAACTCCAGGAGTGCCGTGCATTCTTTACAGTGGTGATGCCTACGAGATTCATCGCCAGGAAGCCTTGCAAGCGGGTGCCGATGCCTATGTCGCCAAGCCTGACATTGAGGCGCTCATTACGGCCGTGCATCGGCTTCTTGCTAAAGAGGAGTGCGCGGCCGCTGCGGCAGAGTGATCACCCGACGGAACCGTCACTCGATTCAGCGTCCGGCGGCTGATCATCTTATAGAGACTTTGCCTGGTGATCATCCTGCTTCCTTGACACATTAGTTCTCGCACGCAATAATTTTCTCTCGCTTGTGGGCCGTTAGCTCAGTTGGTAGAGCAGCTGACTCTTAATCAGCGGGTCGGAGGTTCGAGCCCTCCACGGCTCACCATTATTTTCCAGTGAATGCGGCAGGTTGCCTACCAATGACTGGCCCTGCCGCTTTTCGTTTCAGACAATCTTGTGACGTCACTGCTGTTGGTGCTCTGACAAGACAGTGGTCGCCCCACGCTTTCCTTTGTTGGGAGTCAGGCCATCGAACAAGTTAAAACTTGGTTCTTTCAATATGTGAGCCATTCTCTGCATATATGGATTCTTCTGTTCTTAATCCTCGACGATCATATTTGTATTTGTATTAACCCAGTTACGAGCTGGCCGGACCGGTTAGTCACAGATGCGCCCTCCCATCGAACTGACTCAACCTGGCCCAATAGTTAGTCATGCTCCCTGTCCGATTGCCTCTCTTGAGCATGAATTGGAAGAGTTACAAGCCAACTCAGCGTCGCATCTCTACGCAGTGACTGCCTGAGGGTGGCTGGTCTGAATTTTTTCCATCGCTTCTTTTACTGCTTTCTGAACCTCGGGGTGGCTTTCATTTCTCGTCAGGGTTTTCAGATCATCCAATGCTCCTTTGGCTCCAATCTCACCAAGCGCCTGAGCGGCATAGAAACGAACGGACCAATTCTCATCAGATAAGGAGATAATAAGCGGGGTCACAGCGGATTCCTCTTTTAGCTGGCCCAAGCAGTAGGCGGCCCCAGCTCTCAAATCAGGGCTAGAGGGTAAGGTTCGCCCAATCACGTTTCGAACCGGACAAGTCTCAGTGTCTACCGCCTCCAGCAACAACGGAACTGCAGGTTTTCCTACTCGCACAAGGGCAGCGCATCCCGCCTTCCACGACGAGACCATTCCCGAGCTATGAATGAATCCCAATAATTTCAAAACGTCACCAGAGGACTCGCACGCCTCCAGCCGTCGCTTGTCGATTCCAGTTACTCCCGCTATCACGAGCGCGACCACAAATCCTATTGCGCTGGCGGAGCCTGCACCAACAAGCAGGGCAAATATTCCAGTTTCAAAATCGAGTCCCGTCTGGTTCACTCGGTAGAACATCCAGACCACAGCAAGCCAGCCAAATCTTGTCACAAGAAACTGCCAGCTTTCCCATACGCGCTCAAAGTACGTTGACGGTGATGACTTTTCTTCGCTCATGATGTATCCAACCTCCTCTCAGTTCTTAAGGAAACCGGAGGCACAAAAGGACACTCCAACGCCGAACTATTTGCACCTTTGGATTCCCCTTTCTTTGGCCTACAGCCTCTTCGACCCTAGAGGGGTGTTGTATACGGTTTAGCGGCTTTGCGAAGGCTGTTTAGCTTGAAACTCCGCCCAATAGGAATGTGATAGTCACTGGAAAAATGGCCCTGGATTGTGATCGATACCAATGATAATCCTGGAAAGCCGGGGCATCAAGACCGCCGTCGTCCTTCCTGCTTCCATGTGCCTTTGACCGTGCGAGGCGTCGTGACGCCATTTTGCAGAACTCTGATCGTGTAATTAAGCTTTCCATCCTTTAGGAATTCCATCCCATACTCACCGGCTTCCGGACTGTTTCCGGTCCACGTGGTGCCAGCGAGCGATGTTCCTGCATCAGGTGACTTCAGTTCAATCCCGGAATCCCGACTCGCAGCCACTGCATTCGTTTGGCTATTTGTTGAAGTGATATCACTCGAGCTGGTCTGCTTAGGATCTCGTACGGAGATTACCAGATCGTCCGCGCGGTAGCCTTCGACCACAGCAAAGGGTTTCTGATCCTTTCCTGGCCCCAAATCCTGAAGCACGCGCCTTGGAACACGCTCTTGCAAGTATTTCACGAGACTGGCCAGGGTAACCTCGCCTTTTTCATTCGCCGCTCCACCCCTAAGGGCCTCGACCAACACCCAGGTGAAATAACCTTGCTTCTTCTCTTTGTATTCATAAGCGCGGTGCCCGACCTCAGTCGCATAGAGGGTGGCGAAAGCCTGCACCTCACGGTTGCGTAGATCGAAATTGAACCCTCGCGTATAAGCGGAAGTCAGCGGGTTGTCGGCGTTGGCGCGTCCCACCGGATCGTTGCGGCAGGCGTCCAGAATCATTAGCACCTGCTGGACACCGATCTTTTTGATTCTATCTTTGATTTGTGTGACGTTAATCGCAGTTTGCTCGAGCAGGTCAACATCATTACTTACTTGTGAGTCGGAAGGAAGCAGAAACGCCTGCCCGCTGCGTTCGATTCCATGTCCGGCGAAAGAGAGTAGCAGGAGGCCATCGGCCGGGATGACCGCCGCCAGGTTCGACAAGCGGCGCAAAATGTTGCCCCGCGTCGGCTGTCGCTCGGCCGGCTGGTCGGCAGCCATAAGGGTCACCTGCTCGCTTGGAAAGCCCCCGTATTGGATCAGCGCGCGGGCGAGCGCCCGGGCATCATTGCTAGCCCCGCCGAGCGTTGTGATCTGTGTGTCTGCGTATTGATCCACCCCGATGACCAAAGCGTAGCGTTTACTCTGCGCGGGCAGAGCTTTGATCGATTCGGTTGAGCCAAGCCTCACCCCACGGTCAGGCTTCTGACCCATGAGCTGTGCCGGCATGAAACCAATAAGAGCGAGCAATAGTGCAGCTGAAATCCGCTGTAACTTCGTCATGATCCGGATTCTTTTGTTCATAACGTTACCTCCTATTCTTCAACGGCCAGGCACGGAAAATAGGTTTACCGGAACGCGTCGTTTTCCGATTTGTTCAATAAGACATTGGTTACCGTGTCGGGATGCCGGACATAATGTCAGATCAAATTTTCCGGATCAAACTATAGATGTCGCTTAATGTCGCTTCAGACGTTGTAGGCATGGTATGAAATACCTTCCTCATACTCATAGGTCGCAAGACGGCGCGATCGACGATTGACCCCAGAATCAACCAGTTAATATATTAGTTATCAGCTTATGGAGACGACGTTCTCTTTGGCCTTTCGTCCTCGGCGTTCTCGCGCCGGTCTATTACGATTTCAGCGGGGCGGAGCATGATAGCGCGGTAGAGAATGATTGGTTAACCTTAATGAGCAACGAACAGTTGCCACTCAATGCAGAACCGCGAGCGGCAGAGACCGGTCGCTACCACTTAAGCCGGAAATTGCTAAAGGCTTTTGGTTCAAGGTTGGTTGACTCTGGCATCCGGTCGATCCGCCAGATATTTGCATTGGCTTGCGCGGCCTGTCTTCTTTCTGTTTTCGGTTTTCAAAACGCACATGCACAGATAAACGTCGACAGCACCAGCAGCGCAATGGCGAACACGAATAACCTGACGTGGTCTCATACCATCGGCTCTGGATCCAACCGCATCCTGATCATCAGCGTGTCGAATCGTGACGGAAACAAGACAGTAACTAGTGTCACCTACGGCGGAACGGCTCTTACCCAGATCGGTTTTCAGAACGGACCCGGGAATCAGAATCGCACATCCCTGTGGAAGCTGCTCGCGCCTCCGACAGGTACGGCTAGTATTGTTGTCACGCTATCGGGAAGCGTAAACGTAGTGGGCGGGGCGGTCTCATTTGATAACGTGGACCAGACTACGCCGCATGGAACGTTCGTGTCGGCAAATGGGACAAGCACGACCGCATCCGTAAACGTGACAAGCGCGGCAGGTGAGGTTGTCATCGATACCGCCACTGCCAATGGAGACGCGGTTTCACTTACCGCCGGCGCAGGGCAGACAGCGCAGTGGAATACAGGAACCGGAACGGCGGGCGGTAACGTTCGGGGAGGCGGGAGCACCGAGGGTGGCGCGCCAGCTGTGACCATGTCATGGACCTTAGGTGCGTCCAAACCTTGGTCCATCGGCGCTGTATCACTCAAGCCAGTGCTCGTGCCCGATATCACGCTCACCAAATCTGTTAACCCGGCAGGCGTGCAGCCGCCAGGCACCGATCTCACCTACGCGGTTGATTTCAGCAATGGGGGCGGCGTGGCTGGCTCCAGCTTCCTTATAACAGATCCGATTCCCGCAAATACCGATTTCAAAGTCGGCTCCGTCACAAGTAGTCTCGGCAAGGACTAACTGTTACGGTCACTTACTCAAATGACGGAGGCACAACCTGGACCTACACACCGGTGAGTGGCGCGGGCGGCGCACCCGCGGGATACGACCGCATAGTCACAGATATCCACTGGAGCTTTAGCGGAAGTTTAGGTCAAACTCCACCTAACAATGCCGGCAGCGTCGGCTTCACTGTGCGCATACGATAAAAAAGACTTGAAGTGGCATCTATTTGATATAGGCAAATTATATCTGCGCCTCGTCCATACGCAGTGGACCGTGAGTGTTAATAACGGATGCTCAATCTCTGTGTGCCGAATTTGACGGGATATGTCAGTTTCGGAGTATGCAGCTGGTATCGATCAGTGTGAATTCAGAAGAGCAAGCCAGGTCGGGAGGCCGCCTTTCAGTACGCCCCCAGTCCAGAATGCTCAGGAGTGGAAACACTCTGCGCCACAAAGTCTTTCAAATGACGTCTCAGTGATTGACACCAGCGCGAACAGGGTCATCACCACGATCCAAGCTGGCGCTGGACCGTGGAGAACTGCAATTTAGCTTCAAGTTGAAAAATCGCCTGCGCCCAAACCTTTACATCAAAAAGGGTTTAGACTTGGGTACCATTAAGACTTGTCCAGTAAAACTGCCAATGGCTTCCGGCTCATCATCGTAAACGTCGAAGATCGTCAGTAGTTTTGTGATGGTCATCAATTCGCGCAGGCTTTCAGTCAGACGGATCAGCTTGATCTGTCCGCCTTTGTTCGTAACGGTAACATGGCTTGAAATAAGCTCGCCTAGGCCGGTCGAATCAATGTGTGTGACACCGGCGAGATTCAAAAGAATTTCAGTCTTTTCTTCCTCAACGAGCCGGCGGATGGATTTGTGCAACGCTACTGTGCCACCGCCTATTCTTACTCGACCCTTCAGGTCAAGAACGGTCACTCTTCCGACCTTGCGCTCGTTAATATAGAGATTAATCACTCGTCTTTCTCCTTTGCTTGCGGAAACTTGGTTAGTATGCGTCAAGTGCGCAATATATCTCGTGGTACAATAGGAAGGCGTATATGATACATACCGGATACGAGAGGTGCGCTTACAATGATGGAGATTCGTCTGGATGAATTACTGGCACAGCACCGGCGGACCTTTTATTGGCTGGCCAAAGAGACGGGCATTAGCCACACAACTCTCTGGCGCTTGAAGAAAGGTAAGGCGCGGGGGATTAATTTCGATACTTTGGAGAAACTCTGCGGCGCGTTGAACTGCCAACCCGGCGACGTGCTCTCACTTAAAAATGAGAAGAAGCTTAGTAAAAGGCGTAGGCCCAAAAGATCGATGAGATAGTCAGCCATTGAAGACCCATCCTAAGAATAACCATCCTATGAAGAAGTGATATGCATCTCGTCGTCCTGATCATAGCGCAAAAACACTGAAAACACAGCGAAGCCTACAATACAAGCAATCAGGGTCATCGCAATTGCCCACCACAAGTGATGAGTTCCGCCCTGCAAGTCCACAATCCCCTTGGAGTTCTTAAAGGTGGCGAATAAATAGAACTGCCATAGCGCGATGGCAGCAACCAGAATTACGCCAATAATCGACGCTAGAACATTGGTTAGACTTTTCCTGACATGGCTCATCGTTTACCTCCGCGATCTCTTTTCACAATGTTGGATCGAACATTCCCGGTTTTACTCGCTTCTGCCGCTGCTTTCCAATTGCGTGCGGTCCTCGTTCTCGCAATGTGCAGGCTGCTCAGCTGCGCTTTTTGGGAGTAGCACTCGGCAGCGTTGAACTGACAAACTCAAACGTCTCCACTATTGGGAGTGACCACGGCCACATTCGACAAGATCTTCAACTCGATCTTGAGCTTCAATAGAAATACGTCGTCCGAACATAATTAACCCCTCCAGTTAGGTTGAGCTGTTGACTTCAGGTTATCTGGATGATTCCAGAGAGGGCTGAGAATGGAGTAAGCTGGCCTCGGTTCTAAAACGACCTTACACTTAGGTGCGAGTATGTGTCAAGTATAAAATATATTTTGTGGGCAGTCATTCTCCTATATGGTCAATACTGTTATGCAAGACGTGTAATTGTGGGGCACCAACGAGCTGGGCAGAGAGCATCAGGAAGAATGTAGAGAACAAGCTATATTCTACAGATACGATATATTGTATGTCTAAATCATGTTGCGGGCTTGACATAGTTCAAACATGAAGTATTATGACTTTCGAATTGAGTCTAGCTTGCTCTCTTTTTCAGCTCCGCTGGGATCATCCAGTTTATCTGAATCCCAACAGCTCAATTAATCAAGGAGCCAAAGATGTTTGCACGACATGTCACCATAAAACTCAAGGCAAATTCAGCCTCAGAGTTCACACGCATTATTGAGAACGAAATTCTGCCAGTGCTCAGCAAGCAGAAGGGATTCCGCGATGAGATTACCTTCGTCGCTCCCGAACGCTCGGAAGCCATAGCCAACAGTCTCTGGGACACGAAGGAAGACGCAGAAGCTTATAGCCGCACTGCCTATCCCGAGGTGTTAAAGGCCCTGACGAAAGTGGTCGAGGTTTCACCAAAGGTTGAAACCTTTGAAGTTGCCAATTCAACCTTCCATACGCTTGCCGCCAAGGCTGCTACGCAAGTACGCTAAGCACCATAGATTTCGGATCTAGAGAGGGCGGCACTAACCGCCCTCTCGCCGCTTGAACCCGTTACTAAATAACTAGCCGTGCGTCGAACCTCCGAGACTACGTCTAAAATTCTACTTATAGAAATGAGAGATCATGCAAGAGCTAAGAGAGCGTGGCATCTACCATCTACCTGATGGGAATGAATTCGTCATACACGCAGTCTCGCGGGCACAGTATGCTCTTTATACTCCAGGAAACTGGGAGTTTTCTGGCGCAACTGCCTACGAGACTGATCCAACGGGCCAGATTCGCTCGAAAGATTTACTCACCAACTGGTACATTCGCGATTTAACAGATACCGGCCGGACTGCTCGGTCTCGTTCCAGGAGTGGTGCCGCGCAATCGCCCTTTATAGGTTGAATGGGCTGAGCTGTTGCGCTGATAGAAAACTTAGCTTTAGCTTCTGCGGTAAGCCAATTATGAGCGAGCTTTGGTTGAACGGCGAGAACCGGTATGGGTAACATTGGGGTTAGAACAGAATCTGTCCATACTGGGAGCAAACTCGCGGCAAGTCATACTTTTCGGAATCTTGAGGTCAAGGCTGCATTGACCATTCTGCCGATAAAGCAGACATAATTCACACACAATCATCGCGTCCTGATTTCAAAGTGATTCTCACCGGTATGGTTGTCTTCGTTCTGGTAGCGCTCTACAAGTTTGTTAAGATACGGCGCTGCGTCGAAGGCGGGACTTGCATTTAGCTCGAGCACACACTCAACTACTAACCGATAAGTCGCAATTGTCTGCCCGAAAGTGTGGTTGTCGGCGCCGGCGCTGGCCTTAACGCCCGCTTTGCAAAGTCGCCAGTAGACGGCTCGTACCAGGGCGGCCTCAGCACTCAAGAAGCCGCGTCCCGATAGTACCGCGGTCCGATCAGCCCAGACCCGATTACAAATCTCGCCGAATTGCTCTGAGTTTATGGTTACCATACTTCCCAGCTTGCAGTCCTCTTTTCGCCCTCGTCAGTCCCGCCGCTCTTTTTTCAACTTTTCTTTGAATGCCACTGATGAGACCGCCGCGCGATCGATAGACGAAGGAATCGAGATCCACTGCCTTCCTGGAATCTTAATTGATGAAGCTATATATGTCAAATATGAAATATGTTTTGTATGAATGATACTTCTCGTATACGGCACGGTACCGGGCTTTATCGCTCAGTCTGGTCGCTGGTCAGGGTTTCTCCACCGCTCAAGTGCTTGTTAGTCGTGCTTGGCTTGTGACCATTTTTTAAACATCACCTGATGAGACCGGCGGGCGAATGCGCGTTGAGCGGATGCTGATCTGCCAGTGCGTGCAACAGAACCGTTCATCGGTCTTCTGTCGTCGGCCTGACCCTCTGAGAGCCATGGGTTTGCCAGCGCCCAACGTATCGGATCATACGGTGGCGGTGTCACCGAATCGTTCGAAGCTTTTTTCGTCATGGAATGCATCTTCGCTCCAATGTTTTCCTGCGACTTCACGCACACTTTGCGTACTTGCCTCCCTCATCCTCCCAATTCTCAGTTGCTTTACTGTCACTTTGAGGAAGGGTGGTAAGAGTAGGTACGTGAAACCTATTTCCATTGCATGGGACCATCTCTAGTTTGATTGGACTATGCATTAGCAGGGCAAGTTGTGCGTGCTCTACCAAGTGACCATGGTTCAGGCTGACTAATGGGTCATTCACCAACCAAAAGTCCACATCACCTGCGCCGCCTACGGGCACGATTTCCTTGAGCAAACGAGCATCGAGGGCTACCGGTTTGAAGAGCAGCATTCCAAAGTTACGCACACGGGCCATCATGGCGTCTTGGCTGCTGTGAAACAGTGGCACACGAAACCGT
>DATEUF010000152.1:0-31900 GCA_035283325.1 Pyrinomonadaceae bacterium | reverse complement strand
TGGAGGGCGCCCATCGCAGCACGATGGAGGAGCTAACAAACTGGACGCAGGAGGCGGATAAGGTACTTGTCTTCTAGCCCACTTGGTTAACGCATGAACGTTGCCGAATACGACGCCTGGTATGACTCGCTTGTGGGTGCTGCTTGTCTCGAATCGGAAGTCGCGCTCCTGCGGCGAAGTGCTGGAGGTCTACAGGGGAAAGCCGTTCTGGAGGTCGGGTGCGGCACTGGACGCTTTCTGCGGGCGCTGGGCCACGAAGCTGCCCGGGCCGTAGGTGTAGACCGAGACCCTGCGATGCTTGATTTCGCGCGACGGCAAACGACGCAAAATTTGGTGGGACGTTTCGAGTGGATCGAAGGCGATGCATTGGCAATTCCATTCCGCGACGGGGCGTGCGACGTGGTGTTTGCGAACACGCTTCTTTGCTTTTGCAAGAACCCTGCGCTTGTCATCCGCGAGATGGTTCGTGTTTGCCGGCCCGGCGGCAGAGTTCTGCTGGGCGAGTTGAATCCATTCTCACCCTGGCAATGGTGGCGGCGACTCAAGGCGGCCTTCGGTTCAGGATCATTCGTCGGGGCATCGTGGCACTGGCCTCGTAACCTCCTCACCGCTCTTGCTGCCAGTGGTTGCCAGACGCAATGGGTTGGCCGTGCGATCTTCTGGCCGCCTCTCAACATCTCGAACGTGCTGCGGTGGCGGTCAGCAACTGAATGGCTGGGAGCTAGACTCTGGCCCTGCACGGGAGCGTTTTACGTTGTAGGCGGCACGAAAACAGGGGCGTAAAGGAGCAGCGAAATCCAGCCGCAGGAGCAGAGAAGCTTACTTCGGGAGAGTGTCGCTTCAATGGCAGATGAAGTTGATTTTGTTTTATTCAGCCAGATAAGGAGATTCAGGCCATGATCTTCAAACAGTATCTTTATCATGACTCGGGCTGCGCTGCATATGTCTTCGGCTGAGCCAGCAAGGGACGGGCCGCGGTCGTGGACCCTCAAGCAAGTGACATTGATGCCTACATCCAGTTCGCCGAATCAAGAGGGATGAAGATTACCCACGTGATTGACACTCATATTCAGGCGGATCACCTATCCGGTGGTCGCTCCCTGACAGAAAAGACAGGCGCCAACTACTACCTGCACCAATCAGCGCGTGTTGCTTTCGCCTTCACTCCTTTGGTTGACGGACAGGAGTTGGATTTGGGGAACGTCTTGGTTCAAGTTCTACACACGCCCGGGCACACGCCTGAAAGCATCTGTCTGCTGGTGACAGACAAGACACGCGGGCCGGAGCCATGGTTTCTCCTGACCGGCGACACGCTCTTCGTGGGAGCGGTTGGGCGCCCGGACCTTCCCGGACACGCGCGTGAGAGCGCGGCCGAACTTTACGACAGCTTGAAGAAAAAGGTCCTTTCGCTTCCGGAAACGCTGGAGGTTTATCCTACGCATTTCTCCGGCTCCGTATGCGGCGCAGGGATGAGCGGCAAGCCGATGTCAACTCTTGCCTTCGAGAAGAAGTGGAATCCCACCCTCCGGCTCGATCGCGAGGACTTTATCGAGGTAATGACTAGAAGCGTGCTGCCTAGGCCTGCCGAGATGGTGACCATCCTTCGAACGAACCAAGGTCGCGAGCAATGAGATGCGGTCAGGAGAAATCAGCGTCATGGATGCCGCGACAGAAGAAGGCCGTCCGGTAGCGCTCGGGTTGGGGGCGAATCTTGGACAATTCAGCCTGCTGGTCCTGATCAACGCTTTCGTCGGTGGGATGGTCGGCCTTGAGCGTACCGTCTTGCCCCTCATCGCTGAGAAGGATTTTGGTATCGCTTCCAAGAGCGTCATCCTCTCCTTCATAATCAGCTTCGGCGTCGTCAAAGCCTTTACCAACCTCCTGGCTGGCAGATATTCAGACATCATCGGACGCAAACGGCTGCTCATCGCCGGCTGGCTCTTTGGGCTACCGGTTCCCTTACTTATCATTTGGGCGCCAACGTGGAGTTGGGTCGGTGCCGCCAACATTCTGCTCGGTATCAACCAGGGTCTGTGCTGGTCTACCACGGTCATTATGAAGATTGACCTCGTGGGGCCGAAGCGGCGCGGCTTCGCGATGGGCTTGAATGAATTCGCTGGTTATGGCGCTGTCGCGCTGGCAGCGATGGCTTCCGGTTATCTGGCAAGCGTCTACGGTCTGCGTCCGGTTCCCTTCTATCTCGGTATCGGCTTCGCGGCGACCGGGCTCCTGCTTTCGCTGTTTCTTGTTCGCGACACTACCGCGCATGCTCGTGAGGAAGCACGTCTCCAGATCAGTGGAGTCGTTGCATCGCCTCCCTTCAGGGAAGTGTTTGCCCAGACAAGTTACCGCAACCCGACCCTCTTCGCGTGCAGCCAGGCGGGGCTCGTTAACAACCTCAATGATGGCATGGCCTGGGGGCTGTTACCTCTCTTTTTCGCTTCTTACGGCCTGAACGTTGGACGCATCGGCGTGTTAGCCGCGACTTATCCTGCCGTCTGGGGGCTTTCACAACTGGCGACCGGTGCGCTCTCTGATCGGTGGGGACGCAAGTGGATGATCGCGTCTGGCATGTGGGTTCAGGCGGGCGGGATTTGGCTGATCGTCTGGGCACCACGTCTGGCTCAAGCGGGGAAAAGCATGTTCTGCTTGTGGATGTCGGGAGCAGTGCTCCTCGGTCTGGGGACGGCGTTAGTCTACCCGACGCTGCTGGCCGCCATTGGAGATGTAGTCCATCCCGGTTGGCGTGCTTCAGCGGTCGGTGTCTATCGCCTCTGGCGCGATCTGGGTTATGCCGTCGGCGCATTGCTTGCGGGTGTCATTGCTGACCTCTTTGGCGTGGCTTGGGCCGTTGGGGCGATTGGTGCTCTGACGTTCCTCTCTGGCGTCATTGTGGCTGTGCGGATGCGGGAGACAATTCAGCCAACCGAGGTGCAATTCACAAAGGCTGAGTCCTGAGGTCCGGCAGTCAAAAAGTTTCGCTTTGCACCGCCTCTTCTTGCGGCGACGTTACTCGTCACACAATGCAAGCAACAGCGACGGATCTTTAGCAGGGAAAAGAGAAGTTGAGGCAATTTATAGTTAAGGAAGGGATCGTAGGGCTACGTGGCGAAACGTGACGACGCATGCCAATGAAGTAATAATTCCTAACGCGGTCACGTTGCTTACGTTTGTCATGGGTGCCGTGCTTATCCAAGTGCAGGTGCGGCTCAAAGAAGAATTCCTCCGCAGAACGCACGGTGATGAGTACTCGGCGTATTGTCGGCGCGTCCGCCGTTGGTTCTAGGCGGCAGAGACTTAAAGATGGATAGTGTTTCCTTGCTGGTAGCGTGCAGTTTGATGGACTCCGAACTTCAGGAACGTAGGCGTAATGTGCTACAGAAGATCAGAAGCGCGGTCTCCGAGGTGAAAGAAATAGAGCACGGATTCATATATCGCTTTCCTTCTGGGGCCTGGATAAGTGAATTGGCTAAGGGCGTGAGATCACTGATTACATCGTTAGCGTAACCCAGGGCGCGAAGTTAGGAGCAAGTAATGGCGAGCAACTCGCTAAGGCCCTGGAGGCTTTCGTGCTGATGTATCGCAATCATGCCGCGCGTGAAGACACGATTATCTTTCCCGCATGGAAACAGACCTTGACGGGTAAGCAGCTTGACGAAATGAACGAGAAGTTCGAGGACATTGAGCGTGATTATCGTCGCTCTCTTGCTGCTACCCTCTGTTTTGGTTGGCCAGAACAAGGCTCGTCCGGATTTCTGGCAACCCTTCAAATTCTTTGTAGGTAAATGGGAAGGAGCTGGAAACGGTAAACCGGGTATTTCAATAGAGAACATTCCTGCGGGATACCGAGCCCGCGAGACGTACAAGATAATAGGCCCGGACGAGTTCGTAGAAGTCTTTGAGATTGCAGAGCCAGGAAAGGACTCTGAGCTTTACAGTGAAGGTCATTACACGCGCAAGGGTTGACCAGAACGTAGAGTCAATGTCTTGACAAGCGAGCAAAAATCAAAATGACGCAGTCCTGAGAGAGTGGTGCGACTCAGCTGCATACTGGCGAAAACATTGCGGCACCATTCGCACGATGTTAAGTCCAGTCATATCACTTGTCGTCTGGGGCAAAAGCGAACTCAATCCGTTTTCTTACCTGATTACCAACGTCGTTGCCCGTTACTGTGACGTTGCACCCGCCGACCCGAATGCGCCAGGCGCTTTTCGCTTTGCTGAACCCGGTGCTCTGGCCCGGATTCTGAAATTGGCCGGCGCGAATGAGGTTAGGGAGCGCGTGCTGAAGTTTCATATTGCCGCCTCAATCTCGCTGGAACAGTTTTGGGAGATGCGCTCAGAGACTTCCGAGATACTGCGAGAGAAATTAGCGACGCTTTCTCCACCTCAAGCGGAGCTCCTGGCACGAGAGGCTCAGGAAGCAATGCGAGAGTTCTTTTCGAACAACCAGATGAGTATTCCGGCGCAAATGATCATTGTGACGGCGCGGAACCCGTAATGGTCAAAGAGCGTAAGGACTGTGTGTCACGGAGCGCCGAAAATGAAACGGGAAATTGTGATGCGAAAAAGGGCTCGTTTTCATCCACCCCAAGTTGGATACCTTGGGGCTTCCTTTCCCTTTGACGTTGGAGTTTGATCATGGAAGCTGAACCTTATGACGCACTAGTGATTGGCTCAGGTCAGGGAGGCACTCCCCTTTCATTAGCACTCGCGAAGGCGGGATGGAAAACGGCCATCGTGGAGCGCAACCACATCGGCGGGACCTGCGTGAATGTGGGTTGCACCCCCACCAAGACCATGGTGGCAAGCGCGCGCGTGGCGTATCTCTCAAAGCGAAGCGCGGAATACGGCGTTGATAGTGGTCCAGTGACCGTCAACATGTCCGCTGTCCGGCGGCGCAAGCAGAAAATCGTTGAAGGCTTTCGCGACGCCGGGCTCCGAAACATCGAGAAGACTGATGGACTTGAGCTATTGAAAGGCGAGGCGCGGTTTATCGGTCCAAAGTCGCTGGAGGTGGTGTTGAATGAAGGTGGGAGGCGTCAGCTTAGCGCCGAAAGAATCTTCATCAACACAGGTGCCCGTCCCGCAAAGCCACCGGTTCCTGGCTTAGATACATTTCAAACTTTGGATTCGAGCTCCATTATGGAACTCGAAACTCTGCCCGACCATCTATTGGTGATGGGTGGCGGCTATGTTGGCCTGGAATTCGGCCAGATGTTTCGTCGCTTTGGCAGTCGCGTAACGATTGTGCAACGCAGCGATCATCTGCTGAGTCGTGAAGATCCTGATGTGGCAGACGAAGTAGCAAAGATATTGAGGGAAGACGAAATCGATGTGCTACTGAACTCTGAGGCGGTGCGCGCTAAAGGGGACAATACCAGTGTAAGGCTGACGGTGAAAACGAGGGAAAGGGAGGCCCTATTAGAAGGGTCTCATTTGTTGGTTGCTGTCGGACGTCGGCCGAATGCCGACCAGCTCAACCTGCAAGCGACCGGCGTGGAGACTGACCAAGACGGCTTTATCAAGGTGAACGATCGCCTTGAGACGAACGTAGTGGGAATCTATGCTTTGGGAGATGTCAATGGTGGTCCAGCCTTTACACATATCTCTTATGACGACTTTCGCATTATTCGCAAGAACCTGCTTGAAGGCGGCAGTGCGACGACGAAGGGACGGCTAGTCCCATACACGATCTTCATTGACCCGCAGCTCGGGCGCATCGGGCTCACCGAAACAGAAGCCAGGAGTCAGGGTCTGCGTACTCGCGTGGCGAAGTTGCCGATGAGTCGCGTCGCAAGAGCGGTCGAGTTGAGTGAGACTCGCGGTTTCATAAAGGCTGTAGTTGATGTCGAAACGAAACAGATACTGGGCTGCGCTGTCCTTGGGATCGAAGGCGGTGAGTTGATGGCTATGTTTGAGATTGCGATAATGGCCCAACTGCCGTACACGACTCTCAAGGAGGCTATATTCGCGCACCCTACGTTCGCGGAATCTTTCAACAATCTATTTATGGCAATGGCTGAGTGAGGGTAAGCTGGTATTCAATTTTGCTGCCCTAAGGAAAACTGGTGTCGACAGCCCAACCGGGAATTACAAATGCTCAACTGATTGAAGCGTTGGAGGAGACTCGCGCGCGCACGCTGGAGCTTGTCCACGACCTGAGTGAAGCGCAGTTGATGGGTCCGCGTTTAAAGATCGTAAATCCACTTCGCTGGGAGATTGGTCATGTAGCTTGGTTTCAGGAGTTCTGGATCTTACGGCACCTCGGTGGCCAGCCGCCGATTCTCAAACACGGAGACGAGCTTTACGATTCAGCACGAGTGGCCCATGACACGCGTTGGGACTTGCCATTATTGGACAGAGACGAAACGCTGGCTTACATGAGACGGGTTCTTGAGCGAGTAATCGAGCAGGTCAGCGACGCGAGCCGCAGTCTGACGGATGCTGAAGGCCACGATGAAGAATATTTCCTGAATCTGGTGCTGTTACATGAGCAGATGCACGACGAAGCGTTCACTTACACCCGTCAGACTCTGAGCTATCCCGCACCGGTAATCGGCATTGCCGGAAAGCAGGCTGATTCTCTGGTGTTAGTTAGCAATGTGCGGCTTGCGGAACAAAATGAGGCTTTTGCGCAAGCCGACGATTTGTTGACAGCCGACGCAGAAATACCCGGCGGCAAATTCATTCTCGGAAGCGCTCACGAACAAGGCTTCGTGTTCGACAACGAACAGCTAGCACACGAGGTTGAGATTGCCCCTTATGCGATCTCCAAGACCGCCCTGACCAATGGTGAATTCAAACATTTTGTGGAAGACGGCGGCTATAGAAGAAGCGAACTCTGGGGCGCGGAAGGTTGGCAGTGGCGGACGGCTGTCCGCGCAGAACATCCGGTCTACTGGCGCCGAGAGGGGAACGATCGCTGGTTGCGGCGCAACTTCGATGAATGGGTGGCGCTGGATGAGCGCCTGCCGGTCATCCATGTCAACTGGCACGAGGCTGATGCTTACTGTCGCTGGGCGGGTCGGCGTCTGCCAACCGAAGCGGAGTGGGAGTTGGCGGCGAGCTCAGAGCCAGCGGCCGACGGTCGAGGTCTCACAACGCACAAGCGCGAGTTTCCCTGGGGTGACGATTCGCACATTGTAGATCGAGCAAATCTTGATTGGCGCGCTCTAGGATGCATACCGGTCGACGCGCTACCCGCAAGTGATAGCGCGTTCGGATGCCGGCAAATGATCGGTAATGTATGGGAATGGACAGCGAGCGACTTCCAGCCGTATCCCGGTTTCGTCGCTGGTCCTTATAAAGAGTATTCCGCGCCTTGGTTTGGGGATCACAAGGTGCTTCGCGGCGGCTGTTGGGTGACTCGTTCGAGCCTTATTCATAACAGCTATCGAAATTTCTATCCGACTGATCGTCGCGACGTATGGGCGGGATTCCGGACCTGTGCGCTGCAGACTTAGGAAGAATGAGGATTGGGATAGTCACTCCTGCTCCGCCAGAGTCACGCTACGGAAACCGCATTACAGCGCTCCGCTGGACGAGGATTCTCAAACGACTTGGTAATCGCGTCTCGATTTTACAGACGTATGACGGTGGGGCGTATGATTTGTTAGTAGCCTTACACGCTCGGCGGAGCCATCCATCAATCATCAACTTTCAGCGCCAAAACCCCGCCGCTCCGATCATCGTCGCCCTTACCGGAACAGATCTCTACCGCGATATTCGGACCAACCATTTGGCGCGCGAGTCGCTCGATATCGCAACTCGGATTGTCGTGCTACAACCGAAAGCCTTCGAGGAGCTGCAGCCAAGCTGGCGAGAGAAGACGCGGACAATCTATCAGTCAGTTGAAAACGGGGAGGGACTGACAGGTACGCGCGGCAGGTCAGCGAACACAAGAGCACACAACCGTGAGGCTGGATCCGATGGCAGCTTTGGCGTATGCGTAATTGGCCATCTGCGTGCTGTGAAGGATCCTTTTCGCACCGCGATGGCGGCGCGGTCTCTTCCTGATTCGTCAAGGATCCGAGTCTTGCAAGTCGGCGGCGCGATGACTAGCGCAATGGCAAGGAGAGCGCGCAAGGAAATGATCACAAATAGACGATACAAATGGCTTGGTGAGCAACCGCGGTCACGCGTCCGCCGCATCCTCGAGAATAGTTGTCTTTGCGTCCTTTCATCTCGCATGGAGGGAGGGGCGAATGTGTTGTCAGAGGCGATCGTAGCTTCCGTTCCGATTCTCGCTTCGCGTATTGATGGCAATGTTGGCATTCTGGGCGCAGGTTACCCAGGTTATTTTCATGTCGGGGACACCACACAACTCGCGCGACTGTTGACCCGCGCGGAAACTTCCCCAGAATATCTCGCGGAATTAAGGGCGTGGAGCAAGAGCTTGACTCTCATTGCTGATCCAGCGCGAGAGGAGAAAGCCTGGTCAGATTTGATCGGCGAACTATCCGACTAGGCTCGGCTGGCTATTGTTTATTGATATCGGGTACCGATTAATCATGACTGCAGAACAAAGGGATAACATCCAGTCGCTCACTACTATTCAGCGCATTGTTGGTTTCGCACTTCCGACCCTGCTCATTATCGGAGCGCTGATCGCTTACAAGAGTTCTGCAGCGTTGGCGGTGATTGGGAAAGTTTCTGCGACGGGAGTCTTCACTCCTCGAGCTAGTGTGATTCCACTGGTTGGAACTTCGGAGGCAAGCGTCATTACCCGAACGCTCAATTACTTCTTAATCATCTGGCCGGCGTTGTTTTTCGGAGTTCTGATCAGCGGAGCAGTAACGACATTTGTGCCTTCCCGTTGGCTGGTTCGCGCGTTGGGGAAAGGCTCGCTGAGGGCGCAGATAATTGCTGGAGCCACAGGAGCGCCGTTGATGCTCTGTTCTTGCTGTGTGGCTCCCATCTTCAAAGGCGTGTACGAACGCTCTGCCCGCCTTGGCCCGTCACTCGGGTTAATGCTTGCCGCACCCGCGCTCAATCCGGCCGCATTAATTCTCACTTTCATGCTCTTCGACTACAGGGTGGCGGGAGCTCGCGCAGCCGCTAGCCTTGCGGCAGTTCTTTTTACCGGAATGATTGCTGACAAGATATTTGGCCAAACGAGAGTTGCCTGTGAAGTTGACTATGTTTCCCAAGATCTATCAGCCCGATCACAGCTGTTGCGCTTCGTGCGGTCATGCGTTCAAGTAGCTCTGCGGTTGATTCCGGTCATAGTAATTGGTGTCTTGGCCTCGATGGTTATTGCACAATGGCTGCCCGCAAGTGCTGTCACATCGCCTAACGCAAAGTTGTTAACAGTCATAGGTGTCGCCACGTTTGCCGTTCCACTGGCTCTGCCGACGTTCTTCGAGATCCCGCTGGCCTTTGTGTTGCTGAGTTCAGGTGCTCCAGTGGGCGCCGCTTTGGCTTTGCTTATCGCCGGGCCTGCCGTCAATCTTCCTTCACTGCTCACGATCATGCGATCGACAAGCTGGAAGGTCGCTGCCGTGGTCGCAGCTTCAGTTTGGGCTATTTCCGTCGCAAGCGGAATTCTCGTGAACATGAGTTGAAATGTACCCTGGCTGCCATTGGCGCCAGGCGGTCGCGCGCATCCCACGTGTAGCTGTTCTGGCCATCGCCTAACAAATTGGCACCCTTCCGCATGACGCCCACAGAGTCAATCTTCATCACCAACAACAACTTGTTCGGGGCGATCGCATACGACTCCAGTCTTCCACCATCACTTATGCCGATTAAGTCAACCCTCCCTATAGCCACGCGGCTCGTGAGGACGCATCTGCGCGGCCTTTCCGCCCACGGCCCCGAGATACTTTGCGAGAACCTGATCGAGCGTCGGCAGTGCAGGGTCGTTAATAAACCCTGGCTTCTCTAGCTTCTCAAGCCGCATTTGTTGAGTTTTATCGGTCGTATTGGCATTCTGTTGGATTGGCCAATGCTCGCAGCGGCCTCAATTAATCCGAGAAATCTCATTTTTGGAAGCCAGAAACCTGGCTAGATGCGGAAAAAGCAATAAAAATAAGGTCTTGCTACGTCAAAGGAAGATTGGTATGGTTTATCCGTTGAAATGATTTTTGTATTTTGTTGTTGCCTCCCTCCTTTCTTGGAAGGTGAAACGTGGTGAACAATTCCCATCCACACGTTGTTTTCACCCTGGATGAGCATCGCTACGCCCTGCCGCTCTCCGTTGTGGAAAGGATCGTCCGTGTGGTCGAGGTGACCCCTTTACCGAAAGCGCCGGAAATCGTTCTTGGCATTGTGAACGTGGAGGGACAGGTTCTTCCCGTCGTTAATGTCCGCAAAAGGTTCCGCTTGACTGAGCGTGAAACAGACTTGGGTGACCAACTCATCATCGCGCACACAGCAAAACGAACAGTTGCGCTCATTGTGGATGGGGTGGGTGTTGCTGAATGCCGGGATCAAGAAGTCTTTCCAGTGGAGCAGATCCTTCCCGCAATGGAATACGTTGACGGCGTCGCCAAACTCAAAGACGGTCTGGTCCTCATTCACGACCTCGACAAGTTCCTTTCTCTCGAAGAGGAGGAAGCGCTCGACGTTGCCCTGAAATAGAAGTGATTAGCTCAGTAACGACATCGACTGTTTCAGAGACATTCCTTCATCAACTGAAAGACTTCGTTGCCACACGGATGGGCCTGCACTTCCCGAGGGAGCGCTGGCGCGAGCTCGAGCGGGGAATTAGCTCTGCCGCACAGGAGTTTGATTTCCAAGATGCCGAGAGCTGCATCAAATGGCTTCTGTCTTCATCGCTCACGAAGAACCAGATTGAGATTCTAGCAAGCCACCTGACGGTTGGGGAAACCTATTTCTTTCGTGAGATGAATAGTCTTGAAGTCCTCGCAGATCGCATCCTTCCGGAATTGATCCGCTCAAGGCGAGAAGACGATCGGCATTTAAGGATCTGGAGCGTAGGATGCTCGACGGGCGAAGAGCCATATTCCGTCGCTATGCTGCTCGATAAGATACTTCCAGACATCAACAACTGGAGCATCACCATTACCGCTACGGATATTAACTCCCGCTCTCTTCAGAAGGCATCAGAGGGCGTGTATGGCGAGTGGGCGTTTCGCTGCACGTCGCCGTGGATCCAGCAGAAGTATTTCGAGGAAAAAAAAGGAAACCGTTTTGAGATTTCCCACCGCATTAAGGGTCTGGTCACGTTCTCATATCTCAATCTGGCGACAGATCCTTATCCGTCTCTTTTGAACAACACTAATGCTATGGATTTAATCCTTTGCCGGAATGTCTTGATGTATTTTACTCCGGAGCAGGTGAGTAAAGTCATCCGGCAGCTCAACCTATCTCTCGTGGATGGGGGATGGCTCATCGTCAGTGCGGTTGATGCATCGCCCGCTCTCTCATCCCGCTTCGTTCCAATCAATTTCCTGCGCGCGACCCTCTATAGGAGAGATGGCAAACAACCGCTCACAGTGAAGGCGCCGCCACTCAGACTGGATCCGGGACCAGAAGTTTTGCCTCCTCTGCCTTCAATTTCTCATGCGGCGCTAGAGTCCGTCGTTTCGCCTCCCGAAATAGGCCAAGATCTTTTGTTAGAAGTTGAGGTGCAACACGGCTCCTACGAAGAAGCTTTAGCGCTCTACGGGCAAGGTTACTACAGGGAAGTAGCCGATCGGGTCTTAGGACTGGTGTCCCGCAATAACGAGGATTCGAACGCGCTTGCGCTCCTCGCGCGAGCGTATGCAAATCAAGGTAAACTCGGGGAGGCGCTTGCGTGGTGTGAAAAAGCGGTTGCGACTGACAAGTGGCATCCGGGCTTGCATTGTCTTCTGGCGAACATCCTTCAGGAACAAGGTCAAATCGGGAAAGCCGTGGCGTCGCTCAAGCGCGCTCTTTATCTCGACCCTAACTTCTTGTTGGCCCACTTCGCTTTAGGCAATCTCACACGGCAGCAGGGCAAGGCGAAAGAATCGGAGAAGCATTTTCAAAACGCCCTCTCGCTTTTAAGAACCTTTGATCAGGAAGAGATTTTGCCGGAGTCAGAAGGGCTCACCGCCGGCAGACTCATCGAAATCATCAATGCAATGAGTTGTAGGAATACGTTCGCATGAAGGACAAGAAATCAATCTCTCAAGGGGAAGAAACAAAGGCCATTGATTGGAGCGAAGTTCATCGTCGGCTAGAGGCCACCCAGGCGGTAATCGAGCGTGGAACGACACCGTCACCGGATGAAAAGAGAGCAATTCTCAAGGCCAGAGCTAAGGCTCTGGCACAAGATCCGAATGAGAAGGAGGCAGTTGGCGAGGCGATTGAGGTTCTCGAATTTCTCCTCGGCGATGAAAGTTATGGCATTGAGGCGAGCTTCGTGCGTGAGGTTTATCCGCTGAAGGAACTTACCCCTCTGCCGGGCACGCCCTCGTTTGTTCTCGGCGTCATTAACGTGCGCGGAGAAATCCTTTCGGTCGTCGATATGAAAAAGTTCTTTGACCTTCCGGAAATGGAGACCACAGATCACGACAAAGTCGTCATTGTCCACAATGAATCAATGGAGTTCGGGATTCTTGCCGATCATATCCCCGGCGTCCGGTTGATTCGGCTCGAGGACATACAGCCGCCGCCCCCCACCCTGACGGGTATCTCTGCGGAGTATTTGAGAGGAGTGACAAGCGAGCGGACAGTGATCCTTGATGCGGGGGAGATTCTATCCGATAAAAAGATCGTGGTGGACGAAGCGGTCAGGATTTGAAAACTCGGTACGGAGATGTTGAGCGGATGAGACGACACACGAAGGAAAGGAGAGCGAGATGAGATGGTCCGTGGGCACAAAGATTGGGATGGGATACGGTCTGGCGTTAATCATTCTTATCATCATTGGCGTGGTCTCTTACCAGAGCACGACCAAGCTGATTGAGACCGCTGACAAGGTGGCCCATTCCCACAAGGTTCTTGAAAATCTTGAGCAGGTACTTTCACTGCTGAAGGACGTTGTGGCAGGGCAACGTGGCTACGTCGTCACTGGAGAAGAGCCTTATCTGGAACCATACCAAACTGCAATTGGTAATCTGGATCAAGAGGTAAAGGAGCTTCGAGAACTAAGTTTGGACAATGCGAACCAGCAGCGAAGGCTTGACGTTCTTGAACCACTAATTGTGGAGAGGCTTGCTGTTTCCAAAGAGGTAATCGAACAGAGGAGGAACAAGGGATTTGAGGCCGCGCGAACGCTCACCTTGACCGGTGCGGGAAAGCAAAACCTGGATGCCATCAGAAAGGTGGTTGGGGCGATGGAGGATGAGGAGAATGCTCTACTGAAACAGCGTTCGGAAGCGGCAGCCATGAGTGCGCGCAATACCATTTCTACGATCGTGGTGGGAATCCTAGCCTCTTTCGCAATCCTCGGTCTGGTCGGTTTCTTGCTCACGCGCAACATTTCCAGGCCGCTTCAGGAAATCTCAGGCGCAGCGGAAAAGATTGCCGCCGGGGATTTGAACGCCACCGCCTCCTCCGATCACAGAGGTGATGAGATCGGTATCCTCTCTCAGACCTTTAGCCGCATGACACGATCTCTACAGGAGATGGCGGGAGTGGCCAAGCAGATTGCCGCCGGCAACCTAAAAGCGGAGGTGAAGCCGCAATCGGAGAAAGACGTGCTAGGGAGCGCCTTCGCGATGATGGTGGAGAACCTTCGCGGTGTGACGGGAGAAATTAAGCAGGGCGTCAACGTTTTGGCCACCTCTGCCAGTGAGATTATGGCCTCCACGGCCCTTGTCGCTTCTGGCACGGCAGAAACGGCCACCGCTATGAGCCAAACCACCACGACCGTCGAAGAGGTTAAACAGACGGCGCAGGTGTCCAGTCAAAAAGCCAAACAAGTTTCTGATGGCGCTCAAAACGTGGTGCAAGTCTCGCAAGCCGGCAAGAAGGCGGTTGGGGATACCATTGAGGGCATGAACCGGATCAGCGAACAGATGGAGGCGATCGCCGAAAGCACGGTGCGCCTCAGCGAGCAGGGGCAGGCTATCGGAGAGATCATCGCCTCAGTCAATGATCTGGCGGAGCGGTCGAATCTGCTGGCCGTCAATGCAGCCATCGAAGCCGCGAAGGCCGGAGAACAGGGCAGAGGTTTCGTCGTTGTGGCACAGGAGATCAAGAGCCTCGCGGAGCAATCCAAGCAAGCAACAGCACAGGTGCGCACGATCTTGAGCGATATCCAACAGGCTACCAACGCGGCGGTGATGGCGACAGAGCAGGGCAGCAAAGCGGTAGACGCAGGTGTAAGACAATCCTCCGAAGCAATGGGGGCTATCGGGACGCTCGCTAACAGCATTACCGAATCAGCGCAAGCGGCTACGCAGATTGCCGCCTCCAGCCACCAGCAACTGGTCGGGATGGACCAGGTTGCGTTGGCGATGGAGAACATTAAACAGGCGAGCGCCCAAAATGCTGCCAGCACAAAACAGACTGAGACCGCAGCGCAGAACCTGCACGAGCTAGGGCAGAAGCTGAAACAGTTAGTAGAACAATATCAGGTCTGACCAAAATAGTTGTCATTCAATTGAAAACTGCGCCACGGACGAACGCATATGGTCGTAAAAGATGGGGATTTTCTAAAAAAGCTGCTCTCGACTTTCAAAGTCGAAGCGGAAGAGCATGTCCAAGCCATGTCTGCCGGTTTAATCGAATTGGAGAAAGCGGCGACCGCGGAAGAGCAGAGAAAGATCATCGAGACCATTTTCCGTGAGTCGCATAGTTTGAAAGGCGCGGCGCGTGCCGTTAACGCGAGGGAGATCGAAAAGATTTGTCAGGCGCAGGAGAGCATCTTTGCGGCATTCAAACGTGAAGAGATCGCTCCGGCGCCTGAACTGTTAGACATCCTTCTCCAAACCGTTGACCTGCTCGGCAATCTCCTCTCGGTTCTGGAAGCCGAGCCCACGGCTTCTGATAAAAAGCGAATTACGGAGCTGATTCGACAACTTCATAGCACCTTAGAAACTCAAGCTGCTGCGCCTAAGGCACAGCAGCAAAGCGATCTGGCGCCTCCTGGGAAGAGTGACTTGGCCCAAGTTGAGGGATCGAGCAAGATCGGAGGGACCCTCTCTGAGCCTCAGGCGCCGGAGGGCGACAGTGCGACCTTTCAGACTGTGCTGACAAGGGAAGAAAAGCCGGCACGACCACAAACGGTAAGAATCTCAACGACAAAATTAGATACGTTGTTGCTCCAATCAGAAGAGCTGCTGTCTTCTAAGCTGACGGTACGCCAGCACGTCGCCGAGCTGGGAGAAGTTGGCGCCTCGCTTGCCGCCTGGAAGAAGGAGTGGGCCAGAGTGCAGCCCGACTTGCGCCTGATTCGTCAATCAACTGACGAAAAGCGCGAACTAAACGGTCAGGCACAACCCGGTTCCAAGGTTAAGCGACTTTTCGAATTTCTGGACTGGAACAGCACGTTCCTAAAATCACTCGAGACTGAACTCACCGCGTTGATAAAGTCAGCCGAACAGGATCAGCGCTCGCTTGGCAGCATGGTGGACCATTTGCTCGAGGATATGAAGAAAGTGTTAATGCTTCCTTCCTCGTCGCTGCTGGAGGTTTTCCCGAAACTTGTGCGGGACATTTCACGTGATCGAGGCAAAGAACTCGAATTAGTCATGCAAGGAGGTGAGATCGAGATTGACAGGCGGATTCTGGAGGGGATCAAGGACCCGTTGATTCACTTGATCAGGAACTCCGTCGATCATGGCATTGAGAAGCCGGATGAGCGCGCGCAGAAGAAGAAACCCCTGCGGGGCACGGTGACCCTGGCCGTGACGCAAAAAGGCGGCAACGAGGTTGAGCTTTGCGTTTCCGATGATGGCGCAGGAATCAACTTGGCGAAGGTACGTGCCGTGGCTGTGAAGTCCGGTTTGGTCTCTCAGGAGGAAGTGGATAGGCTCAGTGAACAAGAAGCTCGGGAGCTCATTTTCCGGTCGGGAATCTCCACCAGCCCCATTATCACAGACATCTCTGGCCGTGGGTTAGGTCTCGCTATTGTGCAGGAGAAGGTGGAAAAGCTGGGCGGCACCCTCTTGCTTGAATCGCAGCCGGACACCGGAGTGACCTTCCGCATCCGTTTGCCGCTGACGCTCGCCACTTTTCGCGGAATCCTCGTCCGCGTGGATCGGCACCTCTTTGTGCTTCCCACAACGAATGTCAAGCGGGTAGTGAGAGTAAACGAAGAGGAAGCCAAGACGGTGGAGAATCGAAAGACCATTCACTTTGATGACCAACTCGTTGCCCTGGTTCGGCTTGGCGATGTGTTGGGGCTATCTACGCGGAGTGCGGCGGATGATTTCGCGGGCAGTGCTCCTGTCGTGGTTCTAGGCTCGGCGGAAAAACGCATCGCGTTTCTTGTAGACGAAATACTCGATGAGCGTGAAGTGCTGGTGAAAAGTCTCGGCAAACAGCTCGCACGCGTGCGGAACACCGCCGGCGCTACAGTTCTCAGCACAGGCAAGGTGGCGCCGATACTGAATATCTCCGATTTGATTGAGTCGGCTGTTAAGACCACAGCCTCTCCGGTGAGAGCCAGCCTTACTGCGGAAGAGGAAGCCGCCAGCAGAAAATCAATTTTGCTCGCCGAAGATTCGATCACCGCGCGAACGCTGTTGAAGAATATCTTAAAGTCTGCCGGGTACGAGGTCAAAACTGCTGTTGATGGCGCAGATGCTTTGACAGAACTGAAAGCTGGTGACTTCGATCTGCTGGTGTCGGATATTGACATGCCGAGGATGAATGGGTTCGACCTGACTGCAAAGATCCGAGAGGACAAGAGACTTGCGGAATTGCCGGTGGTGTTAGTGACATCGCTTGATTCGCGCGAGGACCGCGAGCGTGGCATGGATGTTGGCGCCAATGCATACATTGTGAAGAGCAGCTTCGATCAGAGCAATTTGTTGGAAACGGTTAGCCGGATGATCTGACCGGTCGAATTCGCCGTAAGGAGAGGAATGGAGTGATTAAGGCGCTTGTGGTGGACGACTCGAAGGCAGTCCGCGAGTTTCTTATGCACATTCTCAGTTCCGATCCGGAGATTCAAGTAGTTGGGGCGGTAAGCAACGGTGAAGAAGCTCTTGAAGCAGTTAAGAATAAGAGGCCGGATGTCATCACGATGGATATCCGTATGCCCAAGATGAACGGCCTCGAAGCGACGCGCCTCATCATGGAAACGTATCCGACCCCCATTGTTGTTGTCAGCGGGAGCTTTGGAGCCGAAGAAGCGGCGTCATTTCGTGCCCTCGAAGCGGGCGCGCTTGCTGTCCTTACAAGACCGATGGGCGTCGGTCACTCGGACCATGAAGCGATGGCCCATGAACTGGTGCGAACCGTGAAACTGATGTCGGAAGTGAAAGTGGTGAAGCGTGGAGCCCGCGCCCGAGACATGGTTACGATGCCCTCGATTCCCTTTCCGGCAGAAGTAAGACTCAATCGAGTACGCGCAGAAATCAAACTAGTCGCCATTGGCGCATCCACCGGCGGTCCCATAGTACTGCAAGAAATCCTCTCCAGCCTTCCCCGAAACTATCCACTTCCGATATTGATCGTGCAGCACATCGCCGCAGGATTTGTCAGTGGGTTCGCAGAATGGCTGGGGCAGTCTTCGGGATGGCCTGTCCACGTGGCGACTCAGGGCGAGTGTTTGCTGCCGGGGCACGCCGTTGTCGCACCGGATGAATTCCACATGGGGGTTAGCGCAACTGATCGAATAGTCCTCAGCAGAAATGAGCCGGAGAACGGTCTGCGCCCTGCCGTCTCGTTTCTGTTCCGTTCTGTGGCTCATGTCTTCGGGCGGTCGGCGGTCGGCGTGCTGCTTACAGGCATGGGCAAAGATGGCGCTCACGAGCTAAAGCTGATGAAAGAAAAAGGCGCGATCACAGTTGCGCAGGATGAAGAGAGCTCGGTAATTCATGGTATGCCAGGGGAAGCAGTCAATCTTGGCGCCGCCACATATGTGCTGTCGCCGGGGGGAATTGCCTCAGTGTTGACCCGTTTGGCGGATAACGGAATCAGAGCATTAGAGAACAGTTAACATTCGGCGGTTCCTTCGTGTCGTATCTGTTGCCTTTGTGAAAGCGAAGAACTATGAGCGAAGATGCAGAAATCCTCATTGTCGAAGACAGTCTCACGCAGGCTGAGCAACTGAAGTACACCCTGGATCAGCACGGTTATCGAGTTTCCGTCGCCCTCAATGGAAAGCAGGCGCTCGCCTGGCTCAGCAAACACAAGCCGCAAATCGTCGTCAGCGATATCTTGATGCCGGAGATGGACGGTTATCAACTGTGTCGGCAGATCAAGTCGGATGAAAATTGGAAAGACATTCCTGTACTTCTATTGACCTCGCTCTCTGACCCTAGAGACATCGTGAGAGGCTTGGAGTGCGGCGCTGACAACTTCATTACTAAGCCATATAACAAAGAACTGCTGCTCTCACGCGTCCAGTACATGCTGCTCAACCAGGAGGTGCGCAAGCAAGGAAGAACACAGATAGGCATGGAGATTATTTTTGGTGAACAGAAATACTTTATCACGCCGGAACGGGAGCAAATACTCGACCTGCTGATTTCGTCTTACGAAACCGCGGTGCAGAAGAATCTGGAGTTGATCCGGGTTCAGGATGAATTGAGGGCGCTCAATGAAAGCCTGGAAGAGAAGGTCGAGCAGAGGACGGCAGCTCTGATGCAGGAGATTATTGAGCGCAAGCGGGCAGAGGAAGAGCGGGCGCAGATGCTGGTCCGGGAGCAATCCGCACGCGCTGAGGCCGACGCGGCGAACCGTGCTAAGGACGAATTTCTGGCCACTGTTTCACATGAATTACGCACGCCGTTGACTGCCATACTTGGATGGGCGCACTTGCTGCAATTTGGCAAACTCGACGAGGTAAACTCAGTCCGTGCGCTCGAAACAGTCATGCGCAACGCCCGTTTACAAACAAGGATCGTTGATGATTTGCTGGACATCTCGCGCGTCATCACGGGCAATCTCCAACTTAATATCGCTCCGGTAGAGCCCGCTTCAATCATCGAAGCGGTTATTGAGTCCGTGCGCCCAGCGGCTAAGGCCAAAGCCATTCAGATCCAGACGGTGTTCGACCCCTCAGTGGGGCCCGTTTCAGGGGATGCCAACCGCTTGCAGCAAATCATCTGGAATCTGCTCTCTAATGCTGTCAAGTTCACGCCTACGGGAGGACAGGTTCAGGTCCGCCTTGAGGGCGTTAATGGCCTTGTCCAGATGAGGGTAAGTGATACAGGCAAGGGTATCAGTGCAGAGTTTTTACCCTATGTCTTTGACCGGTTCCGTCAGGCCGACAGCGGCCCCACGAGGGGTTACGGCGGGCTCGGACTCGGGCTGGCAATCGTGCGTCATCTCGTCGAGCTGCACGGCGGCAGCATTACGGCAGAAAGCTGCGGAAAGGGAAAGGGAGCCACGTTCACGGTGAGACTTCGACCGTGGGTTGCCCGTGGATCAGCAGATTCAGCTATTGCTAACTTAGAGTGTGGGCCACGGAAAAGCCGAAGAGAGTTATTGATCGATTGCCGACCGGAACTGAATAACTTGCGCATCCTGATCGTTGATGATGAGCCGGACACGAGGGAACTACTCGCCGCGATGCTCAAACAGGGCGGGGCTGAGGCGACGAGTGTGTCATCAGTCTCAGAGGCCCTCGATGCACTTGAACAATGGAGGCCGGATATTCTGGTGAGCGACATTGGAATGCCTGAAGAGAATGGTTATGAGCTGATCCGCAGGGTCAGGGCACTTGAGCCGGAGCGCGGGGGCCAAATTCCAGCCGTGGCTCTGACGGCGTATGCCCGGGAAGAAGATCGCGTCCGAGCACTGCTGTCAGGTTTCCAGATGCATGTGGTGAAGCCGGTCAACCCCATGGAGTTGATGGCGGTCGTGGCGAGTCTTACGGGCCGAACCGGGAAGGTCTAAAGGCGCTGCTATAATAATGGGAGTTTGGCTGCGGTTATGAACAAAAGCATAGAAGTTCTTATCGTTGAAGACAGCTTTACGCAGGCCGAGCAATTGAAATACACCCTTGAGCGGCGTGGCTATCAAGTCTCCGTGGCTCGGAACGGCAAGCAAGCCCTTGCCCTGTTAGGGGAGAGCACACCGACCATAATCATCAGCGACATCGTGATGCCGGAGATGGACGGCTACAAATTCTGCGAGCGGGTCAAGAGTGATGAGCGTTTGAAAAGCATCCCGGTGATGCTGTTGACTTCATTGTCAGACCCAGTGGACATCATCAGAGGCTTAGAGTGCGGAGCCGATAATTTCATCACCAAGCCCTATGATGAACAACTGCTGATCTCGCGTATCCAGTACATTCTGCTCAACCGGGAGGTGCGCAAGGGCGCGCGAACTCAAATGGGTGCGGAGATTGCTTTCGGCGGACAAAGGTTCACAGTCACGCCGGAGCGGCAGCAAATACTGGATCTGTTGATTACATCTTACGAAACGGCAGTGCAGAAGAATCTTGAATTAATCAAGGCACAGGATGAGTTGAGGGTACTGAACGAAAGCTTAGAGGAGAAGGTAGAAGAGCGGACAGCTGAGTTAAAGGCAGAAGTCACCGAGCGCAGCCGTGCGGAGGAAGCCTTGAAAGCCTCAGAAGCCGAACTGCGCGCGCTATTCGCGGCCATGAACGATGTGATTTTGGTGGTTAACAGCGGAGGGCGGCTCCTCAGAATTGCGCCCACGAATCCCGGGCTTCTCCACAGGCCCCCCGATGAAGTAATCGGCAGGACACTGCATGAGGTTTTCCCGAAATCGGAGGCTGACGCCTTTCTCGAACACATTCAGGGCGCATTATCAACGCGTCAGCCGGTTAACATCGAATATAGCCTCCCCATCAACGGTGTACAGACATGGTTCGCCGGAACCGCGTCGCCAATGCAGGAAGACACAGTGATCTGGGTTGCTCGCGACATTACCCAACGCAAGCTGGCGGAATTAGCGCTCCGCGAAAGCGAGGAGCGATTGCAACAGTCGCAAAAGATGGAAGCTATTGGCACATTGGCAGGAGGTGTGGCGCACGACTTCAATAATCTGCTGACAGCGATTCTTGGCAACACACAGCTTGCGCTTCGCGGTCTCGAACCAGACTCCCCGTTGCAAGGTCGTTTAGTGGAAGTAGAAAAGGCCGCTAACCGGGCCGCCCTGTTGACCCGTCAACTGCTCGCCTTCAGCCGCCAACAGCGATTGGAACGGCGCGCGATCAATATCAACGACACGGTTGATGGCATCGTAAGGATGCTGCTGCGCATTATTGGGGAGGACGTGGAAGTAAGCGTGAGGCCGGCGCTAGATTTGGGAGCAGTCTTTGCTGACCCGGCGCAGATCGAACAGGTCATCATGAACCTTGCGGTTAATGCCCGCGACGCCATGCCACAGGGCGGGCAAATTACCATCGAGACGAACAACGCGGAACTGGACGAGCTTTACTACCGCAAGTACGGCTGCGATCAACCGGGTAAGTACGTGGAAATCAGGCTGAGTGATAACGGCGTGGGAATGGACGAAGAAACAAAGGAGCACATCTTCGAGCCTTTTTTCACCACGAAAGAGGTCGGTAAGGGCACTGGCCTAGGACTTTCCATGGTGTACGGCATCGTAAAACAGCACGATGGTTACATCCACGTGCACAGCGAGGTTGGGCAGGGAACGACTTTCAAAATCTTGCTGCCTATAGTTAAACAGGCGGTCGAAAAAGAGTCGCATACGATACAGCTTCCGTTGCTTGGAGCAACAGAAACGATTCTGGTGGCCGAAGACGAAGAGCCATTGCGAAACCTAGTGAGAGACGTGTTAGAGGGGTTGGGCTACAAGGTGCTACCGGCCAAGAATGGTGAAGAAGCCGTAGAAATATATGCAGCTAATCGCGAGCACATCGATATGGTGATCTTGGATGTGGTGATGCCACGCATGGGAGGACCAGATGCCTATGAGCGGATGCGAGAGTTAGGTGGTGATATTCCGCTAATCTTTATTACAGGCTATAGCGCAGAGTTGGTTCAGAGCCGCTTCGTCAAACACACCAGGCTTGTCGAAGAGATGGGCGCGGCGGTGATGCAAAAGCCGTATAACGTAGACGGCCTCGGTCGCAAAGTGCGCGACGTGCTGGATGTTAGCGCGAAGACTTAACTCCAGTTTTGGAGGGATGTGGCCTTTGCTCTGAAAGCTTTGAGCGGACTTTCGTCAGGTGGCACGGTGGCAGCCGGTTTGCCTCTCACTGCTGCACCGCCTAAGAACCAGGGGAGCTGGAGGCGCGACGGCAAAGAGCTTTTCTACATCGCCGCCGATCGGAAACTCAGGGCAGTTGATGTAAAGCTGGGAAAAACTTTCGAGGCTGGTGTACCTAAAACGCTCTTCGCGACGCGCGTCCTTACTTTGACAGGTTTCAGAAATCACTATGCGGTCACTACAGCAGAAGCAGATTGTACGGGTCCCTGTCTTATCAGATTTTCCGAGTGCGGAGGCCGAAGGGCTTTTAAGCATGCCGGCGCCCGATTCGCCAGGGATCCCTTGAAGGAGCAGATGCATGTGATCCGGAAGCAGACTCATTCGATCCACCGCAAAGCCGTGTTTCCTTCCAACTGCCATCACATAATCGAAAAGCCTTGGGGCCATCGCTTCATCAAAAAGCGGTGCGCGGAACTTTGTTACCAGCAGCAGGTGGTAGTCGAGCATGCAAAGGCAGTGCGCCAGTGAAAACGCGGGAGACTTAAACGTAGGATTCCGATACTTGAGCGCCTTCGTCCACTTACCTGAGTAGCCGTGATGTCTCAACTGTGTGTCCACAGTTTCTGGCTGCTTCCAGATTCACTTTTCCTGAGCTTCTGGCGAAGTAACCTTTGGCCCACAGTGTTCTAACCTTTTGACGCTCGACTGCTTACAAGTGCTCGCTGACCTGCAGTTCGAAACAACGGCCGAAGATAGTGTGTTTTAAAGCCTAGGTAGAAATGGAGTTGATAGGCAGCTTCTAAAGCTTTGAAGGGAGGCAGCTTCATGGTGAGGATGGCGAATTGTAACCGATTATTAGGCGGAAGGTGAAGCTCCACGAGGCTAGAAGCGTGTGGTGTCTTGAGTACGCACTTATCTCATTTGATGATTAGCACTGAATTCAGGCCGCCGCGATTGTCTGGCGCTTTCATTCCATTGGTCGGATCCTCAAACCACCACTCACCATTGATGACAAACTTATAGTGATAGAGTCCCGGGGGAGGGGCTTCCAGAGCTGTTCGCCACATTCCGTGCTCGTCCTTTTGCAGCCTTGTACTGGTGCTGTCCCAGTCGTTGAACTCTCCGGCCAGGGATACACTGCTCGCCTGGTCGCCGTAAAAGAAAAACAGCACCTTGCCGTCTTCAACTCTAGGCGGCCCGCCTATGATGGCGTGCCATTGGTGCGTGTCACTTCTGGCCTGAGAGGTTGCCTGCCGGGCGTCGACCACTCCATAACCTTGTCTCAGGACCGGGGCATGCGCAATGCGATCGGCCGTCGAAATAAGAATGTTCTTGATGGCAGCGGGGGTAAGTCTCGGGTTGGCCTCAAGCATCTGAGCCACAACCGAAGTAACGATGGGCGCCGCGAACGAGGTGCCATCAACGTGTTGATAATGCGCTGCAATTATCTTTTGTTCGCTCAAGATGGATTCTAGAAACGCTCTGATCGCCGAGGCCCCGGCCCTTAGAATCTGATCAGGAATCTGCACTTTGGCGGCCACGCTCTTACTCAGATGCCCAAGTAGGTAATCAGGTGCAGCCAGTAACCGGGATACAGTTTCTGCCTTTTCGTACAATTCAGTTCCAGGGAGAATCGGCGCGGCGACCCACATGGCGGGCGCGATGATTTCAGGCTTGACGGTGCCATCAGCCGTGGGTCCAAAGTTTGAGTGATACAGATCGATAGTCGCAGGATCCAGATCGTTGTTGTCGTCATATCCTCCAACGGTGATTACCGATGGAGAGTTAGCCGGTGGGATTGAATGCTTTCCTTCGGCGCCAGCATTTCCCGCGGCAGCTATAACAACGATTCCCTGACTGATGGCTTCCTCGGCTCCCTGATTGATAATGCTCGTTGAACAGGGAACGTCTTGATCCCCGCCCAGGGAAATATTCAGGACTCGAATGTTGAAACGTTCACGGTTCTCGATCACCCACTCAATGCCCCGAGCGATGTTTTCTTCCGTGATTCTTCCCCGCTCGCTAGCTTTAACCAGAACGAGATCGGCAGCGGCCGCCAACCCGCGATATACTCCGCCGCTGTGCGTACCGTTTCCGGCGGCAACCACTGAGGTCTGTGTGCCGTGCCATTGCCATGTCTCGATTGGGTCAGCCGGACTCAGGGAAGGACGCTCCCCCGCCAAATCGTGGTAGGCAAGAATCCGGTCATCGGGTTCCCGCAAATCAGCGTGGGGGTAAAAGCCGGAGTCGAGAAAAGCAATTGTGACACCCTTGCCGGTGTAGTCAGGATCGGCATCGAGGCGCACCGATGTGGGGACAACTGCGAAGCGGTTGGGAGCGTGATGATGATCGTGGTCAGCTGATTCTTTCACGTTGTGTCCCTAAATTGCAATGATATTAATTATGGTCCAGTGGGGCGGTGGAGCGCAAGACGCTTGGCGCGGACAGCCCAATCAACAGTTACAAAGTCTTGCCGATACGTAGGGCTCTTGATTTCCTGGAGCTAGACCCGCAGGAAAGAGACATGAGAGAATACGAAGCGTCATGGATGCAATGGAAGAATCAACGGAACTGACCTTCAGAATTGCCACGATGGAGCGGGAGCATTCGGGGCAACTTAGCATGCTCAATGATCTTAAAGCTGCCGTTCGGAGCGGGGCTGACGACGGTTTGGTCTATACGCTACTGAACGAGCTAGTGGAACACACGAATCTCCATTTTCTCTCCGAACAACTCCTTATGAGGCTGCATGCCTACGAAGCGTATGAGTCGCATCTTCTAGAGCACGAGCGGTTGCTGGTTGAGGTGCAAAACCTCCAGCGTGGCCTCGCGACGGGAACGGCGACAGACAAGCACAGTCTGATTGAGGCTTTGCGCAGTTGGCTGGTCATCCACATTCAAACTGCCGACAAAGCGCTGGCAGAATACTTGAGCATGCGGGCTGGCCAGCATACCCGTGAAGAGTCTTAGTTTGGCGCAATCCTTCCTGGGATCTACTAATCAATCACTGTGAGCGCGTATGTCAGCAAACCGAGTCTTAGCGATATTGGTGGGCGGGGGGCCGGCACCAGGAATCAATGCCGTTATTTCGGCTGCCGTTATCGAAGCAGTTAATGAAGGCCTCCAGGTTGTCGGAATCGTCGATGGTTTCAGGTGGCTCATGCGCGGAGACACCTCAAAAGTGCGTCCGTTAGTGATTGAAGATGTCTCGCGTATTCATCTTGAAGGCGGCTCAATTCTTGGCACCGCCCGGGATAATCCGACAACTTCTGAACAAGCCATACGAACAGTGGTTGAGGCCTTCCGTGCTCTTGGCGTTACTCATCTGGTGACCATAGGCGGTGACGACACTGCACTTTCATCCAGTTTCGTCGCCGAACGTTCGGGACACCAAATACGCGTAGTCCATGTCCCCAAGACGATAGACAATGACCTGCCACTGCCGAGCCACATACCTACTTTTGGTTACCAGACTGCTCGCCACTACGGCGTCGAACTGGTTCAGAACTTGATGGAAGATGCACGCTCAACGAAACGTTGGTATGTGGTTGTCGCAATGGGCAGAAAAGCCGGCCATCTCGCCCTGGGGATTGGCAAAGCGGCAGGTGCCACACTAACCGTGATCGGTGAAGAGCTCAGCCGGGAGACCATAGCGTTTTCCGACATATGCGACATTGTTGAAACGGCGATCATTAAACGACGGGCAATGGGCCGCCACTTCGGAGTCGCGATCCTGGCTGAAGGTCTGATCGAAAAACTGGCATCACAGGAACTTCAGGAACTACAGGATGTTGAGCGAGATGATCATGGAAATATACGGTTCGCGGAAGTGGACCTGGCCCGAAAGGTCAAAGTCGAAGTGAAAGGCCGGCTGGCCCACCGCGGTATTCGCGTTACTATCGTCAACAAGAATATCGGTTACGAACTGCGCTGCGCTGATCCCATTCCTTTCGATGCTGCCTATTGCCGCGATCTGGGTTATAGCGCGATTAGATTTCTTTTAGATGGCGGAACCGAGGCCATGATTAGCGTTCAGGGCGGACGCATGGTGCCAATGCCATTCGACCAAATTCGTGAACCGGGGACAGGCAAGACGCGCGTCAGGATGGTCAACGTTGAAAGTGAGGGCTATCGTGTCGCTCGCGAATACATGATCCGACTTGAAGCAAAGGACTTCGAAGATCCCCCTTGGGTGGAAAAGATGGCTGCGGCGGCCAATATGACAACTGCCGAATTTCGCAATAGGTTCGGTTACTTCAGCGGGCAAGTGCCCTGATTCGATCAGCTGGTGGGCCTACAAAACGGGCGAGTGGTTTAGACCTGCGCAGATTTAAGACATTTAAAGTTAGAGCTCAATCCTGATGATGGGACCTAAGAGAGTGGGCATTCTGGTCGGCGGTGGCCCGGCGCCAGGTACGAACGGAGTGATCTCGGCGATTGCAATCGAGGCCATTAAGGGTGGTCGCGTAGCGATTGGATTTCACGACGGCTTCGAATGGCTTGCTCAGCGGTATACAGATGAGCAACATGAGCTGACAATAGATGAGGTAGCCCGGGTAACCCTACAGGGCGGTGTCATGCTGGGTACGGCGCGCACCGACGTAACAAGTCAACGGCAATCGCTGGAGAACACCATCGCGGCGCTCAAGAAACTTGGCATGGAAGCACTGGTAACCATTGGAGGTGACGATCTGGTGCGCAGTTCAGCCGCCATTGAGCGTGAAACGCATGGATCCATCAAGGTGGTGCAGGTACCCAAAAGCATAGACAACGATCTGTTGCTGCCGGGCTCAGTGCCGACACTCGGCTATGAGACCGCCCGCCACGTGGGAGTTGAACTGGTAAAGAGACTTATGGAGGACGCACGCACGACCGGACGTTGGTATCTGGCCGTGACGATGGGACGGCCGACCGGCCATTTAACTCTCGGGATCGGTAAGGCTGCGAGTGCGACGTGTACCATCATCCCCGAGGAGTTTGACAAGAAGATTTCACTTGCGGATATCGTTGATATTGTCGAAGGAACGATTATCAAGCGTCGAGCAATGGGACGAGACTATGGCGTAATCCTGCTGTCAGAAGCTTTGGTAGAACATTTTGATGCGGACGAAGTCGCCGAGCTGCAGGATGTCGATCGGGATGCCCAAGGTAATATACGCGTGGCAGAGATCGATCTGGGCCGCAAGGTGAAAAGTGAAGTCCAGCTCCGCCTGGAACGTCGAAATATAAGAGTAACGGTGGTGGACAAGAGCATAGGCTACGAACTGCGGTGCGCTTCTCCTATTCCCTACGACGCCGAATATGCACGTGACCTCGGCTACGCGGCGTTTAACTTTCTTCTCCGTGATGGTTCGAATTCGATGATTACGATTCAGGGTGGCGAATTTCAACCTGTCCCTTTCAGCCAGGTGGTGGATCCTGAAACGGGCCGCGGTCGGCAACGTTTTGTTGACGTGGAGACTGAAAGTTACCGGGTGGCGCGCGACTATATGGTGAGGATCGGCGCAAGAGATTTCCTTGATGAAGCTTCGATAATGAAGTTGGCTGAGGCCGGCGGCCTGACGCGGTCAGAGTTCATCTCTCGTTTCGGCAAGTACTCGCATTCATAACTCCGGTCGAATCACGTTTGTCACTTAATGTTTCAGATGATACGGCACGTTGGTTACGATAACTCCTTCTTTGAAGAGGAGCGCCGCTTTGAGCGTCAGTGAACTCTGATTGTGAAGCAGGTGTTGCCACCATCTAGCAGGCACAAACTCCGGCAGAACTATCGTGACCAGATCATCTTTGTGGTCCCGCTCCATCCGGTCTATGTAACGTAACAGCGGCCGGGTGAGCGCGCGATAGGGTGACGCGAGAACAACCAGTTCAATATCGCCGGAGAACTTCTTCCACTTTTCCCTCAGACTTTTTGTCGCTTCCTCATCAAGATCCACGTACACTGCGGTCACATGACCCGGTGCGATTGACTTAGCATACTCCAGTGCCCGGATGACTCCCCTGTGTAACCCGGAAATCGGCACAATGACTTCATGCCGAATGGGCCGGAGTCTTTCAAGACCCTCCATAGTTAACTGTTTGGCTACCTCCGCGTAGTGCCCGTGAACAGTGCGGAACATTGCGACCAGTAGCGGTATCAACAAGACCACGATCCAAGCCCCATGAACAAACTTCGTGATGATCAGAACGACCAGCACAATAAAGGTCGCTATCGCGCCCACACCATTGATCGCGATCGATTTTCGCCAATGCGACACCTGTTTTCGCATGTCGGCAATATCAACGGGATTCCTGCCGGCCATCCGCTCCGGCGTAACACTGACATGTATATCATTCAGCCTGGCGCCCTCATCAAAGCTCTGATCGATAGAGCGTTCCTTTGATCCTCCAGCTCCATCTATACCGTCGGGTAAGTCTCGCAACTTATTCTGCGCTCTACCTTCCTTGAGCCAGTGTCGCACCATTCCCGCTTGTGAAAGTGTGAAAGAAAGAAAGACGCCGACGGCGTAGAGCGGTATCAACCGGCTTGTATCGCCGCCGAACGCTGCGACCAGGATGCTGGAGAAAATGGCGAGGATGATGACGCCATTAGAAAACACAAGCCGGTCTCCCCGATTGGTAAACTGGCGAGGAAGGAACCGATCTCGCGCAAGTAAACTTGAGAGACGCGGGAAGTCGGCAAACGAAGTGTTTGCCGCCAGAACCAGGATTAGAGCTGTCGTCCCTTGTATCAGGTAATAAAACCATGCCATTGAATCCGTAAAAATAATGCGTGCAAACTGCGAGATCACGGTCTCATTCACATGTGGCTGCACGCCGTAGAGATAAGCCATCACGCTAGTGCCGATGAACATCGTGGCCAACAGTGCAGCCATGACGGTCAGGGTAGTTGCCGCGTTATGTGCTTCGGGCGGTTTGAATGCGGGGATACCGTTAGAGATCGCCTCCGTACCGGTTAAGGCGACACAACCATTGGAGAACGCGCCGAGCAACACAAACCAGGTGAGCGCTTGAATGTGATAGCCTTCAGCTAGTTTTATGTTTTCTGCTACGACTGGCGCGGTGACTGGGTGTACGAAATAATGGATGATGCCGTAGACAATCATGACTAGAAAACTGATCACAAAAGCATATGTGGGACCGGCGAAGAGGGCGCCTGACTCACGTACGCCGCGCAAATTAGCAATCGCAATGAAAGCTATCAGGAACAGACATAGAAAGACCTTGTGATCGTCAAGCCACGAGAAACGCGTCCCCTGTGCGGCTGAGGTTATTGCGGCGACACCTGCTGAAATCGAGACTGAGACTGTTAACACATAATCCACCAGCAGCGCACCGGCCGCCACCAATCCGGGCGTCGTGCCGAGGTTATCCTTGGCTACGATGTAGGCACCGCCGCCGGAGGGATACGCATGGATGGTCTGTCGATAGCTAGTCGCTACAATTCCCAGCACGATAGCGATAATGATGGAGATAGGAACGACATAATGATAAGCGTACACTTGACCGGCTGCCGCAGCGACCGCCAACACCAACAAAATTTCTTCAGTCGCGTAAGCTGTCGAAGAGAGCGCATCCGAGGCAAAAACAGCCAGTCCAGTCTTCTTCGACAGACGCTCGTGAATTGCTTGTTCAGTTCTCTTGGCTCTGCCTACGAGCAAACGCTTGATAGATGCAACCAAATGCTCTGTTCCTTACAATAGGGCCCCCGGTTTGCTTAATTGTCTAATTGACTTTCTGTACGCGCTTTGTGTTGTCTTTGTCAATTAGATCGAGGCAATGAGCCCCGAAAATCAGAAAGGCGGTGGTTAGGAAAAGCAGCACAGTGCCATCACGTTGGAGATTGAATCCATGCCACCGAGGACCCTCCAGCCACGAAAGTGCCGTGAGAATCGCCCCGAATAATGGCGACAGGATTCCGCAACAAAGTCCAAGGACCGCGCCCAGGCTCTTCCAACTCCATCCATGAAGTAGCAATGACTCTATCAAACTCAGTCCCTGGCTGGCTCCCATCAATGAGTTTTCAGCAGCTGTAGATCGACTTCTTTGCATAGCCCAAAAGACCAAAGGCGCGAAGCACACGCTCCGCGCCCTTGGATTAAAGACGTATATTAGTGTCCTTCCCTTAGCCTGCGAGGTTAGCTGTCGGGCTCGGACCTATTGGGAAGTGTCCTACGTGACTCTCACGATGCGCCCCGTGACTCGTCTGCTCGAGACCAGTTTGGTCCCCCCGCGCTGCCCCTCCCGATGCGTTTCCATCCGTGAGCAGCTTCGGCGACAAATTGTCAACAGCATAAGATTACGAAACGCCGCATAAAAAGGGTGTAAAGGGTCCATAAAGAATTTATAAAGACGCGAAAACCGGGTTTTCTTTGAATGTTGAGCTGTGGAAACTCTTGATGGTTAGTGCCCTGCTTCTGCAGCCAATCTGATGATTGAGTGCCTGGTAAGAACCACTAAGTACCGTGAGGGTTAAAACGGTAACCGATCCAAGGCTCGGTAAGGATGTAGCGTGGACCGTGAGGATCTGTTTCCAACTTCTTGCGCAGGTTGCCGACAAAGACCCGCAGATACTCGTTCTGTTCCACGTAGTTGCCTCCCCAAAGAGCGGCCAACAGCGTGCGGTGGGTGAGGACCTTTCCAGAGTGCTTCATGAAGTAAGTGAGAAGGTCAAACTCTTTCGGCGTTAAGTGAACTTCACGTTCGCGTACGGTAACATTGCGTGCTTCAAGATTGATACGGAAGTCTCCGGCCTGGAGAATTGCTGGTGTCACTTCGGTCGCAACCTGCGTTGCGGCGCGACGGAGCGAAGCTCTCACGCGAGCCAACAGCTCGTCGATTCCGAAAGGCTTTGTCACGAAATCGTCGGCACCGAGATCCAGGGCCTCGATTTTGGTCTTCTCTTCACCCTTCGCCGAAAGCACAATGATCGGCACCTGCGAAATGGTCCGTAGCTGCCGGCACAGTTCCAGGCCATTCATGTTCGGCATTGCCAGATCGGTGATTACAAGGTTCGGATTCCAGTCTTTAAAAGTGTCGAATGCAGAGATCCCATCAGCTGCGGTTCGCACGTCGTACCCGTGCGACTTAAGTCCGGTTCGCAATACGCGCGTCAATTGTGCCTCGTCGTCCACTACTAGAATGCGTGGCTTATCATTCACGGCCGTCTAATCCTGTCTGAAAAAGACTGTTCAGATGGTTCTGCAGCGTCTTCGTCGCCGATCGGCAACGTAAACGCTACACGCGTTCCGCCGGCCGAGCCGTTCTCGATCCAAATACGACCGTTGTGAGCTTCCACAATACCCTTGGCAATGGCCAGCCCCATTCCCGTTCCTGCAGGCTCAAGAGTCTTAATATCGCCATCGCGAGTCGCGCGGAAAAATTTATCGAAGACCCGTTCGCGCAGCTCAGCGGGAATGCCTTCCCCCCTGTCCTCTACAGCCATTTTGATTAGTCCGTCGCCAGCACGTTGCGCGGTGATGCGGATGGTTGAACCTTTTGGCGAATACTTAGCGGCGTTTTCCACGAGCGTGTAGACCACCTCACTGACAGCTCGTTCGTCAACACGCACAACAGGCAACTCCTTTTCGATACCAAGCTCCATTCTATGTCCTCGAGTGACTGGCTCAGCGCGCAAAAGCGCGGTCGATATGATCTCGTCCACAGCTCCCCAATGGCGGCGTAGCTGTAGGTC
>DATEUF010000151.1:0-30506 GCA_035283325.1 Pyrinomonadaceae bacterium | reverse complement strand
GGAAGTGCCACCACCGGGCGCCGGATTACTGACCAGCGCTGGGAAGACACCGGCGGTCGCCAGGTCTGCCGCCGTCAGTTGGACCGACAGGTGAGCGGCGTCAATGAAGCTGGTGGCCCGGTCGCTGCCGTTAAACTTGACCACCGAGGAGTTGACGAAATTGCTGCCGCTTAGGGACAGGACAAAGGCCGCATCGCCGCGTGTGGCTGAAGCCTGCGAAAGGCTGCTCAGCGTGGGCACAGGATTCTCGATAGCAAGGCTAACTGCCGAGGAAGTACCGCCACCCGGAGCAGGAGTAAAGACCGTTACTGGCAGCGTACCGACAGTTTGGATATCGGCTGCGGTTAATTCCGCTGTCAGTTGCGTGCTACTCACAAATGAGGTTGGCCGATCGGAGCCATTGACTTTGACGACCGACTCACTAACCAAATTGCTGCCGTTAACCGCTAACGTAAACGCTGGGCCACCTACGCTAACGGTTGAGGGTGAAAGGCTACTGACTGTTGGAGCTGGATGATTAATCGTGAATGCGCCCGGAGTGAAAGTTGCGCCCAGGGGAGACGCAGCAACATCGACAATCTCACGTCCAATGGGCGTATCGCTGAAAGCGACTGAAGTTGATCCACTTGACGCTAACGGTATGTTAAATGTCACCACTACGACTTGCCGCGTACCGGCAGCAAAGGTCTGGCCGGCAGGAAGAGCGAGAGCGATGCCTATGCGACCGCTGGCTGCAATGGAGTTGACGTTTAGCGTCGCCGGGGCCGCGTCATTGCCTTTCACTGCAGAAACAAAGCTCATTTTCCCAGTATCGAAACTGAAGCTGAACCCAAGGGCGTTTTCATCACCCTGAGCGTCTAGTTCCACGATGATGGAGTTGTTTTGTCCTGCCTGAAGTGTTGCTCCGACTACGCGCACAATACGGAACGCCGGATTTGTATTGATGGCAAAGTTGAGCGCGTTGGAGGCACCACCGCCGGGCGCCGGGTTGAAGGCCGTTATGCTCGCACTTCCAGCCATGCCGATGTCGGCGGCCGTCAACTGCGCAGTTACCTGGGAACTATTAACAAAGGACGTGGGGCGATCGCTCGCATTGAATCGCACGACTGTAGCCGAGGTAAACCCGCTTCCATTAAGCGTCAAGGTGAAGGCCGGATCACCTGCCAAGGCGTTTGCAGGAGACAGGGAGCCAAGGGTTGGTACCGGATTGTTTACTGCCAGATTAATCGCGCTTGAAACTCCGCCACCAGGACTCGGATTGGAAACTGTAACAGGGAAGCTACCGGCGAGCGTCAGATCTGCCGCAGTGATTTGAGCCGTCAATTGCGAACCGCTGAGGACGTTTGTTATGCGATCACTGCCATTGAACTGGACCACAGAACTGCTGATGAAGTTGCTGCCGTTGACGGTGAGCGTAAAGGCCGCGTCGCCGACAAAAGCGCTGGTTGAGGAAAGGCTACTGATTGTGGGAGCCGGATTGTTAACCGAGAAGTTAAAGGCAGTTGAAGTGCCACCGCCAGGCGCCGGGTTGACAACAACTACAGGGATCACGCCTGCAGTGCTAATGTCTGCGGCCGTAATCTCGGCCGTCAATTGCGTACTGCTACCGAAGTGGGTATCACGGTCGTTGTTATTGAAGCGCACCACAGAACCACTGACAAAGCCGGAACCGTTTACGGTAAGGATGAAGGCAGAGCTGCCAAAGATAGTATTTGCCGGAGCAAGACTGCTGATTGTGGGAAGAGGATTGTCCACTGCCACGTTCAGTGCGCTGGAAGTCCCGCCGCCAGGTGCCGGCGAGAAAACAGAGATTGCCAGGGAGCCAGCTGCCTGGATATCCGCCGCCGAAATCTGAGCCGATAATTGGGAGCTACTGACAAAAGTAGTTACCCTGTCGCTGCCATTGCACCTGACTATGGAGCTGTTGACAAAGTTGCTGCCATTCACGGTTAGTGTGAAAGCAGGTCCGCCTGAGAACGCCATAGTGGGCGCAGTGCTGGACAGCGTTGGTTGAGGATTGTTAATCGTCAAACTTACGGGACCGGCAGCGCCGCCGCCAGGCGCAGCCGTAAACACCGTGATATTCGCGATTCCAGCGTCGCTGATGTCGTCAGCGGTTAACTGTGCGGTCAACTGCGAGCTATTAACAAAAGTCGTCGCCCGATCGGTGCCGTTGAAGCGCACGATGCTGGTCGGAATGAATCCCCCGCCGTTGACGGTCAGGGTAAAGGCTGGCCCACCGGTCAGGATGTTATCCGGAGCGATAGAACCAAGCGTAGGGGCAGGGTTATTTACACTCAGAGCGATCGCATTCGAAATTCCTCCGCCTGGTGCAGGATTGACGACGGTAATCGGAAAACTGCCGGCCGTAGCGATGTCCGCTGCGGAAATGTCAGCGGTTAATTGCGACCCGCTGACAAAAGTTGTGTTGCGCTCAGCGCCGTTGAATGCCACCACGGAGCCTTCGACGAAGTTTGAGCCGTTCACTGTTAAGGTAAAGTTTGGCCCTCCTGTGATAACGCTGAGTGGCGCCAAGCTACTGATCGAGGGCATGGGAACCAATGTGACCGTGAAATTGACTGCGCTCGATGTCCCACCTCCGGGGGCCGGCGTGAATACCGTAACGGGAAGTGTACCGACTGTCTGAAGATCACTCGCATCCAGTTCCGCTTTTAACTGCGTGCTGTTCACAAAGGTAGTTGGACGGTCGGCGCCATTGATTCTTACAACCGAACTACTGACAAAGTTCGAGCCATTCACGGTCAGAACTAATCCCGAGCCGCCAACGACGGCACTGATCGGTGAGATGCCGGTAAGCGAAGGCGCCGGGTTATTGATGCTAATCGAACCACCCAGGAACGTAGCTCCGAGCAGTTGTGCGTCACCACTTACAACCTCTCTACCAATCGGTTGGTCGCCAAAGCTAATCACCGTCGAGCCGTTTGAACCTATCGGCACATTGAACGTCAGTACGAGAAGCTGTCGCGTACCGGGTGTAAATACCTGACCTGTGGACAGCGCAAAAGCAATACCTACGTGGCCGCTTGCAGCAAGGCTGGGATTGACATTGAGGGTCGCGGCGCTGGAGTCGCCAGCCTTGACAGCAGACACAAAACTCATTTTGGCTGGATCAAAATCGATACTTAAGCCGAGAGCGTTTTCGTCTCCCTGTGCGTCCAACTCCACGCCGACAGAATTATTTTGGTTAGCCTGGAAGGTTGTGCTGGCCACACGGATGATGCGGAATGCGGGGTTCGTATTGATCGTGAAGATCACCGCATTGGAAGAACCTCCGCCGGGCGCGGGATTGAATACGGTGATGCTTGCGGTCCCCGCAGTGTTTATGTCAGCATCTGTCACCTGGGCCGTCAACTGAGAGCTGCTCACAAAGGTGGTAGGACGGTCACTCCCTTTGAAACGCACGACGGACGTTGGCAGGAATGCTGCTCCGTTCAGTGTCAACGTAAAGCTGGGTCCGCCTGCCAGCGCACTTGCCGGCGAAAGCGAGGTCAGCGAGGGCACAGGATTATTGACTGCCAGGTTGAGAGCATTGGAAGTGCCGCCCCCCGGAGCTGGTGTGAAGACAGTAATCGGAAAACTACCCGCACTTGAGATATCGGCGGCGAGAATTGTGGCAGTTAATTGAGTGCCACTAACGAAAGTTGTTGCCCGGTTTACCCCATTGAACCTGACGATTGAGCTGTTAATGAAGTTTGTGCCATTAACCGTCAGGACGAGGTCTGGCCCGCCGGCGATCAGAGCAGCCGGTGACAGGCTATTGATTGCCGGTAACGGAGCTGGCGACACCGTCAGGTTAATTGCGCTCGATGTTCCGCCGCCAGGTGCGGGGTTGAACACGGTCACGGGGAATACACCCGAGGCTTGAATGTTGCTTGCGCTAACCTGTGCAGTCAACTGAGTGCTGCTAACGAAAGTTGTAGGAAGATCACTACCGTTGAATCTGACGACAGATTGGCTCACGAAGTTGGTGCCGTTCACCGTCAGCGTGAAGCCTGCGTTGCCGGCGATAGCACTCGTGGGCGAGATGCTGGTGGCGGCCGGGATAGGATTACTGAAGGAAATCGAACCAGAGGTGAATGTCGCTCCCAGCGTATTGGCGCTAATGTTCACCACCTCACGACCAATGGGCAAGTCGCCGAAGGAGATAACGGTAGAACCACTAGCGTTGACGGGGGCGCTAAACGTCACCACCACCAGGTGGCGGGTACCCGGAGTAAAAGTGGCTCCTGTCGGCAAGCTCTGGGCGATTCCGAGATGGCCGCTTGCGAGTCCACTCGTATTGATATTAAGACTCGCTGTACCTGCGTCACTGCCATTGACGGCAGAGACATAAGTCATCTTTGTCGTGTCAAAATTCAAGCTGAATCCAAGCGCATTTTCGTCACCTTGCGCATCCAGGTCTATGACTACGGCATTGTTTTGACCGGCCTGAAAGGTCGTTCCCGGTATCCGAATTACACGAAAGGCAGGATTGCTGGCTACATTAAAGACGACTGCATTTGAGGCGCCTCCACCAGGTGCTGGATTGAATACTGTGATATTGGGATTAGAAACGGTGCTGATGTCGCCTGCTGTGATTTGTGCGCTGAGTTGGGTGCTATTAACAAATGTGGTGACTCTGTCGGTTCCATTGAAACGAACTACCGAGTTAGCGCTGAAGCCACTGCCGTCCACAGTTAAGGTAAAGGCAGGGCCACCAGCCAGCGTGCTCGCAGGTGACAATGACGTGAGAGTGGGAACAGGATTGTTTATCGCTAAACTCAGCGACCCGGAAGTTCCACCTCCGGGCGCTGGATTGAACACCGTGACTGGAGTCGAGCCTGCCGACTGAATGTCAGTGGCAGTGATTTGCGCGCTGAGCTGCGTGCTACTTATGAAGGTTGTGAGACGATCGCTACCCCCGAGGCGTACCACCGAACCTGCTACGAAGCCAGTGCCATTGACCGTAATTGTAAACGCAGAGCCGCCGGCAATTGCCGACGACGGGGTGATGCTCGTAAGCGTTGGGACGGGGCTAGGGGCCGGTGTGATATTGATAGTTCCTGGCGTATAGGTTGCGGATAGGGTATTAGCGTCAGCGTCCGCGACCTCGGGAAAGATTGGCGAATTTCCGTATTCGATTACAGTGGAGCCGCTCGCGCTCGGAGATACTGCGAACGTGATTACAGCAATTTGTCGAGTCCCAGCGGCAAAGGTTTGCGGCGCAGGCAAGCCAATGGCAATGCCGAGCCGGCCGCTTGACGCGCCACTGGCGTTTACATTCATCGTGGCGCCAGCGTTTAAAGAATCTGTGCCCCTGGTGGCCGACACATAGATCAACTTTGTCTGATCGAAATTAAGGCTGAAGCCAAGCGCGTTTTCATTTCCCTGCGAGTCGAGCTCAATATTGACCGTCCCATTCTGACCGGCCTGTAAAGTCGTCCCCACGACCCGAATGACACTTGGATTCACCAGGTTGGGCGTCAAAAATGGTGAACCCGAGAGTTGCGGCAAGAACAGGGAACCGAGCAGCGAAGCTTTGAGGTTGGCGTTTTGGTCAGGGGAATTCTGGACTAGGACGAGTGGCCCGACAAGCGCCGGCGATTGGCTGGCAGACGAGGCCCTTTGGGCCAAAGTCTTGACTGCCTGTCGCTCTTTGGCCTCAGAAGCCCTAAGAGGGAGGGCAATTAAGCCGAGAGCGGTAACCACCGCTAAAAGTAAGAAGAAAGAAAGACCTCTCTTGCTCAAAGACATCGTAAGCCGTCCTTTTCTCAGCACGGCACGGAGGCAGATATTTGGGGGATACTTCCAGGTACTCTCGTAAGTGGTAGTCCTAGTTTCTGACTCTTTCGTGCTGGCCCGCATAAAGGTGAAGTGTCCTGTAATCATGCGAATTGGCGGTAAAATGGATCTCGTTCGATCCACCCGCTGTCCAGTGATTCGCGTCCAGTTCGGGATGCTATAGAAGAAGCCAAGCAGGTGTCTTTCGTGTATTTCACTGACTTCGCTACCTTCGTAAACTTCATAAAAATCTGGCCTTTTTTGCCGGCCAGCGAGGCAAAAAAAGGCACAAGCAGGCAGCAAGAAGAACTCTTGCTCCTGCTTGTGTCCGGCGGAAAAGGTCCGAAGATTTGCCCAGGTCGGCTTAGAGGGAGATGGCCTTTCTCCTATTTGCTAAGCAACGATAAACGTCCTCCCGCGGTTTATACCTGCAGCTCTCTTCGACACTTCCCGAAGGTGGGCTACTTTCGGGTGATCGGAGTAGCCCCCCACTGTTTGGTCTCCCGGTGAGTACTCAGGGACCACATTCGGCATTGCTGTGAGAAACTCCCGAACCGAATCGCTCCTGGTATTCTCGCGACGTAATGAAGGCGCAAACCATACCTTGATAGTTGTTCGGCTCGCGGTTATTCAGAACGTTTAGCCAGAATATGTAACCGTTTTGGTCCGGATCCCTTCGCAAATAGCCGAAGTATTCGGAGAGCACAAAGGCGGCGTTGTATTCAGCCTTATATAGCTCCCGGTTCTCAACGATTTGACGAACCGCTTGAGTGCGACCCTGGTTGGCCATCGCATCCATCAGGTTCTGACGCTCGGACGAGAGGTCCAGTCCCGACTCGCGTATGGTTGCCAGGAGAGCATCCACAAACTGGGAGTGACTCAAGCTTTGCGGATATCGTGCCAGGAAATCAGCGCGTTCAAGCAACGACTTCACCAGCGCTTGCTTACTGACTTCAAGATTGGATGGATCCAGCTGGCTCCGTTCTGCCATGAATTCCTGGTAGGTTGGCTGCCGCCCAAGAATTCCCTTGTACAGGCGGTAAATGAAGTAGCCGGTTTGTTGGAATTCCTGCTCGACGAAGAATGCTGCACTGACTCGAATCCGGCGGTTTCGGAGGCAGGCCTCATCCGTACCACATTGAGTAATCTGATCAGTCCAGTAGTCGAGCCCATTGGCGTCCGGCTTGCGGTTAAGGAAGTCGAGGTATTGCTGCTGCACAAAATACTGCGCGTCGTCTATCGGATTTCTATCAGTTCTGTCCTTGACGAAGGCAGCCTTAATCGGTTTTGCGCGCAGGTCCACGACCTCACGATCGATGGGCAGGTCTGAGAAGTCGAAAGCTGAGGAGCTGTCAACGTCAGTTAGTGCCTCGAATGTCAGAGTCACTACCTGATTATTGCCCGGAGCGAAGGCCCTTTCGGTCGGCAAAGCCAGTACCACTCCGACCCGGCCTTTGCTCTGATTAGCTTTATTGACCACCAGAATTCCTTCGATTGCGTCGCTGCCCTTCTCGGCGGCTACGAAGCGAAGTGAACCGTTGTTGAACATCACGCTGAACCCGAGCGCATTTTCGTTACCTTGGGCTTCTAGTTCAACAGTGATGGAGGTCTTTTCACCCGCGCGGAACTGCGTTGGCGCGAGTCGAACGATGCTCGCTGCCGCTTTCACATCCACCACGTTCGCCGCGGCCGCGGTGAGTTGACTGGAGGGACCGGTTGGTCCACCAGCGAATTGCACGGGGTCGAGGTGGGCGGCATACCGACCAGCCTGTGTCCAATCAGCAACAGAGAGTCGCGCGTCACCATAGCTAGTGGCGGGCGCACAATCAATGCGCTGGTATTCCGTGCTATCCGCGATGTCGAGCAGGGCCACAAAACGTCCTACCTGGTTCCAGTCCTGAATCGTGACTGTGCCATCATTGTTGCCTGCGGGCCGAGGAGAGACGTCAGCCTCATAACCCTGGGCTATGGTTACAACACCTGACGAGAAGGCCGTCGGTAAAGGTGTGGCGCCAATATTTACCACTTCACGCAGAATCGGGAAATCATCGAATCCGACTTCAGTGGAGGGCAGATTCCCGCTGGGCGGCACGGTAAAGGTGGCGATAAGCACCTGCTGTGGACCAACTGCGAATGTAGCGCCTGCCGACAGCGATTGGACAACACCGACACGACCGGGAGCGGCCGTGCTGTTGATCAACAGGGATGCCTGCGATGAAGCTGCGCCGCCTGTGGCCGATACGAAGTTCAACTGAGAAGGATCAAACATCAGGCTGAAGCCGACAGCATTCTCGTCGCCCTGGGCCATTAGTTCCACTGACACAATGACCGTGCTGCCGGGCGTTGTTGTGACAGGAGTTACACGCACGCCTCGAGCGTCAGGTTGAGCCGGATCAACGGTCAGATTCTGAGGATCCGAGTTGCCGCCGCCTGGGAGAGGATTGAAAACAGTTATGACCATTACTCCTGATGTCAGAGTATCGGTGGCAGTCAGGTGAGCTGTAAGATGGGTGGCGTCAACGAACGTGGTCGCTCGCGGACTACCATTCACTCGCGCTATTGATCCGTTCTCAAAGCCAGAACCAGTTAATGTTACGGTTATACCACCACTGCCCGCCGCAATGTTGGTTGGTGAGATCGCGGTGAGTACCGGAAGTGGGTTGTTCACCACGAAGTCAATTGTGCTTGTGCTGCCCCCACCCGGTGCTGGAGTGAACACCGTGATGCTCAGAATTCCCGCACTGGCGATATCACTGGCAGGCATTTGCGCATTTAGCTGGGAAGAACTGACAAGGCTTGTAGTGCGGTTGCTACCGTTGCACTTGACTACAGATCCATCCACGAAATTGCTGCCATTCACGGTCAAAGTGAAGGAAGCCCCACCGACCAAAGCGCTTGTCGGCGTCACACTGGCGATTGTGGGAGCCGGGTTGTTGACCGTGAAGTCCAGTGCACTCGAGTTACCACCACCTGGACCAGGGTTGGCCACCAGAACCGAAAATACGCCAGCTGCAGACATGTCTGCGGCTGTGAGTTGGGCTGACACGTGGTTAGCATCGATAAAAGTGGTGGAGCGATCACTGTTGTTAAACTTCACCACTGAAGCGTTTATGAAGTTGTTGCCAGTGACTGTCAGAACAAATTCAGCGTCGCCTCGCGTGGCAGAGTTTTGAGAAATACTGCTGATGGTCGGCGCTGGATTGTTCACGGTAAAGTCCACAGCGCTTGAGGCACCGCCACCTGGTGCTGGATTAACGACGACTACCGGGAAGGTGCCGGCAGCCGCAACATCAGCCGCGGTTATTTGGACGGTCAACTGGGAGCCGCTTACAAAGCTTGTATTGCGGTCGCCGCCATTAAATTTGACCACAGCTCCGTTAATGAAGTTGCCGCCGTTGACCGTCAAACTGAAAGCTTCGCCTGCGACCAACACGCTCGCTGGTGACAAACTTGCGATGGAGGGCGTGGGATTGTTGATGTTGAGGTCGACTGAATTGGACGTGCCGCCACCAGGCGCAGGGCTAAATACCGTTATTGCGGCTGTTCCTGCGTTAGCGATGTCGGCAGCCGTGAGCTGGGCTGTCAATTGCGATGTGCTGACGAAACTAGTATTCCGAGCACTACCATTTAAGTGAACGACTGAGCCGTCTACGAAGTTGCTACCGTTGACAGTGAGTGCAAACGCTGCTCCACCAGCGGTAACGGTTGCCGGCGCGAGTCCACTAACGGCGGGCATTGGATTAAGCCCAATTACCATGAAGTCAAGAACATTCGAGGAACCTCCACCCGGAGCTGAGTTGAAAACAGTAATGTGGAAGGTGCCGGCGTTCTGGAGATCTGCCGCGCTGATCTGGGCAGACAACTCGGTGCTACTGACAAAGCCAGTGGGTCGGTCACTGCCTTCGAAGCGTACAACTGAAGTGCCAATGAAGTTGTTGCCAGTGACCGTTAGAGTAAAGGAAGGGTCGCCGGCCACAGCGCTCGTTGCGGAGAGGCTGCTGATTGCCGGGGCCGGATTGTTAACAATGAAGTTGAGACTATTTGAGCTGCCTCCACCGGGCAAAGGATTAAACACCGTGACAGGATAGACTCCGGCAACAGACAGGTCTGCCGCCGTAATATCAGCCGTCAGCTGAGTTGAGCTTTCAAAGTGAGTGGTGCGATCGAGGCCGTTGAAACGCACGACAGCTCCATTTACCAGATTGCTTCCGGTTATGGTTACGGTGAGCGCTGAACTGCCCACAGGCGAGTTGTCCGGCGTCAATGAAGCTATGGCTGGAACCGGATTGCTTACCGGGAGGTCCACGGCTGCTGAGAGCCCGCCGCCGGGTGTGGGATTGAAGACTGTGATTGCCAGGCTGCCGGCCGTGGCAATGTCGGCCGCTGAAACCTGAATGCTGATGTGCGAAGAATCAACGAAGGTGGTAGTACGGTCGCCGCCGTTGACGCGCACTACAGCGCTATTGACGAAGTTTGAACCGCCCACGGTAAGCGTGAAAGCAGCATCACCGGCAGTTGCACTGGCCGGCGAGAGGCTGGTGATTGCCGGGGCGGGATTGTTTACGGTGAAGTTCTGAGCACTGCTGCTACCACCGCCTGGAGCAGAGGTTTCAATGATTACGGGGAAAACACCGGCAGTGGCCAGGTCGGCAGCCGAAAGCTCAGCCGTCAACTGCGAAGTATTGACAAAGGCGGTGGGGCGATTGCTGCCATTAAACTTAACTACGGAACCATTGACGAAGCCGCTGCCCGAGAGCGTGAGTGTTAAGCCACTACCACCTACCAGGGCGTTGGTTGGGGAGAGTGAAGCGAGCACGGGAGCGGGATTGTTGACCAGCAGATCAATTGCGCCGGTGGCGCCGCCACCCGGAGCTGGGTTAAAGACCGAGACGGCCAGTGTGCCAGCGGCTGCAATATCGGCAGCACTAACCTGCGCAGTCAACTGCGTGGCATTGACAAAGATAGTGGCGTGATCGTTTCCATTCAGGCGCACTACAGAGCCGTTAAAGAAGTTAGTACCAGTCACGGACAGGGTGAAATCGCCATCACCTACGGTCTTGCTAGTGGGCGAGATGGAGACCAGCGTGGGGGCCGGATTGTTGACATTGAAATCGAGAGCGGCAGAAGAGCCGCCACCCGGTTCGGGATTGAAGACAGTGATGGCCGAAGTGCCGGTGGACTGAATATCAGCGGCGGCAATATTGGCGGTGAGTTGGGTGCTGCTGACAAAGGACGTGGGGCGATTGCTACCGGCAAATCTCACTACTGAGCCGTTAACAAAGCCGCTGCCGTTTACGGTTAGCGTAAAGGCTGCTCCACCGGTTATCGCACTAGTCGGGGAGATACTGCTCAGCACGGGACCAGGATTATTGACTGTCAGTCCTACGGCGCCCGAAGTGCCGCCGCCGGGTGTGGGATTGAAGACTGTGATTGCCAGGCTGCCGGCCGTGGCAATGTCGGCCGCCGAGACCTGAATGCTGATGTGCGAAGAATCAACGAAGGTGGTAGTACGGTCGCCGCCGTTGACGCGCACTACAGCGCTATTGACGAAGTTTGAACCGGCCACGGTAAGCGTGAAAGCAGCACCACCGGCAGTTGCACTGGCCGGCGAGAGGCTAGTGATTGCCGGAGCGGGATTGTTTACTGTGAAATTGAGGGCGCTGCTGGTACCGCCGCCTGGCGCGGGGTTTTCAATGACTACTGTAAAGACGCCGGCAGTGGCTAGGTCAGCAGCAGTAAGCTGTGCCGCCAATTGCGTATCACTTACCAAGTCTGTCACCCGATTATTGCCGTTGAATTTCAACACGGACCCGTCCATAAAGTTCGATCCATTGATTGTTAGGGTTACTCCAGCCGCGCCTACTGTCGCGCTGTTTGGCGAAAGACTGGTAATCGTCGGACTAGGGTTGTTAACCGCGAAGCTAATTGAATTTGACAAACCTCCACCCGGAGCAGGGTTGAAGACAGCAACGTCTTTGCTTCCCGCTGTCAGGATTGCTCCGGCTGGCAGCTGAGCGGTTAGTGATGAACTATTCACAAACCCGGTAACCAGATCCACTCCACCGAATCGAACTACTGAGGTGTTGACGAAATCGGTGCCGCTAACATTGAGAGTCAATCCGCTACTGCCTGCGAGCGCTGAGTTCGGAGAGACGCTGCTGAGTGTTGGCAAGGGATTAGGCTGTGTACTGATAGTTATCGTGGTCGGAACAAACGACGATTCGAGCACATTCGCAGCAACGTCAGCTATTTCGCGACCGACAGGCTGGTCTCCGAAAGCCAGGTCGGTCGTGCTGGTAGCTGTGGGTGACACGTTGAAAGTCACCACCACCAGGTGGCGAGTCCCTGCGGTGAAAGTAAGCTCAGAAGGATATGCGAGCGCCACACCAATCCGGCCACTCCCCAACTGAAGTGTGTTCACATTTAGCGTCGTACTAGTCGCGTCTACACCTCTGACGGCGGAAACATAGCTTAACTTGGTGGGATCAAACGTCAGACTGAAGCCAATCGCATTCTCATCCCCCTGTGAAATCATGTCGATGCTGACCGTACCTTGGGTACCCTGGATAAAAGGGCCGCCAACAATGGTCACAGGCCGTGCAACGAGATTGGAGACAGCAACGCCCAGGAATCCAAAATAGTCGGAATAACTGGTGATCTGCTTAGGCGAAGACAGGAAGGAGATGCCGGAAGCCCGCACTATATCCGCAGCCGCCTCTGAAGAGCGGCCGGCTTGCCATGCGGCAGAAGGCGTTATCTGTTGAGAGCCGGCGGCTATTAATTGCGAATTGAAATAATTGCCAAGCTTAGCTTCGATGATCGCCGGCTGGGCCACCACGCCCACCAGTACGAGACTCACGATCGTTAACCACAAAAACTTCCGTAGCGTTGTTAGATTGCGCGACATCAGCACACCTCCATGATTTAAAGCGGATTCAAGATCTGGGGCACAGATACTCCGCGTGCCACGTTCAAAACCTGGATTTCGAGGGCCTATGATCTGAATGAACTACTTATCTGAGAGGGGAAACGTTATCTCGGAATCGGAGGTGTTGCGATTCGCTTGACAACGTGCGATAGAAATTTACGGCCACGGTATTAAGCGTCAGATGAGCAAAAGAGTCTTTCGCTTAGTTCCCGAATTTCGCTGACTTCGCGAAATTCGCATTTCTCCCCGTCTTCGTCGGCCGTCCCTCAGAACGTGCCTGAAGGGCAGCGCGGGGCTATCAAAACCCCCTTCAAGCCTGGAATTTGATCCTCCCTCAACGGCTAGAAATGGAGAGCGCGTTGTTAAGGGCCGCAGCTTGAATTCGACCGGGTAATCACCCCTCCGAAACGCAATTGATACTCAGCGGAGGTGACAAAACCACAGATAATCGAGCGGTAATACTTCAGGTCGGGCTGTGATTGCTGGTTCAGCAATCCCAGCCAGAACAACTCGCCACCAACGTCTGGTTCGCGTTGGAGATACCCGAAATACTGCGTGCGCACAAAGGCGCTGTTGTACTCACGTGTTACAAATTCTGAGTTTTCGATAAGTTCACGGAGGACGTCGGAGCGCGACTTCCAGCCATTACTTAGCGCTCTGATTTGGCGCGCCCGTTCAGCTGGAGCATAGATGTTGGCAGTGTTGTACAGCCTATTCACAAACTCGGCCGGATAGAGCGAGACTGGAAAGAGTTGGTAGAAGATCTGCCTGCTTGTCCAGTCAGCCAAGAACTGCTCTTTCCTCTGCTCCGTATCTGGGATGCCAGCCAACCTACTGCGCTCGGCACGAAATTCGTCATAGTTGGGCTTACGTCCGAATGACGCTTGGTAAAGCTGGTAGACGAAAAAACCGGTCTCTTTGAATTCTTGTTCTATAAAGAAGCTCGCACTGACCGCGGATTCTCCTGTTTGCAACACACGCCAGATCGCTGCCGCAAGCTGTTATTTCGTTAGTCCAATAATCAAGGCCTTCGGGATCCGGCAGTCGACCTAAAATGTCGCGATAATTCTGGCTAACGAAGAAGCGCGCGTCATCGATGCGATTAGGTACTGAAATCCAATCCTCATCCGAGGGTAGCCTGGGCATGAAATCAGCTTCCAGCACTCGCGCATTGACGTCCGCGACCTCCTGTTGAAGCAGGCGATCGACGAAGCCTAAGATCGCGGTTTCATCACGCCGCAGAACCTTGAACGTCAGCGCCAGTAACTGGCGAGTACCGCGCTCAAAAGTGTTACCGGGCGGCAAGGCGAGAGCAATTCCCAGAAAGCCCTGGGCAGCATGATCGGCATTGAGGGCAAGAGCTGCATTTCCCGCATCCCGCCCCGTTGTTGCCGATATAAATTTTAATTGCGTCGGGAGGAAATGCAGTGTAAAGCCAAGCGCATTCTCATCGCCTCCGGCATCGAGGAGGACTGTTACTTCGCGCGTATCTTAAGCCTCGTCGTGCGCGCTCGAAATACGCACCAAGCGACCCGAGCCTGCGGCCGGCACATAACTCACGGCGTCTAAAAATGCGCTCTTGGAAACACTATTACCGGCAGGTACGATGCAGGTAGGACCGCCCACCGGGACCGCTAGATCGAGCCCGGCGGCGTAGCGGCCCGCCTGCACCCAATCAGAGATGGTGAGACTGCCGTTGCCTCTGGTGTCCCTGGGTGCAACGTCAGCCCGAACAAATTCACTGTCGCAACCAAGGAGATCCAATCCTGATACGAATCGCCCGAGCTGTACCCAATCGGCAATTGAAATCGTTCCGGTGTTGCTGTTTCGTTTATTTCGCAAAATTCGTGTGGAGGGGAAAATGACTAACAGCTTATTCGCAGTCAGGAAGGGATGCTTGCACCCGCTGATACCTAAACATTCAACTGCAGAATCAGCGGGTGCAAGCATCCCTTCCTGACTGAGAGTTACTAGAGTTGAATGAATGAGTTTCGGACTCGAATGGTCAAGGGATAGGGGCGCAGGAGGGACCATTCTTATTGACGAAGCCCCGGGCGGGAGCCGGGGCTTCGTCTTACGCAAGTTACGTTGGGTTCCCTGTTTGGCTGGCGTAACAATGCCAGCCACCCATGCAACGCTAGTTTACTGTGGGCACTGGTTGTTAGAACTCGTCATCACCGTGCTGAATCTGAGTTGATACTCAGCCGAAGTGATGAAGGAGCAGACCATCGCGTGTTGCACGTCGGTGTCCCGCAGTGGGTACCGGCTCACCTGGTCCAGCCAGAAGTTGAAACCATCTTGATCCGGATCGCGGCGCAGGTAGCCGAAGTATTCGTTTAGCACAAACGAACGATTGTACTCGGCGTCGATAAAGTCCTGGTTGTCGGCAATCTGGCGCAAGATGTTGCCTCGTCCCGCGTCGCTATTGTCGTAAAGACCGACCAGACTCTGCCGCATGCCGCTCAGATCCACACCCGAGGTTTGTAGCACTCCCGCCAGAATCTGATCGACAAATTGCTCTGCGGTTTGGTTGGCGGCGTGGGTTTGCAGGAAAGCATCGCGGCGCACGAAGTTCACCGCAAAATCAGTCTTGCTCTGATCCAGATTGACGCCACCCAGGACCAGGGCGCGGTCAGGTTGAAACTGCGCGTAGGTGGGCATGAGGCCCAGGCCAGCGCGGTAGATGCGATAGACGTAAGCGCCACTCTCCTGGAATTCAGGCTCAAAGAAGAAGGCATCAGCGACGCGGACGCGGCGGTCGTGGATGCACTGCGCATCACCTGGCGGACAGGAGGTTATCTGCTCGGTCCAGAAGTCCCAGCCACCCTGGTCAGGCTCGCGGCTAAGGAAATCGAGATACTGCTGCCGCACAAACAATTGCGCGTCATCGATCGGGTTCTCACCGGATAGAACAGAGTCGTTGTCGTTAATCGTCAGCGTTGCTGTATTCTGTGAACTGAGACTCGCCCCGATCGCATTGGTGAGTTTGATATTGATAATCTCAGCACCTTCAACGTACGCGTCATCGATCATGGGTATCGTGACGTTCTTCGTCGTTTCACCTGCTGCGAAGCGAACTGTGGCCGCGATTAGCGTGTAATCGCAGTTCTGCGCCGCCACGCCGCCATTGGCAAGAGTGCATGGTACGTAAACGATTGGATCGGCGACGCCAAAATCGACTGTTGCCTCGCCCGATGTATCGCCTGATCTGGTAACCGTCACAACAGCACTGCCACCACCCTCTGAGCTGCTGAAGTTAGCAGCGCTAAACTGCAGTTGCGGCGGTTCGGGGTTGATTGCGAACGAGAGTGAGCCCGATAAGCCACCACCCGGCGTGGGGTTAAATACAGTTACGGCTGCCGTTCCCACCGCGGAAATATCTGCAGCGTTAACCTGGGCCGTCAATTGAGTGCTGCTCACAAACGTTGTAGATCGAGCGTCGCCGTTCCATCTGATAATTGAACCAGGCCGGAAACCACTGCCGTTGACGGTCAGCGTAAATGCTCCACTGTCTACGATTGCATTGTCAGGTGCCAGGCCACTAATGGATGGCACTGGGTTGTTAATCGAGAAATTGATGGCGCTGGAAGTTCCGCCGCCCGGCCCGGCGTTGATCACGGTTACCACTGCGGAGCCCGCCGCCAGAATATCTGTAGCCGGAATCTGGGCCGTTAATTGGGTACTGCTATCGAAACTTGTTATCCGGCTCTCACCATTCCACGCCACGACCGATCCATCAACGAAGTTACTGCCATTAACAGTCACCGTAAAAGCATCGCCGCCTGAAATAGCGCTTGTCGGCGAAATTCCGCTGAGAGAAGGACTCGGATTGCGCACCTCAAAATTGACGATGTTTGAGATTCCACCGGCAGGGGGTGGATTGGATACGGTTATTGTTGCCGTCGCGGCCGTCAACAGATCGGCAGCCGTAATCTGCGCGGAGAGTTGTGTGCTGCTGACGAAACTCGTCGAGCGATCATTACCATTCCACCGAACCACACAGCCGCTTACAAAGTTGCTGCCGTTCACAATCAAGGTGAACCCGGCACTCCCGATGTCGGCGAAAGTTGAACTCAAGCTGCTTATGACCGGAACTGGATTACTGGCCGGAGTGATATCCAGAGTGACGGAATCGTAAGCTGCCTCCAGGATATTTACGTCAGGATCAGAGATCTCGCGTGGAATTGGTTGATCACCAAAACCGATCGTCGTAGAACCGCTGGCATTCACTGCTACATTGAAATTCAGAGTTACCAGATGCCTTGTGCCTGCTGCAAAGGCGCTGCCAGCCGGTTGGGCCATGGCAATGCCGAGGCGACCCGACGCGACCTGGCTGGTGTTCACATTGAGTACGACACCCGCGGCGTCACTTCCGAGAATCGCCGGGGAAATATAAGTCAGTTTTGTCGGATCGAAAGTGACACTTAAACCGAGCGCATTCTCATTACCCTGCGAATCCATCTCGATCTTCACAGAAGCAGCCTGTCCGGCATTAAGGGGACCAGCTACAATCCGTATCTTCCGATTCGTTTCAGCGTCAGAATTTTTTGCTACGCTGTCGCCAACCTTTTGAGCACCTGACAGTGGCGCAGTCGGGCCGCCAGCCGCGACAACTGGATCCAGTCCGGCAGCATAACGACCTGCCTGCACCCAATCTGAAACTGTGATCGTGCCGCCACCAAAAGTAGATTTTGGTGCGCAGTCTGCACGCTGAAACTCACTGCCTACGGCAGGGGTGTCAACGCCCGCAGAGAAGCGTCCTGTCTGTACCCAGTCGGAGATAGCAACACTTCCATTGTTGCTGCCATTGGGCCTTGGCGCCACATCTGCTTCGTAGCCAACTGGACCCACCGGGTTAATGGTGAAGCTTAGCGAATTCGATGTTCCACCTCCGGGAGTTGGATTAAACACAGTTACTGCCGCACTTCCCGCACTTGCCACATCGGCTGCCGCGATCTGAGCTGTTACCTGGTTGGAGTTTACAAAGGTCGTGGTTCGATCCGAACCATTCCATCTAACGACAGAACTGCTGATTAAATTGCTGCCGTTGACGGTCAGGGTAAAGGCTGCATCCCCGGCAGTCTTGCTCGTTGGGCTAAGACTGCTGAGGGTAGCTATCGGGTTGTTGACCTGTCCTGCCCCGACAGTCAAATTGATTGCACTAGAAGAACCTCCGCCGGGTGCGGGGTTGAACACAGTAATCGGAAATGAACCTGCTGAGGCTACATCGGCGGCAAGTATTTGCGCCGTGAGCTGGGTGCTGCTAACAAACGTCGTACTGCGATCACTCCCGTTAAACCTCACAACCGAGCCATTAATATAGCCCGTCCCGTTTACCGTTAAGGTGAATGCGGCATCACCAGCCGTCTTGCTGTTGGGCGAGATGCTGCTCAGAGTTGGCACGGGATTGTTTACGTTGAGATTGATCGAATTGGATGTACCACCTCCCGGCGTTGCATTGAAGACCGTGATTGGAAATGCCCCAGCCGCCTGAAGATCTGCGGCGGTAATCTGTGCGGTCAGTTGCGTGCTGCTAAAGTAGGTCGTCGTGCGGTTGCTGCCGTTAAAGCGGACAATCGATCCGTTAACAAAATTCGTTCCGGTGACAGTGAGAGTAAAGCCTGCATCGCCACGATTCTTTGTGGTCGGTGAGATGCTACTCAAGGTAGGTACCGGGTTGTTTACAGTTAGGTTTACAGCGCTGGATAACCCGCCGCCTGGACTAGCATTGAAAACGGTCACAGGGAAAGTGCCTGCGGCTTGAACATCTGCTGCCGTGATCTGGGCAGTCAGCTGCGTGCTGTTAACAAAGGTGGTCGGCCGGTCCACGCCATTAAAGCGTGTGATCGAGGTATTCAGGAAATTAGAGCCATTGACAGTAAGCGTGAAGTTGACATCACCTGCAGTTTTAGTAGTAGGTGAAATGCTGCTTAAGGTCGGAGCTGGGTTGTTAATCGTGTAATTGACGGCAGTAGAAACGCCACCGCCGGGTGCAGGATTAGTCACGGTAACGTTCGCTATTCCCGCGGTCTGGATATCTGACGCAATGATACTGGCCGTAAGTTGTGTCGGACTGACGTACGTCGTCACGCGATCGCTTCCATTCCATTGAACCGATGAGCTGTTTATGAAATTGCTTCCATTAACTGTAAGTGTAAATGCCGCTCCGCCAACCAGGCTACTCGAGGGATTGATGCTGGTGATGGACGGAAATGGGTTGTTGGACGGCAAATTGACTTTACGAAAGATAAGTTCACCGCTCCCCGTATTGCCTGTGCTCCCAATCGCCATGAAACCGGTGCTGGCGGTTACATTCTGTTTGGATGATGTGGGATTTGAAGCAGCCGTGAGCTGGAAAACGCAGGGAAAGTCAAAGAACGGACTATCCATGCTGCTGTGGGCAATGAAATTGCGACCGCTGCCCGACGGAGACTCGTCGTGATAAATGACGTATGCCTCGTTATTGGTGGTGTCGAGCATTAAGACGGGACGCGTGGGGAGCTGGCTGAAGTCAGGTTGAATAATGGTCTTTTGGCCCCAGACTCCTGCGGTGGTGCGAATGTACAGCCAAATACGACCCTCTGTAGCGTGCAAGGGAGTGCCATCATTATCGTTATCTTTGGCAACGAGAAAGATCCGACCGTCAGGGGTGGCTTTCATGGCCAAATGGTCGTCGGCAACTCCGCCGAGACCGCGTGGGCCCAGACCAGAGTCAACTATTTCCTTGGTGCTCCAGGTGGTTTCAGGATCTCCGTCGACGTGGTACCGAAAGCCAATCTGCTTCGCCGGTTGATTCGACCATGCGATACCGATTTTATTGCCGAAGTGAGTGATAGCAGAAATCTCAATAGTGTTGGGAGTCAAACCCGATTCGAGTTCCGCTCCGGTCGTGTTCCAGGTTGTGTGATCGGCTGAAGTGGACCAAATAACGCGGACCTTACCGTCCGAGAGACCTCCCTGCGTGCCAGTGTAAGTGGCCCAGAGCTTTCCAGTGTTGTCCTTTTCCATCACCAGAGCCGCAGTAGAACTATTGTTCAGCGGGATTTGCACAGGGAAGCCAGCGATTAGCGCGTAGGTTTTCGTGGCCGAGTTATAGGTGTATTTGTACAATGTTGCTGACGCGACAGACTTCCAAACCATGACAAAAAGGTTGGTGCCGTCCCAAAGAGCATCCGGAATGCCCGTGATTGAAGCGTCGATGATCGGACCCTGAGTCGCTGCGTTATTCGGGAAACTGTAGAAGTGGATGCCAGTAAAATCGTCTGAAAACACACCCCACCAAATGCCGTCGTTGTACCACATCTGCGACTTGACAGTATTAAAGTTTGTTGAGCCGAACGTAGCACCTTCGGGATCCATTGTGGGACACTGAGCGGCTACTCGCGTAGGAAACGCAACCAGAGCCTGAATGAGGATGAGCAGTGCCACTGGAAGAGAAAACGCGACAATTCCAGATCTTTTATTTAGCATCATTGAATTCCTTCCAGAAGATTTCGAAAGTGTTCGTGAAGTGAAGGACTCCGTCAGGGTCGGGACCGTCGACTGACAACAAATCTCGGAAGATGAGTGGTAGTGGGTGTCCATTCGTCACGCTTCGGGCTGGCCACAGCCAGCACATCGGTAATAGCTCTAAAAGCGAAGACCCAGAAAGCCGGTTTTCTGGTGAAGATGTCTTCAGCGATATTGCCGCGAAGCCTGTGCGGGGGCAGTCTGCGTGCAAAGCCGATGACATCTTCAAAACGCAATGCTAATAGGGAGAACAGGCGGTGTCTTGCGCCTTTTTCCCTGATTTCGCGTCATTCGCGAACTTCATCGCGCGGGCTGACGTCGGTCAGATTGAATGGTGTTGCAGTGAAAAGAGGGAGAGACTTAAAGTGGGAGAGAACGGAGGAAATTTCTCGGGTTAGAAAGAGGGCAAGGCAGGCATCACGTCGGAAACCTCTCGGGTTAGAAAGAAAGGAGCTGACAAGAAATCTCTCACGTAGGGAAGAAGGGGGCAAGGCAAGCATCAGGACAGAAAGGAAGCTAGTTTCAGTCTGCCGCCGCCCCCGCTACTTTCCCAGCCAGTCATCATTGAATGAATAACTTAACTGCAGCAGCAAATCCAAAAAGCTTTTGAATGCAAGTTTCGATCAGCATTATCACATGTGACATCAATTTGAGTGGTTAATTCAAAGTTGACTAGCTTTGAGTATTGAGCGGGGGCGGCGGCAGACTGAGAGTTGCGTCCTTCCTCCCCAGAAGCCTGCCTTGCCCCCTTCCTAACCTGAGAGATTTCCTAACGCCGGAAAAGCGGTAGATGAGAAACGCGCTTGGTGCGGCGTTCGTCGGGAGTTCCTGCAAACAACAAATTTAGCCTCTCCCAGAATCTGGTGTTCTTGAAATTGGGATCATCCGCTTCAGCAAAGAAGAATCCCTTCAGCGAATTCATGGCCGCCATGGCATCCTCAAAGACCGACTTCATGCTGTTGGCATTGACATCCACGACGTCGCGAGCGATTGGCTGGTCGGCAAAGCCGAATAGCATCTTCTCACCTGCATCGGCCGCTGCAGCAAAAGTGAGTGTCACGACCGTGTGTGTACCGGGACCAAAGCTTTGGCCGGCCGGCAGAGCCAGGGCAAGACCCACACGACCATCCTCGATTTCTAGTTCATTGACATTGAGAGTAGCGGAGTTTAACTCTTCGCTCTTTTCAGCCGAGATGAAGCTTAGTCTTTCAGGATCGAACGTCAGACTGAAGCCCAGGGCGTTCTCGCTGCCTGTAGTGTCAACTTCAATGCTTACCTTACGTCGCTGGCCCGTTGCGACGTCTGCGGCCATTAGACGCACAATGGTGGAAGGCGAAGCATCCGACTCGATTTTAGGAGTTGACGACTTGGGATTTTCCGTCAAGGGAGCCGTTGTGGCCCCTGTTGGACCACCCGCAGCGACCACTGGATCCAATCCTGAAGCATAACGACCAGCTTGCACCCAGTCAGATATAGTGATGCTGCCGTTTCCTAAACTGCTCCTTGGAGCACAGTCTGCGCGCTGAAACTCGCTACCTGGACTAGCGATATCAAAACCCGAGCCGAATCGCCCAATCAGCGTCCAGTCGGAAATGGAAACAGTACCGTTGTTGTTGCCATTCGGGCGCGGAGCTACATCTGCTTCATAACCAAGGGCGATAGTGACCGCGCCAGGGGCATATTCGGTCAGTAGAGGCACGGCAGTTAAGTCATAAACCGCCGGTGGAACAGGCTGCCCAGCAAATGCGAGTTGTGTGGTTTGCTCTGCTGGCACGTTCGCCAAAGTAAAATGTATTACTGCAACTTCTCTCGTTCCGAAGAGAAAGCTTTGACCGGCCGGCAAGGACAGCACAACGCCATAGCGACCCTGGATAACCTCCGTTGAGTCGGTATTCAAGAGTGCTCCTGTTGCGCCACTGCCCAGTGTTGCTTCGGGATTGCCGAGCAGCGAGGCATCAAAGCTCAGGCTAAAGCTTAGTGCGTTCTCATTACCTCTGGCGTCCAATTCAATCGGAATCGTTACTGAACTTCCCGAAGACCCGCTTGAGCTAACGATCCGGACCGTCCGCTCCCGTGTAGTAAATAGGACTTCATTTGACAACCCACCACCCGGAGCTGGATTCAGAACTGTGACTGAAGCACCTCCAGGTGTGCTGTTGTCGGCAGCAGTTATCTCAGCGGTGAGTTGCGTGCTGTTTATGAACGTGGTAACGCGGTCAGTTCCATTCCAGCGCACGGTTGAACCAGTTACGAAGTTCGCACCGTTGACTGTAATTACAAACGCAACACCAGCCGCGATTCGATTGTTGGGGGCGAGGCTGATGATCGCCGGGATAGGATTATCTACAGTAAGCCTAGCAGGGCTTGAGCTGCCTCCGCCTGGAGCAGGATTGAAGACCGTGATGGGGAATACTCCTCCGCTCTGTACATCTGCTGCTGCGAGTTGTGCTGCGAGCTGGGAGGTATTAACGAAGGTTGTTGGCCGGTCGGCGCCGCACAGTCTGACGACTGAGCCGTTGACAAAACCCTGACCGTTAACGATTAGAGTTATTGCGCCCGCACCGGCGAGCACAGTTCCCGGTGAAAGATTCGCCACAGCGGGTGCTGGATTATTGACAACAAAACTGATTGGCGCAGACGTACCACCACCCGGGCCGGGATTAAAAACAGTTACCGGAATTGCTCCAGCAACGGCAATGTCGGCGGCGCTTATCTGAGTGGTAAGTTCGCCGGAGCTCACAAAAGTAGTCCCTCGATCTGAACTGCCCAATCGTATGACTGACTCGCTGACGAAATTAGAGCCATGCACGGCCAGAATAAAGCCCGGATCGCCTGCAACAACACTCGCCGGGGACAGTAGCGAAATAACAGGCAGTGGATTGTTAACCGTGAATCCTACTGCGCTTGACGTTGCCCCACCAGGATTAACGACGGTAATCGGAAAGGTACCGGGTGATTTCAGATCAGCAGCCGTAATTTGCGCAAGCAATTGGTTCGCACCGGTGAAGGTAGTCGTACGTGGAGAACCATTCCAGTTGACGACTGCGCCGCTGAGAAAACCTATGCCATTCACTGTAAGCGTGAGGCCCGCTGCGCCACGTACTGCGTTCGCTGGTGCCAGATTGACGATCGTCGGATTGACCGTGAACATGATCGGTGTTGAGAGACCGCCACGCGGATTCATTACCGTCACTGGAAAGGTCCCGATTCCAGCTACATCGGAGGCCAGGATGCTCGCAGATAGCTGCGTTGGACTAATAAAGGTGGTCGCGCGATCCATCCCATTGAAGTAGACTACGGCCCCATTAATGAAGTCTGAGCCGTTGATCGTAATGGTTAAGGGACCGCCTCCAGACGCAGCACTGGCAGGCACGGCGCCGTGCAAGACTGGTAAAGGATTTCCGATGCTTTGAGCGAGCGGAACGGAATTTACGTAGAGCTGGCTGGAAGCTCCGCCGGTGCTGGCGACGGCCCACAGTCCTGTGGTCGCATCCAAGTTCTGTTTGGTTGAAGTAGCGTTTGAAACGAATTTTGAGACAACGAAAGGGCACGCGGGACCAAAATCGGGAACGTCCATGCTCGAATGATTAACATACATCAGGCCGGCAATTGCATCCTCATAGAGCACATAGAGTTCGCTGTTCCTTAAATCCAACAGCAAGTTAGGACGTGCAACCTGGGCCAGAGGATCAGGATCCACGAGGATAGGTGCACTCCAGGTACCAGCCGCATTGCGAACATAAAGGTGGAGATAGCCCACGCCGTCAGCGTCTTTGGCAACAAGAAAGATCCTGCCGTCTGGAGCCGCCTTTGCACTCATGTGGTTATCGGCAACGCTGCCGACACCTACTTCATTTCCCAGGCCGAAATCGAGTACCTCTTTTGTGCTCCAGTTAGTCTCCTGCTCACCATCCTGGTGATACCGGAACGCAATTTCGCCGGCCACCTGATTGGACCAGATAACCCCGACTTTGTTGCCTCCAAAATGGACCATTGGCTCAACTTCCTGGGCAGTAGTAGAAGCCCCGGTAGCTAAAACAAAACCGGTGGTATCCCATACCTTATGATCCGCAGAGGTAGTCCAAATAACGCGAATGTTACCGTCTCCTCCAGGCCCGGTACCGGGATAGGCTGCCCAAAGCTTGCCAGCGCTGTCTTGCTCAATCGTAATCGAGCCAGTTAAAGAGGACGAAGTGCCAGCGCCGATGCCAATGAGAGGCAGACTTACAGGGAAGCCCGATATTAGTGTGTAGGTCTTGGTAGTTGCGCTGTAGCTGAACTTGTAAAACTTGGCTTGCGTGTTAAGTTCATAAACAAGGACGAAGAGATTAGTACCGTTCCATTTTACGTCCGGTCTGCCGTTTAAATTGGTATCAAGCAAAGCTCCTTTTGCCAGACTCGCACCTGATTGTTTGTAAAAATAGATCCCGCCGACATTGTCGGAGAGTGCCCCCCACCATAAACCGTCGTTGTACCACATTTGAGACTTGACGGTATTGAATAGCGTTATGCCGGGGAGGGTCTGGGGTGAAGAAGCCGGACAAGGTGGCTGCACGAAAAAGGTCGATAACCTTGAAGTCGCAGACGTTCCACCAACCGGGGTTGGGTTTCTTACGGTAATCGGAAAGGGACCCTCGACGAGTAGATCAGAGGCAGGTATCGTCGCGAGCAGTTGAGTGTCGCTAATAAAGGTGGTAAGGCGATTGTTGCCATTGAATTGCACTACAGAAGTGCGGCGAAATCCAGTTCCTTTTACCGTTAATGTGAACTCAGCAGTGCCTTGTAGCTCTCTTGTTGGTGAGATAGTCGAAACGACCGGGACGGGGTTTGTAGCTGTAACTCTGAACTCGACCGTATTGGAAATCGCTCCATCTGGATTGACCATGGTGACGGGAAGAGAACCAGGAGTTACCAGCTCCTGGCCAGGTATGCTCGCTGTCACTCTTCCGGCATTAAAGTAAGTGGTCATGCGATCCAACCCATTGAAGCGAACCACGGATCCGGGAAGAGGTAGTTTGACAAACAGTTTACCGGTTACGGTGAGTGTCAGGTCTGAGAGGCTTTCACCGGCTGTAACTTCACTGGGAGAAAGCGCGAATACACTTACCTGATTCGGGGTGATGTCGAGGGAATTGAAAAGAATGCTGTTTCCTTTCTTGCCAGTGCTGGCAGCCACCATGAGGTCGGTAGAGGCATCAATGTTCTGTTTGGTAGTGGTTGGATTGCTTGAGCTTTGCGTACTTTGAGAGGTGTCGATGAAAAAGCAAGGTGCGTTAAAAGCGGGATTGTTCATGTATGATTGGGTGATAAAAGTGCGCGAATTACCCGTTACCGACGAATCTTTGTAAATTACGTGAATCTCGCTGTTCTCCGTATCGAGCAGCAAGACAGCCCGTGTAGGATTCGCGCTCAAGTCATTAACGATCAACGTTTTTTGCCCCCAAATTCCGGCGGCGCTCCGGACATATAGATGCAGATGACCCTTGCCATCGTCGTCATTGGCTGCGAGAAAGAGCCTCCCATCGGGGGCAGCTTTAATGCTCATGTGGTTCTCAGCCACGCCCCCAAGTTCCAGTGGCCCGAGGCCAGCGTCGATTACCTCCTTTGGACTCCAAACCGTTTCCGGATCGCCATCGACGTGATAACTGAAAGCGTCCTCCAGCGCCACTTGATTAGACCAGGCGACACCAATCTTGTTGCCACCAAAATGTATGATCGGCGCTGTCTCTTGAGTTGAGGTAGAGATGCCTGATGCCAGAATGAATGGGATCGTCTGCCACGTCATGTGATCGGCCGAAGTGGACCAGATAACGTGTATCTTGCCATCACCACCGATTCCAGAGGCGTATGCGGCCCAGAGTTTGCCGGTGCTGTCTTGATCAAACGACATGGCTCCAATCTTACCGGAACTGTTGGTTCCCGCGCCGGTAAGCGGAAGACTGACCGGAAAGCCTTGGATGAGCGCATAGTTTTGAGTGCCTGGGCTGTAGGTATACTTGTACAGCCTGGCGAGGACCGTGGATTCCTGAATCAGGATGAATAAGTTTGTTCCGTTCCAAAGGCAGTCTGGCGAACCCGCCACAAAAACGCCCGAAACGAAGTTTGTATCAATGAGCTCGCCCTTAATAAAGGTTGAGCCAGATTGCTTATAAAAGTAAATGCCAGTTGCGTTATCCGAAAAAGCGCCCCACCAAAGATTGTCATTGCGCCACATTTGAGACTTCTCAGGCCCGAAATTGATTAAGCCGGTATTGGCCAACATATTGTTATTGCCTGAAGGGCACTCGTTGGCCGGTGGCGGCTCCGTGACCTGGAAGTTTAGGGCGTTGGAAGCGAAGTCAAGTGGAGGTGGGTTGACGACCCTAACTGGGAAGGTGCCGACGGTCGCAATATCACTCTGCGCAATAGCCGCTGTAAGTTTAGTTGAACTGATAAATGTGGTTGGACGATTTGCGCCGTTCCAACTAACCACCGCACCGTTGACGAAACCGGCACCAGTCACGGTTAGCGTGAAATCCGGATCGCCTCCCACCGAAGTCAGTGGCGTAAGATTTAAAAGCGCTGGCGTAACGGTAACGTTACTTGTATTGGATACAAGGTTAGTTGGAGATGGGTTCAAAACCGACACAGAGAAGATTCCCACAGCGACAATGTCTGAAGATGAAATCGAAGCTGTCAACTTAGTGAAACTGACAAAGGTCGTCGACTTGCTTGTGCCGTTCCAACGCACCTTCGAGCCACTGACAAACCCGGTCCCACTTACGGTCAGTGTGAATCCGCTGCCCCCAACGTTGACGACTGCTGGCGCGAGGCTGGTAATAGACGGATTTACGGTAAGGTTGTTTGCCGCAGACAAGCCACCACCGGGACTCGGATTGAAAACCGTAACGGGGTAGACACCAGCATTTGCTATATCACTCGCGGCAAGGTCCGCAGTCAATTGGGTACTACTGACAAAGGTCGTCGGTCGATTGCTGCCATTGAAGCGCACCACTGAAGCCCCATAAAAGTTGCTACCATTCACGTTGAGCGTGAACCCTGAACCACCTGCCGAAAGGTTGTTTGGAGACAGACTGGTAATCGCAGGCACTGGCACGGCTAGCACGGTGAGGTTAACTGGATTCGAGACACCCCCACCCGGGGCGGGGTTAGCAACGGTAATTGCAACAGACCCGACTGCGGCGATGTCGCTAGCGAGCACCTGGGCCGTCAACTGAGTCGTGCTCACAAACGTTGTAGCCCGACTATTGCCGTTTATAGCCACAACTGAGCTTGCATTGAAGTTTGTCCCAGTTAGCGAAAGGGTAAAGGCGGTGTCTCCCGCAAATTTACTGGCTGGAGACAAAGCACTGAGTGTTGGTATGGGGTTGTTTAGAGTAAGCGTCAAAGGCGGTGTGGACGTGCCTCCACCGGGTGTTGGGTTTGTGACTGTGACCGCGAAGAGTCCGCTGGTGACCATGCTTGAAGCCGGAATGTGCGCACTCAACTGGGTCGTACTTAGAAAATTCGTAACGACCGGAGTGCCGGCAAAATTGACCACGGAGGTCGGTATGAAGTCATTGCCGGAGACACTCAAGGTCACGTCGGGTCCACCTGCTGGAGCGCTGGCAGGCAGCAGACTCGTGGCTATAGGGACCGGATTGTTGACTGTTAATATTAGCGGTGTGGAGACGCCACCGCCGGGAGCTGGATTCGTCACCGTAACCGGGAAGAGTCCGCTGGTGACCATACTAGAAGCCGGGATCTGAGCACTTAACTCGGTCGTACTCACAAAATTAGTGACAACAGGAGCGTCGGCGAAATTGACTACGCTGGCCGGTACGAAGTTGCTGCCAGTGACACTTAAAATCAGATCGGGTCCACCTGCGGCGGCGCTGGCAGGCAGCAGACTCGTGGCTACAGGGACCGGATTGTTGACTGTTAATATTAGCGGTGTGGAGACGCCACCGCCGGGAGCTGGATTCGTCACCGTAACCGGAAAAATTCCGCCGCTGACCATCTGCGCGGCCGAGATGTGCGCGGTCAATTCCGATGGACTTAAGAAAGTGGTAACAACCGGAACGCCAGCAAAACTGACCACAGATGCTGGTACGAAGTTGTTACCAGTGACACTTAGGATTAGATCGGGTCCACCTGCCGCGGCGCTGGCAGGCAGCAGAGTCGTGGCCATCGGCGCAGGATTATTGATTGTGAATATTAGCGGCGTGGATTCTCCGCCAGTGGGAGCCGGATCGAAAACGGTAACTGAAAGCGTGCCGGCAGAGGCGATCTCGGATGTATCTACGACGGTCGTCAACTGTGTGGAATCAACAAAGATAGTGGTCCTCTGTACGCTGTTAATAAGAATTGAAAAGCTATCCGCGAAACCGGAGCCGTGAACTGAAAGGGTAAAGCCGGTTTCTCCAGCAATCACGCTAGCTGGAGCGATGCTACTGACGCTTGGGGTAAGAGAAAATCCTACTTGATTGGCAACCGTGATCGAGAGACGGCCGTGAAGCACCGATTGCGTAAGAATAGGCCTCGCGAGGCACAGACAAAGAAGCAGTGCAAGCGGAGCAGCGATCAATGTCATTCTCGTTCGATTTCGCATTATTCACGCATGCTGCCTAAAAAGAGAGCAGTTGCTTTCTTCTAGGCACGACGAAGAGTGCCCCTTCTAAGTTAGAGCGCTTCTGAGGGGATTGAGCGAGGCTAACAGTTTGGATTGCGTTGAGACTCTAACTCGAAGTCTACAAGGTTCCCGTGTGGATCGTACTGCGCTTCTCCGGAACAGTCTTTCGCAAATTTCGCGTAGTTCGTAGATTTCGGCTCAACTACTTTGAGTTATTTGACATAATTCGTCGCAGGCTGATAGAAGAGATTTCTCCGGTCAGAAATCTCTCAGGTCGGGAAGGGGGCAAGGCAGGCTTCGTGTAAGGAAAGAGGCTAGGTTCAGTCTGCCGCCGCCCCCGCTCCGTTGAATAGGCGGCTTCCTTGATGTAACCAGTGACGGGAGGTTTCTCACATGAGAGAGATATTCTTTACCTGCAAATTGCTTGGCCCTGAGTTGTGATTCTATAAGTGAGTGACAATCAATCTTGAGCGGGGGCGGCGGCAGACTGAACCTAGCCTCTTTCCTTACACGAAGCCTGCCTTGCCCCCTTCCCGACCTGAGAGATTTTTTCTATAAAGCGTTAACCTCGGCGTCTCACTGACCGCATTGCTGGTTGGAGCGAGGGACGATGGGGCTGAAGCGCTCCTGATACTCGCGCGAGGTGATAAACGCGCAGATCATGCCGCGATAGTTTCCTGGCTCCCGGTTGTTGAGCACATTCAACCAGAAGTCGTAGCCGCCCTGGTCCGGATCGCGCCGTAGGTAACCAAAGTATTGCATCAAGACAAAGGCAGGATTGTACTCGCGCTCCTTGAAGCTCTTGTTCTCAATCAACTCCAGCAGCACCTGCGCCCGCGAGAGCGTATTGTTGCTGAGACCGGTAGTCGCCCGGCGCCGGGCCGTGAAGCTGCGCTCCACACCAGCGCTGGCAAACAGCCGGTTCACAAACTCCTCAGCCGAGAGCGAATCCGGATAAGCGCGGAGGAATTCCGGGCGCTGCACAAACGCTTCAGCAAAGGCTGCCGTGGTGGCCGCCAATTGTGGTCCACCCACCAGTTGGCTGCGATCAGCGTTGAATTGCTGATAGCTGGGTCGTTGACCATAGGCGGCTTTGTAGAGCCGGTAAACGCTATGGCCGGTTTGCTGAAACTCCTCCGATGAGAAGAAGGAGGCGCTGACGGCTATCCGCCGCTGCGCGATACAAGTAGCATCCGTGCCACACTCGGTGATCTGGCGGGTCCAGTATTCCAGGCCGCCGGCATCGGCAGTGCGGCCGAGGAAGTCGAGATAGTGCTGGGCCACAAAGAACCGGGCTTCCTCCAGTGGATTGACGCCTCCGAGCGGATCCTCGAAGAGGGTCTTCATGCTGTTGGCGTTGATATCCACGACCTCGCGAGCGATGGGCTGGTCGGCAAAGCCGAGCAGCATCTTTTCACTCAGACCGGCCACGGCAACAAAGGTGAGTGTCACGAGGCTGTGTTTACCGGGACCAAAGCTTTGGCCGGCAGGCAGAGCCAGGGCAATCCCCACACGACCTTCCTTGATCTCGACTTCGTTAACATTCAGGGTGGCTGAACTCAACTCCACGCTCTGCTGAGCCGAGATGAAACTGAGTTTTTCAGGATCGAACATGAGGCTGAAGCCCAGGGCGTTCTCGTTGCCTTCAGTATCGATCTCAATGCTTACCTGACGTTG
>DATEUF010000150.1:0-4539 GCA_035283325.1 Pyrinomonadaceae bacterium | reverse complement strand
AACAAAGTGGCCCAACTCCGTGGCGTGAATGTACTGAATATTAACGAGTTAGCCAACGCCTTGAAGCCGGTTGTATTGCCCGGCGAAGCAATGCGTGTTTTCATTCTTAAAGAAGGCAAAGAGTATAACCAGGGCGTTGCCTATCTTGATGATGGCACCATGGTGGTAGTGGATAACGCTCGACGCCTGATCGGCAAGAATGCCGACATCGCAGTAACGAGCGTGCTACAGACCACTGCGGGCAAGATGATTTTTGGCCGGCTTTGGGATGATTCTGAGAATGGTGGACCAAACGGGGAACAGCGAACCAACGGCGCGAGCCGCCGGCCCCGCGAATCACGAACTGGGCAGGTGCGCCTCGCAGATCAAGAACCGATTACTGAATCGTAATACGTTCTGACCTTTGATCTTTGTACTTTGAGCTTTGTACTTGGTTCATTGGAGGAAACTACAAAGCACAAAGTTCAAAGCACAAAGTTCAAGTTCAAATTATGAACGTAGCGATCATTGCGGCTGCTGGTCAGGGCAGCCGGATGGGCGGCAAGCGAGCCAAGCAATTCCTCGAACTTGCCGGAATTCCAGTCATATTCCACACGCTTAGACCCTTCGAGCAGTGTGAGGTAATTCAAGAAATCATTGTAGTTGTGCCGGCCCCGGAAGTTGCTGGTTTTCTTTCCCGTGCAGGCAAGCGCCCACTCCGAAAGGTCACGAGAGTGGTTCCTGGGGGTGCTACCCGCGCTGAATCTGTGCAGCGAGGGTTGCAGGCAGTGCTTGGTGCTACCGCCGGCGTTATTGCGGTGCATGATGGCGTGCGTCCTTTCGTCACTCCTGACGAAATTGCCCGAACTGTCAGGGCTGCGGAGGAGAGTGAGGCGGCGATTCTGGTGGCGCCGGTTACCGACACGATTAAAGAGGTCAGTGAGGGAAAAGTTATCCGAACCATGCCCCGGTCACAGCTGCGACGCGCGCTCACACCACAATGTTTTCGTTATGACCTGCTGCGTCGGGCTTACGACAAGGTTGATATTTCAGATCCGGAATTAACGGATGACAGTTTCCTGGTCGAGCGGTTGGGTGTAAAAGTTGTGACCGTTGCGGGTAGTGCCCTCAATATCAAAATAACTACGCCTTCGGATCTGGTACTGGCAGAAGCGTTGCTAAAGGAGTCAGTGGTCAGTAGTCAGTAGTCAATTGCCAGATGTCAGTTCTGTGCAATGGTTTCGGTTCAGGAATTGCTGACAACTACTGATCAGTAACAATTGACCGATTGACAACTGACCACTGACAATATCGAAATGTTTCGCATCGGCATTGGCAATGATACGCACCGGTTAGTGGAAGGCCGGCCCCTGATTCTTGGTGGTGTCCACGTTGCAGCGGAACGCGGCGGGGAGGGCCACTCTGACGCAGACGCGCTTTGTCATGCCATCGGTGATGCTATTCTCGGAGCGCTCTGCGAAGGGGATCTCGGAGTACACTTTCCCGATAATGATCCTCAGTGGAAAGACTACGACAGCCTCCAGTTGCTCTCGCGGGTAATGTGGCTTACCCGCGAGCGTGGCCTGCACATTATCAACGTTGACGCCACGGTCATGCTCGAAGAGCCGAAGCTCAGACCCTACGTGTTATCGATGCGAGAAAACATTGCGGAAGTTTTGGGTGTGGACCTTGCCTGCGTGAATGTAAAGGCGAAAACGGCAGAAGGGCTCGATGCGGTCGGCACGGGCCTCGCAGTAAGCGCCCAGGCCATAGTGCTGGTGGCCGCCAACTGAGGGACACATTGATACCGCAGGACGTGATTAGAAAGAAGCGCGATGGTGAAGCGCTCTCGGCTGAGGAGATAGAGTTTTTTGTAAAGGGAGTAACCAGCGGTGATATTGCCGATTACCAAACTAGCGCCCTGCTAATGGCCATCTATCTACAGGGGATGAACTCCCTGGAGCAACAGATGCTCACTGAGGCGATGCTTCAGTCAGGCAGCATCCTCGACTTTTCCGATATCCCGAAACCCAAGGCAGATAAACACTCGACTGGTGGAGTAGGTGATAAAACCTCACTACTCATAGCGCCTTTGGTGGCGTCGTGCGGGGTTTGCGTTCCAATGATCTCCGGTCGCGGTCTCGGTCATACGGGCGGCACCCTAGACAAACTGGAATCAATTCCGGGTTACCGGGTAAATCTGTCGTCACCTGAATTCAAAGACGTCCTTGATCGGGTCGGCTATGCGATGGCCGGACAGACCGCAGAACTGGCGCCGGCCGACAAAAAGTTATACGCGCTCCGAGACGCCACCGCCACGATCGAAGCGATCCCACTCATCGTGGCTTCGATCATCTCCAAAAAAGGGGCCGCTGGTTTGGATGCAATGGTCATCGATGTAAAGGTTGGTTCCGGAGCTTTCATGCGGAACCCGACCCAGGCCCTTGAACTGGCCCATTCTCTGGTTAGCACCGGCAATTCATGTGGTATTCGCACAAGAGCGCTTTTAACCGACATGAATCAGCCGCTCGGCTGCTCAGTGGGCAACTCGCTCGAGGTAAAGGAGTGCGTAGAGATCTTGCGTGGCAAGTTTCAGGAAGGCGCGCGACCAGTGCTCGAACTCTCTCTTGAACTGGCTGCCCACATGTTAGTGCTTGCCCAGACCGACAATTCAATTTCAGCAGCAAGCGACCGATTACAGCAAGTACTCCGGTCTGGCAAAGCGCTCGAGTGTTTTCGGAAGAATATTGAAGCACAGGGAGGCGACCCGCGGGTTGCTGATGACCCAGAAGCCTTTCTGCCCTTGGTGCGTCAATCCTTTCCCATAAAGTCTCCTCGCTCTGGTTTTGTCGCCGAGATAAATACCATGGAGATTGGGCACGCCGTCGCGGCTATCGGCGGTGGGCGTGTACGCATCGAAGATGCGATTGATCCGACAGTCGGTTTCGTTTCTGAAGTCAAACTTGGAGAGAAGGTCGGAGGGGGACAGGTGCTCGGCGTCGTCTACTGCCGTGACGAGAACAAGCGCCGCGAGGCTGGGAACAGGATCGGCGCGGCTTACGTGATAGCCGATACTCCCGTTGAAATACCTCAACTCGTAAAGGACGTAATAAACGAATGAAGCTGGCAATTTGGAGTCTGCTGCTCGCGGTGTGCCTGGTAGCAATATTTGCATCTGCATGCAACCGCCAGACCTATGGCGCTGATGACAAAACAAAGGTGCACGTAGGGATTGTGTTCGATATTGGCGGAAAGGATGATCGGTCGTTCAACGCTGCCGCCTGGCAGGGTGTAAAGCGGGCCGCTAAGGACTTTCCGATCGTGCTGCGCGACATTGAACCTGGCAATCCAACATCGATTGAACCCTCCATGCGGGCTTTTGCAGAGCGCCGGTACGACCTCATCATCGGCGTGGGTTTCGCGCAGGCACCCATAATGGAGCAGGTGGCCAAAGAGTATCCGAACATACATTTTGCCATCATTGATGGAGTCAGCGAATTACCCAACGTCGCCTCGCTAATCTTCAAAGAACATGAAGGTTCGTATCTCGTCGGGATTCTGGCCGCAAAGACTACGCGTACCGGAACCCTCGGGTTCGTAGGCGGCATGGACATTCCGCTAATCCATCGATTTGAGGTTGGCTACGAAGAAGGTGCGCGTTCGGTCAACCCCAACATCCGCATAGTCCAAAATTATGTAGGCGTGACCGACAGCGCCTGGAACAATCCTGGTAAGGGGAAGGAACTGGCGCTGGCTCAAATCGGCAAAGGGGCCGACGTGCTTTTCACGGCCGCAGGCAATTCTGGTCTGGGAGCGTTCGATGCTGTTGAGCAGCAGGGAAAGCAAAATGGACGCGCTACGCACTTTGTTATCGGTGTGGATTCGAATCAGAACATGGTAAAGCCAGGCTTTGTGCTTACCAGCATGGTCAAGCGTGTAGATAACGCCGTCTATTCAATTGTTCAGGACGTGGTAAATAGAAAATTCCAGGCCGGCTTCCACATCTATGGACTGGATAAGGACGGCGTTGGCTACGCCTTTGATGAATACAACAAAAACCTCCTGTCTCCGGAAGCAATCAGCGAAGCAGAAGAAGCCAAGAGAAAGATTATCGCGGGCGAGATTAAGGTAACGGATGCTATGGGAAAGTAATAGTACCTATAAGACCTATAAGACTTCTAAGACCTTGCTTCAATTAAGAAACATAACTAAACATTTTGGCGCGGTGGTTGCCAACGATCAGGTTAATATCAAAGTAGAACCTGCGACGATCCATGCCATCGTGGGCGAGAATGGCGCTGGCAAATCCACCGCCATGCGCATCGCCTACGGCTTCTATACAGCCGACAGCGGCGAAATTGTTATTGACGGCAAGGTCCGAGATATCAAAAACCCGCACGATGCCATCGCCCTTGGTGTGGGCATGGTTCATCAGCACTTCATGCTGGTCGATACGATGACCGTTGCCGAGAATATTATTCTGGGAGCCGAACCGGGCAATCAAACGGCTTTGGACTTGTCCAGGGCCAAGGCTGAGATTCGTAAACTCTCGGAAGAATT
>DATEUF010000149.1:0-5350 GCA_035283325.1 Pyrinomonadaceae bacterium | reverse complement strand
CTCAGAAGCTCAGCAATTTCGATGGAGCTTCTGAGTCGGCAACCTTGAGATAAGAGAAGGGGTGGCGTCCGTCTAGTAGGTGGGATCTAAAAAGCACTACACACTGCCGTGTGTAGGATCTATTGTTTTGACACAGTCTCTAAAGCGTGTGGTGTCTCGATGTTTTTCTGGGCTGCGGGTGTTAGGCAAAAATTGAAGCTCCACACGCTGAAAGCGTGTGGTGTCTGTAGAGGTTTCTCAGGTATCTGGGTGGGCGTCGGAAGCAAGTTTGGCACAAGCCAGACGCTTCGTCTCGATTGCGATTCGGCGGAAAAGTTGTTCACTGCGGCTTCATCAAGAGGTGTATGGTCACCATCGCAATCACACTGCAGCAGTATGCCAAGCCGGCACGTATTTTTATCGAGATCGCTGTCGCTATCATTGCGGCGGTCGGACGTGAGATCTCAAGAAAGGTAGGTCGAAGGATGCGAACTGCTTCTTCTGATCCGGTTCACGCGGTGAAGAGGTGTTCGACGGAATCCTTGACGACCAGATAACACTCGCATGCTGCAGCTTCCAGTCCGACACAATCGAGAATCCTCATACTACCGCCACCGTATTCAATTAGCCCTTCCTGCAGAAGGTTCGCGAGCGGCGAACGTGATGCGATTGCGTTGATGGCCCAGCGTGTTGGCGATGTGCTCCTGCGTAACGTGTGCTCCGAACCTGTCTGATTGCATGGAGTCACTTATAACTAACAACCACCGACAGAGTCTCTGCCGGATAGTGTGCAGTGAGTGGCAGATGGAAGATTGAATTACTTGTGACTGCTGCGCATAGGTATATTTGAGCAATAGTTGCTGCAGTGTTCCTCCCCGGTTGAACTCCGCGAGGAGCACCTTGCTCTTGATCATTAACGCCTCGGATGGCAGTTGGGTCACGACGCGGCAAGGCCATGATCGGAACATTTAGGACTATTGGCAGTCCAATTACACCTTCATTCCCAATAGTGCAGATATCAACAGTCTGTCCGTCTTCAGTGATGGCCAACAGCGAGGCCATGCCATGGTGCAAAAAAGTAGGCATGGCGCATTTCATCCCCTGTCTCATAGAGGATTCTATTCCTGGGCAAGCGAATTAGTTGGGCGTTTGAAAAGAGGCGGTCATACGCATCGCGCGGCAGCGCCGCCAATATGCGGTTAGTGATAGGACTCGGGGTTTCCTTGAGAGCATCCACTTGAGTTTTTGAGGTCAGAACTCATCGCTTCATTGCTTAGTCTCAGTCGGCACTTCGATTCGCAGAGTCGAGCGAACCATATCCCAGCAGTTCATTGTCTTGGAGGCAGTTCTTTCTGGTCTCATGAAAAACAGTTGGACTAGATGCTGATTAACTACGAACCAACAAACATCCGTGATCCCTGGTTGTCCGTCTACGGCAAAACGCAAACTGCGCGCCGTCTGCCAAGACGCCATTTACGTTAACCTTCAGCAGGTCGCGTTTGACCTTGATACCTGCCTCCTCGTATTGCTTTAGTGGCCGAGTAATCGATGGCTCAATCAATCCGGCCTTCGCTTGTTCCTCTTGTTTCGCATTGGTAATTACCACGCGCAACGTAATGATCATGATTTGTGCGTCCAGATTTTTTTCGAGGAGTACTAGTTGCTGTGCGGCTGGATTACTGTGGTCGGTAAACTCCCAGCTCTGAGCGTAGTCAAATGCGAGGCCAACGCTTTCGAAATGCTTGGCGACGCTAGCGGGAGATTGAACTGCGGCATTGAAACCAAAGGACACCATCAGAAGGGACGCGACGAATAGCATCTCACCGAAACAAATTATCGGCCGCCCGAGTCGTGGCATATTTTCTTGATGGTTTGGCATTGCGACCTAAGATTTTTCGCTCGATCCCCCGATATGGGAAATCTATACACTCCTCCACAACAGGCGTCTCAAGTAGATCAAATGCAAGAGGACCAGGCATGGACCCGATTTGTGTGGCATCAGTGAACGTCTCGATGGTTCTAATTCGCGGTCCCCGTTCGTGTCAGCTACTAGTTACCCCTCTACCGCTCGCTGGCTAGTGTTTCTGAAGAATCATCTGATCAAAGCGGGCGAAGTCTTCAGGTTTGAGAGGAGGTGAGCCGTTACGTAACTTGACCTTATCTCCATCCCAAACGAGATTTCCCTTCTCGTCGCGTGAGATATCGCTCCATTCGTCGAACCACGCGAACGTGCGATACCACATGTCGCGGATGTTTGCGGGGCTTAACAATTCGTGTCCTTCTCCCCAATAGCGCACGAAACGTGCCTCTTTGCGCAGCCGATAAAGTGCAGTGAACATCTCCTCATACTGGCTGGCCGAGAAACTATCCATGTCGGATTTGATGAGCATTATGGGCGACTTGATGCTGTCGGCGCGGTAAACTGGGCTGTTGCGAATATAGATCCCCGCGTCTTGCCATGGTGTCCGGCCGAGCTTGAAACTCCCGCCTTCGACTGATTCGTAACGCCCACTTGATCCAATAAAGGGAGACTGGTCCACATAAAATATGCGATAGAAGCCTCCCTGAAAATAGTGACTCGCCATGTCGGCCCACCCGTTAATGGATACAATGGACTTGAACCGATCGGTTTGAGTGGCTAACCAGAGCGACGAAAAGCCACCTTGGCTGTAACCCATTAGCCCAATACGATCAGGGTCCGCATAGCCTTCCGCAATTAGCGCGTCAATACCACGAAGCACGACTTCGGCCATGCCTGCGATTGGACCGTCCTTGGTTCGATCCAAGTCCTCCGGGTTCGCGGCATAGAAAACGATGTATCCTTTCGCCGCTAGTAACTCGGGGGCATAAAATGAACCATGTTCACCTATCCTTGACTGACCATATGCACGAGAAAGCCCCGGGTAAATCTCAACGACTACAGGGTATCGTCGTCCAGGCGTGTAGTGATACGGAAGAAGCATGCCTGACTGAAGCTCACGGTTGCCTCTGATTCGGTAGCTGATCGTTTTCCATTCCGGCTTTGCGACCTCGGCTAGATAGTTGTTCACCTGTCGTATTTCCGTCGTCGTACCGTCTCCTTTTTGTAATAGCAGCTTTGCCCCTTCATCCGCATTCTCCCGAAATAACGCCATCCCGGCGCGGACTGAACCAGTCATTAGCGAAGCCTGCTGTGATGGAGGCACGAACGTCTTGGTGCGTCCATTTTCGACTCTCTCTACCAGAACGTACCTTAATTTTCCTTCCTCATGTGCGACGAAAGGAACGTTTTCAGAATAGGATGACAACCGGGAACCACCTACATAAAATGTTTGCTCGAGCTTGTCGCTAATCTTGTCACTCAAGTTTGTCTTTGACCCGTCCTTCCCAACTTGCCACAGATTTCCGTCTGCCAGAAGGCAGACTCCGTTGGCTGTTACAGTCACTGGATTTGGCGATACGACGTGGAATTCTTCGGTGAGATTCTGGGCATTACTATTGAGCCTAAGCAGAAACCAATCCAGTTTTCCAGAGACTGAATCGTTTCGTCCTGTAATGAGACTATCAGTGAAACGTGGAGGTTTGTCCTCCTTGGGGTTCGCCCGGGCAACAACAGCTAGTTGCCCATTCAACCAAACGGCAGACTGTGGTCGTTGAAAATCACGAGCCACAAGGTTGAGACCGTTGTGTGGCCAAGCCTGAGTCTGCCCCTTCTCGGCATCATAGACATGGAATAGGCCTGTTTGGGCGCTGGCATTCACCCTCCAAGCAAAGAAGGCGAGAGCGTCGCTACCAAGTGACCACTCCAAACTGCCGGGATCAATATCCATTTCCGGCGCGATGACCTTATTGATTCTTGTTTTTAGATCGAAGATTGTCAGTTGGTGCCGAACGTCAAGGAGTCGGTCACTCAGCTGATCCGGTCGCGGTTGCACATGCTCGCCTTGCCGGAGTCCCGCAAGGTATCTTCCATCGGACGATACTTTGAAATCCGTGAACAAGCCGCGTGCTATCAACTCAGTAGTGTTAGTACGAGCATTGGCTTTCAGCAGAAATCCTTCGAAAAAATCCCTTCCCCCACCGTCTGCGTGACTGGCGACCTCCGTAGCCGACGCTTGCCGACCGTCCCAAGTCTTGTTCCAGAGCTCGAACAATTTGGAACCCGTGTAACGCCGCGCACTGATCATTTCTGGCTGCAGGTCTCCGCCGAGAGTCGCGTAAACTATTTCATCTGCCGAGATCCAAACAGCACTCCTTTTGGAAAAGGTGAGGATCTGGGGTGATCCTCTGAAGGCCCTCAGCCGACGCTCCGGAATGTCATAGATAACGAGACGAGCTTTGCCTCGGCTTATCGCATACAAGGCGAGATATTGACCCAAAGGAGAAAACTCATATAGCCGATATTCAGTCTGCGGCTCTGGTTCGAATAGTGGTCTAGGCCTTATCGGTTTAGATAGGTCAACTAGGAAAATCTGTCCTCGGCTGAACCTTTGAATACCGTAATCAGGGAGTTGATCGTAACTCGGTGACTGTTCAAAAACGAGCCAGCGTCCAGTTGGGTCGATTAACGCTTGCCCGTAATTCTCTTGTCTTAGTAAGTCGTGAACTGTGAACGGACGAGGTACGTTAACTTGCGCCGGCCTTCCGTCGGCGGCTGATGCCCACGCCTCATTCTTAGTGATGGCGACAAACGTTGCCCCTATTGAAGCTATTATCAGGAGCCTCGTAACTATAGCTAACCTGCTTCTAATTCTCATCACGCACGCGGTGAAAGCCGACGCGATCCTGAATGCGGCACTACCTGCGTCAATCCATTAGGGAAACGTTTCTCGATCTAGCGAAACTCAGAAGACAAGCTTCACCGCGAACTGAAACGAACGCGGGCCACCGATCTGGTAAAGCTGGTTAAGACCTCCGAGCTGCTGGCTCAAGATGTCGGTAGCCTGGCCGAAATTCGGTGTTCCAAGAAACGTCTGGATTGTACCGAAGTTGGGATGATTGAAAATGTTGAATGCCTCAGCGCGAAATTGCATTTTGAGTTTCTCCCTCAATCTGAACTCGCGTCGAATGGCAAAATCAACCTGCCAAGCTGGTAAGCCTCGAACTTGATTGCGCCCAAAATTTCCGGATTGCCCGGGGGTTGGCATCGAAAATGCGGCGCTATTGATCCGTCTTCCTCCTGGAACAGTTGGATCATTAACATACCACGAGACGCCCGGATTCACGTTTGGACGAACGTTTATGAATGAACCGTCTACCGGACTGAAAATGAAATCCGCCACGAGATCCACGGGCGGTGCCGACTGTACATGGAAATTAGTATCTAAGGACCAGCGACTCAGCAGAGTATTGAGCAAGCTACCGAACGATGGCTTGGGAATGTCATATGTTG
>DATEUF010000148.1:0-5518 GCA_035283325.1 Pyrinomonadaceae bacterium | reverse complement strand
CAAGCTGTCAGGAACAGACCCGCTCTCCACACTGCGGCTACCCAGCCACAACATTAACGCCGCCAGTAAGCAGGCGGCGGGACAAATCAGCAATGAGTAGCGCATCTGCAAAGGGGTCGTCGCAGCGCCGAGCCAATCGTTCAGCTTGCCGATGAGGTTCGAACCTACCGCATAAGCAGCGATATTCACGCTGAAGAAGTAGACGCCGATGCCCAGCCCGCGCAAATGCGGCCCGGCGATATCATGAACGTCGGCCGCCGCCGGACCCAGCCACATCAAGGACAATCCGAGTAGTACAAAATTAGCAAGTAGAAGAAGCGGAATGCTGTTGGAAAAGATCAGCAGCAGCCAAAATGGGATTGCAATCAATGCGGCTACGGAACTGAAAAGCATTCGTCCGCCGCGTCCAAAACCTCGAAACTGATCAGCGAACCAGCCCCCCAGGATTGTGCCCGGCACTCCCGCTATCAGCGACAGAACGCCGCCAAAGAAACCTATCGTAGCGATGTCAAACTTGTGCACCCGTGTGAAAAATGTTGCTCCCCAAATCGACAAATTATTCGCTGCCAGACCGAACAAGGCATATCCCAGATAGTGATACCGTAGTGGCACAGACTGAAACAGAATCTTCCAATCCTCGGTGCCATAGCGTACCTTCGCGGTTTCGGTTTGGCCTCGCGGCATCTCCTTGAGCAAGAATACCAGTATTGCTAAGAACAATCCGGGAAAGCCAAGCAGATAGAACGCCCAACGCCAGCCGTAGTGCTGCCCGATCCAACCGCCAAGAAAGAAAGCTGCGCCCGCGCCCACTGCTATTCCTGACGAATAGATCGCCTGAACAGTTGCGCGCTGCCGCGGCGGAAAATAATCACTCAGCAGTGACAATGCCGCAGGACCGAGCGTCGCCTCGCCGACGCCAACCATTACGCGACACAAGAAAAGCGTCCAAAAGCTATCCGCGAATCCTGTAAGACCGGAGAAGATGCTCCAAACCGCTAGACCCCCTGCGATCATGTTCTTGCGCACTGCACGGTCAGCCATTCGCCCAAACGGAATTCCGAGCGCGGTATAGAAGATCACGAAAGACGTTGTGCCGAGCAGTGCAAGCTGCAAATCGGTAAACGCCATCTCCTTTTTGATCGGCGCGAAGAGAATGTAGATCAAGGTGCGATCGAGAAAGTTGAGAACATAAACCAGAGTCAGCAAGCCGAGTGCATAGCAGGCGTACACCCCCGCGCTTTCCTCCACTGGTTCCGTTGCGGGCTGATCTGTGGTGGGAGCCGCCATTCGTGATCTTAACTAACGAGGACTGTGGCTTCGCCCTTTATGACAACTTCATCGCGCTGATTTGTGCAGATAGTTTCGAGCGTCAAGATTGGCTTGTCTTCGCGAATTGCGGTAACGGTGACGCATGCGGTCACCCTGTCTCCGGGAAAAACCGGCGCGACGAACTGAAGAGTTTGGCTAAGATAAATGCTACCCTGTCCGGGCAATTGGTGGGCGATGGCTGCAGAAATTAGTGAAGCGCTTAACATCCCGTGTGCGATGCGCCGGCCAAAACGAGTAGTCGCGGCAAATTCCTCATCGAGATGCAAGGGGTTATGGTCGCCTGAGACGTCGGCAAACTGTTGAATATCTTCGTCCGTGATTGTTTTTGCAATCGTCGCGCTGTCGCCCAGTTTAAGTTTCATGTTGAAAGGATCCACAGATCTTGCCAGACGCTCTATGCGTACAATCCTTCAATCAAATCGCGATATCGCTCGCTGACAACTTCCCGCTTCAGCTTTCCTGTTGGCGTCACCTCATCTTTTTCAATCTCAAAGTCGCGATCTAGAATGGTGAACTTTTTTATCGATTCAGTTGACGACACGCGCGCATTGACTCCATCGATGATGTTTTGCACCAGCTTCCGCATCGCCTCTGTTCGCGCAAAATCATTCGTGCCCAGAGTGCGCGCGTATTCGGCAGCTTCAACCTGGTTAAGCGTAACCAGCGCCACGAGGTAGCTCTTCCCTTCACCGTAAACCAACGCGTGACTAATCAGATGATGTTCCTTCAACATGTTCTCAATCAGCAAAGGCGCAACCTTCTTGCCGGTTGAAGTGATAATCAATTCTTTCTTACGACCGATGATCTTCAGAAAGCCCTCGGCGTCCTGCTCGCCCAGGTCTCCAGTCAGCAGCCAACCGTCGTGCAGCATCTCAGCAGTTTGCTCTGGTGCTTTGTAATAACCGCTAAACATCATTTCGCTGCGCACGAGAATTTCACCATCTGCAGCGATTTTCACTTCACACCCGGGCATTGGTGGGCCAACCGTGCCAAACTTATGGTTGTGCGGCCGGTTGAAAGCGACGCAAATGTTCTCAGTCAGTCCGTATGCCTGCAAGATCGGCAAGCCGGCTGCGTCGAAGAACTCGGCCACCTCGAGATTCAAGGGCGCGCCCCCCGAAGTTGCCAGACGAATGCGGCCACCGAAGTAATCCTTGACCTTTTTCAGAATCGGCGCCGCTTCACGTTCGTATTTGCGCGTGAGCTACGGATCGTCCTTTTCTCTCGACTGACGCAACCGCGAGACTTCCCGGCCAAGTGCAAGTGCTTTCTTGAAAGCCTCGCGCTCTGTTTCAGCCGCCGACTCCACATCAGCAACAACGCGCGCATGAATCTTTTCGAAGAACCGCGGTAAACTGGCGAATACCGTCGGCCTGACCTCCATCATGTATTGGCCAAGTTTCGACAGATCATCGACAAAATAGGCGGAGGCGCCCGCATAGAGCCGGTTGTACAGACCCGAGATGCGTTCCGCAACATGGCAATAAGGCAGATACGAAAATGAAACGTCAGTGTCGAAGATCGGAATTGTTTGGCGCAGCGATTCGACGCTGTTGATGACGTAGCGATGACTTAGCAGCGCCCCCTTTGCCCTCCCGGTCGTGCCTGAAGTGTAAACCATGATAGCAACGTCCTCGGGCTGCGCCATTTCAGCACGCTCCTGCAAGAGCCTGGAAAAGTCGGGTCGATTTTGGCGGCCGCGACGAATCAGTTCTTTGTAACTAATGACATTAGCCGGCCCACTCGCGGCGGAATCGTCTAATAGGATGATGGTCTTGACCTTGGGTATGGGTTTACGGACGCTTAGAACCTTTTTAAGTTGCGTGACTCCGTCCACCAGAACGAATTCGGCATCGGAATGATCGATGATGTACTGACACTGTTCAGCGGAACTTGTCGGATAAAGGCCGACGGCGACGCCGCCCGCAGCAATGGTGCCGATGTCGCTAATCGGCCACTCAGGAACATTCCCCATTAGAATCGCGACTGAACCGCCTTTCGTCAGGCCCAGCGACAGCAAGGCGGTTGCAAAGTCATGCGCTTCTTGAGCGAAACGATCCCACGATATCCCTTCCCATTTTTCATTGCGGCGAACGTAGAAGACATCGCGTGGGGTGGAATCGTCCGACAGGTGAAACTGCCGGACCCGATCCACAAAGAGCGCGTAGATGTTCGGGTAGTTCATAGCCCCGGATGCTCATCTGAGCGAACTGCCGGAAAGAGGATTAGACTGTACTCACCAACGAAACGCGACACAGCCCATGTTCAAACCGCCGCCTGACGCGCACATGATTAGATTGTCACCACGACTCACTTTGCCTTGCCGAACGGCATCGTCAAGGACCATCGGAATGCATGCCGATCCCGTGTAACCCCACTTTTGCATGATCGTATGGGTACGCTCCATCGGCACATCGAGGATATTCATCACTTCTCTGATTGTGCTGAGATTGACCTGGGTAAATAGAAACAGCGCAATATCGTCCAGCACCAGATTGCATTTGGCGAGAACATCCCGAATGATCCGGGGCCAGCCTTGAATATTTACATCTGGCGGATACTTTTGCGCAAAGCGGACCTTGGTCCATCGACCTTCGCGCAGGACTTCTTCCGTCACCGGCATATGCGTGCCACCCGCATATATACCCATGTAATCCGCGAAGCTGCCATCGGCCAGTAGTTTTGAAGCAATAAATCCCGGACCTTCGCCACTCGCTCGCAGCACTACCGCACCGGCTCCATCGGCGAAAATCGTGCAAGTCCTTTTATCCTTCCAATCGATGTACTTGCTCATCGCGTACGCGCCGATCACCAAAATATTTTTGTAAGACCGGTCAGCGATGATGAACTTTGACGCGGTGTCCAGCGCCGTGACGAAACCGGCGCACGCGCAATTCACGTCAAACGTGCCCGCATTCTTCGCGCCAAGTCGATGCTGAACGACAACAGAAGTCGCCGGGGACAGATGTTCGGGCGTATCGGTAGCGAGGATGATCAGATCGAGATCCTGGGGCAGCAAAGCCGCCGACTGCAATGCGCGTTCACTCGCAGCGGTCGCAAGGTCAGCAGTGCTCTCGTTTTCGGCGCAGACATGCCGCTCTTTGATGCCAACCACCTGCGAAACAAATTCGTTGATGTCCTCGCCGAGCATGCGGCTCAGATCATCGTTGGTCAACACCCTTTCAGGTACATATGCGCCGGTGCCAACTATCGTTGCAAATGTCATTTCAGTCTTGCGCCCTGACGTGTGCGGGCAAAAAGAAGACGGTGAATGAAATCGTAATTGTGTTTCGATTGATTCACCGTCGCTCTCTTTCAACCCGCTAAAAATTCAGCTTAAAGGCAAACTGAATGACACGCGGGCCGGTACTGGCAGAGATAACTCTACCAAACGACGCAATAGCAATGTTGTTAACGGGATTACCGTAGTTCACCCAGTTAAGGGCGTTGAAGAATTCCGCCCGAGCCTCGCCTCGAAAACGCTCGTTTAGCGGAATGAACTTGATGACGGAAATGTCGACATTTTTTTGTCCGGGACCAGTCAAGAAGTTCCGCGGCGTGTTGCCAAACGGCGCATTCGGATCAAACGTGGGATTTGTGACGATGCCCACGCCCGCGTTTCCCAGGGGCGTCGGACGCGAAGTTACAAATGCCCCCTGGTTGAAATAGTTACTTAGGCAACTGGAAACTGGACCACTGCATTTGATTTGTCCGCTAAACGAGGGGTTGAAGTTGGCACGACTGAAGACGGCGTTGCCGGGATTATCGATAATCGAAAACGGCAAGCCCGACTGGAAGACAGCGATTCCGGCAATCTGCCAATTGTTGAGAAGGGCGCGGGCTGCTCCGGATTCAGATTTGGATTTTGGTAGGTCGTAAACGCCGCTAATGACAAGCCGGTGCTCACGATTAAAGTCCGACCGACCATAATTTGACCTCCAATCAAACTGGTCACCCGCTAGACTGGCAAGCTCGTTAACAGTGGTCCCATTGTAATAATAGTAAGAACGCCCGAAGGTGTAAGCCCCAGTCAGTTGTAGGCCTTGCTCAAAACGCCGTGTCAATGTTGCTTGCAGCGAGTTGTATTTTGAGTTTGACGAAGTTTGCACTTGATGCACGCCGCCTGAGACATTCTTGTTGGTGGATAAAATCGAGCCTGCCGCCAGGCGAGTCACGAAGCTGTTTGTTG
>DATEUF010000147.1:0-38395 GCA_035283325.1 Pyrinomonadaceae bacterium | reverse complement strand
CCAAATTCAATTTCATGCTGTTTGGATTTGGTGTGGTTTCAATGGATAGTAACTTCATAGTCTTCTGCAACTTTCAAAATAGTGGTGTCGCCCGGTCAACGGATCCTGAAACGAAATCGATTTTGCCAGCAACTTCAGCGGTCTGGAAAAATCGTCGTCATCTGAAGGAGTCATCGCCGGATAGAGTTTGTCATTGATGACCGGAATTCCTAAGGCCGCGAGGTGGAGACGGAGCTGGTGTTTCCTGCCGGTAAGGGGAACCAACTGATACAGAGTGAGGCGACCCAGATTGCTGAGGAAGCTGATGTGGGTCTCGGAGTTTGCCTCGCCGGGAACTTCCTTCATGCGAAAGAACGGTTCTCCCCGCACGATGCGACTCCGCCGACTACTGGGAAAGCTCGAATCTCCTCGAGTCGGTGCCAGGGCCTCGTATACCTTTCTAATCCTCCGATTCCGAAAAACCGACGTGTAGTGGCCCCTTGTTTTCGGGTTGAGGGAAAACAACATTACGCCGGCAGTTTCCCGATCGAGACGATGGATAGGCACGAGGGCTTCCGTCGCGCGTTGTTTTCGCAGTCTCACCAACAGCGTTTCATGGAGAAACCTTCCCGAGGGAATCACCGGCAAGAAATGCGGTTTATCTGCAACCAGGATGTGTTCATCCTGATAGAGCACCTGCTCCACAAAGGGTATGGCTTTTTCATTTTCCAGCTCGCGGTAATAAAAAATGCAGGTGCCAACTCGAAAAGCAGTCTCTGGATCTACGCGGCGCCCGGTTTCATCCATCACCTGGCCCTTCGCCATCCGTGTCTTCCAAGTATTCGCATCCACGTGAGGGTATTGTTCTTTGAAAAAGTCTATGACAGTTTTCCATGGACCTGCGGGAAGCCATTGGCAGCTCGGACCAACTCCTTCGACGATGGGAAGCGGCGCTTTCAAAGTAACCTCGTTAATTTTGTTATGCTCATTATAAACAACTCAGCTACTTTTCTGACGACGCTCGATATGAAGTCTCCGCACGCTTCGCGGGCTTCTCTCTGCGTCCCAAACATAACACTCTTTACGACTAATGCGGTTCGGGTATCATGAAAGTCGACGTCCCCATAGCAAGCGTTGAGGCCAGATGATTATACTGCCTGAATCAGACGAAGACTTGCTGCGTGAGTGTGAGGTCGAGACCTTCCGTTCGAGTGGGCCCGGAGGACAGCATGTCAACAAGACGGAAAGCGCGGTTCGGCTGAGGCACTTGCCTTCGGCTGTCGTGGTCACTTCACGGCAGGAACGCAGTCAACACCGGAATAAGGCGATCTGTCTGCAAAGGCTTCGTAAGAAGGTCGAGCAGCTAAACTATCGTCCCGCGAAACGCGTCCCCACGCGGGTCCGGCGTAGCGCCAAGAACCGCACGCTTGAAGAGAAAGCACGGCGTTCACAGATCAAGCGATTGCGCTCGAAGCCGTCGTCGGATGAGTGAACAGGGCGAGGTGCTATCATGAGATCAAGGAAAACAAAAGGGGGACCCGCGCAATGATAACCGTCGCCAATCGGATCTACGTCACGCAAGAATACGCCGAGGCCTTCGAGCAGAGGTTTCGTGAGCGCGCAGGGCTGGTGGACCAAATGCCTGGTTTTATATCAAACCAGATCCTGCGCCCGGTCAACGAAGGCGACCCTTATGTGGTTTTTACTATCTGGAATAGCCGCCAGGACTTCCTCAACTGGGTTCGCTCTGATGCTTTTGTAAAGGGACACGCGCAGTCTGGCTCGCTCCCGAAGGAAGCATTCTCACAGTCGAACGTTTTGGAGATGCATGAGGTGGTCCAGGATTCCAGTCGTCCTGATTTAGAACCGGAGCCGCATGGTGGCCCGTTCAAGTTGCATTAATAGATGGGGAGAAATAGTGTAAAGAGGACAGGAAAGAAGACCGTAACGTGACCGAGACGAAGGGCAAGCTTGAGGATGATGTTGATGCGTTGTACCGGCTCCCATTGGCAGAGTTCACCGCCGCGCGCAATACACTCGCCGGGCGGCTGAAGCATGGCGGGCGTGGCAACGAGGCGGATTTCGTGAAGGCGCTGGTCAAGCCTTCCATCTCGGCGTGGGCCGTGAACCAACTCTATTGGAAGCATCGCGAGGCATTCGACCGACTGATCGCGACAGGTGAGCGCTTTCGCCAAGCCCAGACATCCCGTCCCGCCCGGAAGGTGGCAGACATGCGAGGAGCGCTCGACGCGCGCCGCGAGACGCTCTCGCACGTTTTAGATCTGGCAACTGCATTGCTACGAGATGCGGGTCACAACCCGACGCCGGACACTATCCGCCGCGTCACCGCTACCCTCCAGGCAATGTCTGTCTACGCATTCATTCCCGATACTCCACGTCCCGGGCGTCTGACCCGTGACGTGGATCCTCCGGGTTTCGAGTCGCTCGCCTCATTGATCCCAGGCACCAGCATGACGGAACGCACAAAGGAACCGGCGCGGGTCACACAATCACAGGAGTCAGGCCGTGCCGCCACGAGTAGGCGGCGAAAAGCGGAGTCGGCGGCCGACGTGCGCCAGCTTGAGGAAACGCGTCAGGCAAGGATAGCTGCCGCCAAAGTTTCACTGCAGGAAACCAGAGGCTTGCTAATCCAAGCGCGAGCCAGGGCACAGAGTCTGGAGGCAGCGCAGAAAAAAGCATACGCAGAGGCGAAGGATGCCCAGAAGCTTAGGCGCGAAGCCGAGGAGCGCTTCGGAAAAGCAAGAGCCGCGTCGGAAGACGCGGCTCGACACGCACAAAGCATCGCGGCCAAAGTTGAGCAGGCGGCGAAGGCGGTGGAAGACGCTAAGCGGACTGTCGAAAAGGCATCCAAAGAGCTGGAGAAAATTTTTCGAGAATCGCCAGCAAGGTGAATAGCGCTAGAGCATTGGACTCCTAAACCAAGCGTTTATTACAGGTTCGCGTCGTGGAAAGTGAAGCAACTGACCGCACGCTGCAATAATGAACAGGATGTAATAATAACGATTACCAGTCAGGAAAAAATCAAGCAGTCCGAGCAGCGCTGCGACCTCGGTTAACGCCCACGCCACGACATATCCTTGCTGCACCAGTTGTACTTGCTGTTGTTCCACGGCCCGAGTTAATAATCTGTTTTTGATCGGAAAGGAAATTAGCGTTGTTAATAGTGCACCGCCGACCAACGTGAGGGACAGCGTGCTATTGGAGTTGACGTCTTCCGATCGTCCCGCAAAAAACGTAAACGCGTAGTAGAAGCCAATGCTCAAGAACATAGCAATCCAAAGGGTACGCATTGTACGAATTCTCAGCTCGATGTTTCCTTGCGGATCTTTCTGATTTGCTGACTGAGTGTTCATGTTGTTTGAAGTCTGATAGACGGTAGCTGGATTTGAGTTAATCCATAATCGATAGAGCGCACGCGCGCTTCAGCAGCTCACCCATCCTTTTATCTCTGAGTCGCAGAGATGGAGCAGAGAGATCTCTTTAGGAGGATGCTCGCCTCGTTAACTGAGATTCGTTGTCCGCGATGTACGCTTCGTCAGGTTTTTTCGTGAACCCTGAAATGTCCCACCGGCTCTCGACATTTTTGAAGAGCCGCAAGCTGTTGAAGAATGCGCTCGCGCCGCCGCCAGCTAGCTTTGAACCTTCCTGGCCGGCGATCTTCGAACCTTCCTGGCCTGCGATCTTGGAACCTTCCGCGATCTTTGAGCCTTCCTGGCCAGCGATCTTTGAGCCTTCCTGACCAGCGATCTTTGAACCTTCTTGTCCGGCGATCTTGGCCTTCGAAGCCCCGTTGCCACTAGCCAAAACTGACCCGGATCGCTCGTCAAATCTCACGCCTGAAAAATATCTGAATTTGGATCCCGGAGTCGCCTCAGCTACCGGCATCTCAAATTTGCGGAGACTGACGTCGTAAAGATATTTCTTGAGGAAGTCCGTCCACGATAATCGCTGTCGTTTCACGTCTTTTGCAAACCACAGGCTCTCATAGTTCTTTCGTGATACTTCATAAGCCTCGCGCGACCACGGAAAAAATACTGAGACCCCGTTTGAGTACTGGTAACCTCCACCGCTAAAGCCACTGAGGATCACAGCTTTATTTAGTTCTTTCAGAACCTTTCGGCATTCTTTCTGCACCGCTTTCAACATCTCTACATCTTCGCCGCCAAGCTCCTCCGCTACCAGGCCACATTCTCGATCAAGGAGTTCACAGAAATCGCCGAGATCGACATTTTGATCGTACATATACGACTGACACTGCCAATGAACCTGGAGAATTACTCGTGCCATTTGTCTGTAGATTCGGCTCTTCTCATCCTCAAAGCATGCAAGCAGAACTTCAGCTAGTCCATCGAATACGTCGGCCAGAGGCCCAAACCGGCTCAGATCCCAGGCTGCCATGTCGACCGAGACGCCTCCGACTGTGTAAGCATCCTGGCTCCGGACAAATTCCTTCACAAAAAGCTCTGCCACACTGCGGGTGTCGACATTGCGGTTTTGTGCTCGAGCTAAACAACCGAGTATTTTTGCGTAAGTCCAGCCGGCACTCGGAACACTACCCTCAGAAGCGATCATCGTCTTGGCCACATAATTGAATTGATATCCGACTTCAAGCATGCCCATGACGCAGCTATCAAAACCCAGTATGTCGAGCTTTTGACCGAGCAGCACTGTTGTCTCACCCTCACGTACCCCACCTTCCCATTGATTTGCCCGGTCGTCCTTCTCTAACTCTTTTTTGGTGCTGATCAGACCCTGAAGGACCCCATAAAAATCATTCATCTTCATCGATTTGCCTGACGTCTCGTCTTTAAACAAACCGATGTCCTGAAAGCCGAGCGAATGGCCGGAAAATATCAGCGCGTACTTTTGCGCCCGCCGGCCGGACGAGATTTCGCCGTCGTTTTCAACCTCGACCTTATTGACGCACCAGTCGACGAAATTGAGGATTGAACGTGGATCGGCGGCATTCTCATTTTCTTTCTTCGCAACGGCATAGAGTTTGTTGGGCACTTTATAGGAGCGGACGTATCGTGGTTTCCCCTGTTCGGTGAAATCACAGTACAGGGTCGGAATCGCGGGCGAGTTGCCATCGTAGTAAACGAAAAGGTTTGGGCTTTCCGCGCCAGCTTCGGCTACTCCTTTTATTTGCTCCATTGCGTAAGCCATATCAACTGCGAGGTTATTATCGCCGGCCATGTAGATCATGATGGTCCATTCTTTCTCATTCATTGCTTTTCTCCTTCCAACGATCGCGCGGGGTTGGGACAGTCTCTCACAAAAATCAGAAATTCCACCCTCGGCAGTGAGTGGATACTTCAGATCCTTCTCTAAAGATCACCGGAAAAGAACTTTTGAAATGTCGCCAACGGCAGTTGGTGGATAGTTTCAGATCTTTTCTAAAATGCATTCGCGCGACCGCTTTAGACTTGTGTTCCGCTAGGGTCGCTGCAATTTTGGCACAACCGCCGACAGCTGTAGAAAGGATCTGAACAATCCACCCACTGCTCGTGGGTGGGATTAAGAGCATTCCTCGCTAGAAAAGATCTGAAGAATCCACCCACTGCCCGTGGGTGGGATTTCGGACTTTTGAGGCGAAGCCGTTGAGTCTGCTGGTGTCTGGCTCTAAGTATAGCAATTTCTCAACATTTGCGAGTTATCGGAAACCCTTAATCAGAACAATGTCTCTGGTCGCGGAAAAGCGGTATGCCGCAATCTTCCCATCGCGCGAGACGGCAAAACTGGTTAGGAATTCTGATTTGAAATTAGTTAACTGTTTTGGCGCGCTGCCGTCAATAGGTTGACTCCAAACGTTTAGGATCCCGGATCCGGTATCCAGGTACCCGATCGACCGCCCATCAGGTAGCCATGCAAACGCGATAGGTTGAACGGTACGAGGAAGATCAATCCGCTTTACAGACTCGCCACCTTCGAAAGGAATCATTGCCAACTTGGGTTGGTTGTTTGCTTGTTCATCAAGATAGTAGTACGAGATCAGCTTGCCATCAGGCGATATCAATGGGAGTTGGGAAGGGTGATTAGTTAATTGCACTGGAGCTCCGCCATCAATTCCCACCTTCCAAATGGCCGATGTACCTGAGCGCATCGATGTGAAAATCACAAAGCGACCATCAGGAGAACAAACCGGAGACTCGTCAACATAACTGCCATCGGTCAGTTGTTTTGGGTTGTTACCGTCAACATCAATTCGCCAGATGTTCCGACTGCCCGATCGATTGGATTGGAAAACGATATAGCGACCATCGGAAGAAACCGATGGTTGCTGGTCGATGAAAGCGTCGGCTGTCAATTGCTTGCTTTCTGAGCCGTCGCGATTAACCATCCAAATGTCCCAAGTCTCTCCTGTGCGACTCGCATAAACTATTTTCCCATCCGGTGTCCATGCGACCGTTTCAGGAAGGTTGGTTTTGAGAATCTGTCGTGCGTGACTTTCATCTTCATTTGGAGCAGTGATCCAAATGCTACTGTAGTTCACCTGTTGGATCGTAGCGATAGTGCCTGAATCTGACGTCAACCCCAGGCTAACTTCTCCATAACCGTTCAAGTCGTTCGTTATCCGTCGCGCCTCGCTGCTGGGATATGGAAGAAACCAAATCTGCGTGCCGATAGATGAAGACTCAGGCTGAGCCGTCATGATCAAGCCGCTGCCGTCCTCGAGCCAAATTACTCGACCGACCCTGGCCCATTTTTCAGAACCGATGGGCCTCGAGTCTCCACCTTCGACCGGAACTTCTACGACGGTCGAGTACCCGGCCCCCGTTCCATTGAAAATGCCGCAAGCAATTCGCTTTCCGTCTGGTGACCATGACGGGCCAGAAGTAGAGAAGCCATCCGGTTGTTTGCGTACGGCAATGGTCTTGGCTTGTTCGCTGCCGTTGGTACTTGCCAACATCAGCGACATATCTTCCTCATTCTTCCGCACGAAAGCGAATTGCTCGCCGTTACGAGAGAACGCAATAGCACTGAAGACGCGGTCAAGCACTTTTGCCGGACTGCCACCCAGGACGGGAATGCGATAGAGCGTAGGTACGAACTTGTTTCTTTCCAACGTGGCCACGTAGTAAATCCATTCACCGTCACGCGAGAAAGTTGTCGCCAGGTAACCACCGCTTTCCGGAGGAACCACCCGCACCAGACTGTTCGTCGATACTTGCCTGAGCCACAAACTGGCTTGCTGTTTCGCATCGTTCGCGGCGCAAACTACGTACTTACCATCAGGCGAAATCGCGACTTGACCGTTTATGTCCTCGCCATTGACTTTCCCGCCCGTCGTTAGCGCCGTCATCTTTACCGGACCGAACTGTTTAGGTTGAGTGAACAACTTGTACAGTCCGAAGCCAATCGCACTGGCAACCAAAAAGCCGAACACGAGCACCGCAATAGACGCCTTCTTATGTTGCTTTATCTGCGCGGTTACGAATTCAACGCTTGAGAGGGCTCGCGTGTCGGCAAGATCTCCTGAGCGCGCTGTCGATCTTCCGACGTCTTGCCGCGTCTCTTTCTCTGCGAGTGAGACTACATTCGAGTTTCTGGTTGGCGCGCGTGATGACTGTGGTGGTGCGGAACGATTGAGATTTGACGGCGATGTTGGCAAGACACCGGACTCGATCCGCTGCTTCAATCGTCTCAACTTGCCGAGCATTTCCTTCGCTGTCTGACAGCGTTCTTCAGGATCTTTAGTCAGCGCCTCAGCGATAATCCATTCGAGCGCTTCTGGTACATCGTGCGCGAAGTGAGTTATCGGCAATGGCTCACGGTCGGTAATCGCAACGATGATGTGGCTCTTTGACGCGCCCTCGAATGGCGCACGCCGGGTTATCATTTCATAGAGAACGACGCCGAGACTCCAAACATCCGAGCGTGCATCAACCTCACGTCCAGCGGCCTGTTCCGGCGACATGTAAACAACCGTTCCAAGAACAGCGCCGGGCTCGGTATTGACAAGTGCAATCGTTGTTTCTTCGGGTCCCGTTGATGAGTCTTGCCTTTCGGTCAGCTTCGCCAGGCCGAAGTCCAGTACCTTCACGATGCCGTCCGTGCGCACCATGATGTTTTCTGGCTTGATGTCGCGATGAACAATGCCGGCGGCGTGCGCGGCAACAAGTGCCGAGGCAATTTGCGTCGCAATGTCGAGTACTTCGATCAGCTTGAGCCGCTGACGCATGTGCTGTCGCAGTGTGACGCCATCGACGAACTCAGTAGCAATAAAAGTAGCGTCTTCGGCACGGCCAATTTCATAGACTGTAAGAATGTTTGGGTGATTAAGCGCCGAGGCGGCCTTCGCTTCTTCTTCTACCGCGACTTAATTAAAGAAGGGAAGTGAATACACCGCACGACTGACAATGGAAACGGAAACGGTCAGGCGTTCGGATAATCACTCGACCTTTATACCGAGTGGGAGTGCGGCACGAAACATCTTCAGGGTTATCTTTCACCTAATTGGTTAAGAAGAGATTGAATCTATAAGGGAAGCTGTCATGAAATTTCTTAGACCTGAAGGATGGTGATTGGTCTCGCGCTTAGTTATGTGAGCCACGATTCATGATGCGGTATAACGGCGATGCGCGCTCAAAGGAAGAGAGAAACGTGATTCGGTGCGCGAGCACATATAGAGGGGCATAGGGTGAAACCCATCTATGAAGGAGGAAGTGTTGTCTGGGTCTAACGGAAATCGTGTCAGCCATGTCCTGAACGACTGCGAGCTGCGGGTTACGAGATCGGCCCGGTCAGCAGAGCGTGCTTGAAATCGTAACGCTTATCGTTCGACATTCTCGAGAATCCAGATGTTCCCGGAGACTTCCATCATTGGCAGGATCAGCCGGTCACCGGCTAATGCCAGCTCCATGATTCTGACGTTCTCCAGAATTATCTGACTGGGGCTGTCAAAAGCCGTGACGCGGAAAGGCTCTCCCACGGGCTTGCCGGCCACCGGATCGAACTTGATACCCCAGACGTTGAAGAAACCAGTCCGATTCGAAATGAAGTAGAGCATCCGTCCGTCCGGCGACCAACGCGGTTTGTCGTCAAAGGTGCGGCCTTCAGTGATGCGCGTCCAGGTGCCGCCCGCACTGGGAACGACATAAATGGTCGATATTCCCGCTTGATTCATTTTGGCGGTGTTGAAACTAATCCAACGATCATCGGGCGAAAAACGTGCCTGGTAGAGATTCTCTTCCGGGTGAGAAGTCACCACCCGCATTTGAGCTTCGGCGTGCGGGGCTGCCGCGACCGGAATCATGCCGATCAACCGTTGCACTGGCGTGCCGCGCATCAATCCTGCCAGTATCCAAGCTCCGTCGGTAGACCAATCCCAGGTCGGCTCGACCAGCGGACCCGCAGTAGTAAGCACCTGCTCATCGCCACTATCTACCGACAATAGGGCTATGTCCCAGCGATTCTGCGCGCTTACTGATTTGGCGGTATTTTCACGGCTGTAGGCCAGCCACTTACCATCACGCGACCAGCGCGGTGAAGAACGAGATATATCATCGGTTATCAATATGGCTTCGTGACCATCCGGGAGCGATTTCACTCGTAGTTCCCGTTTCCCGGCGCGGTTGGTAACAAACGCGAGCTTGCGGCCATCGGGGGTCAGATCGGGAAAGTAAGCATCCATCCCGGCTCCGGTGATGGGCTGACCGCCATCCCTGACCTGTCCTGTTGGAGCGCTGAACGGGAACGACCAGATACGGGTGTGCTCGGTGCGCGAGGCAAAGGCCAGTTTCTTGCCGTCTTGAGAGAGCGCGATGTCAGTATCCAGACCAGCGCCCGTAGTCAGACGTTCCGGCCCGGCTATCCAGCGCAGGCTGCGAGGCTCCACAGTCACTTTCCAGAGGTTTTTCACACTCGCGGAAACTCCCTCAAAGTAAAGTGCATCCCCACTAGCCGCCCATTGGAAATCCGCGAAAACCACCCGAGCTTCTTTCAACTGTTCAGTGACCATCGAGGCGTATTCAGATCTGACAGGTTCGCCACCTGCCAGCGGGACAGTCCAGAACCCGAGTCCATGCCGGCGATGATTCCCCCACAGCGAGACCCGCTGACCGTCGGGATGCCAAGCTGCGCGCAACGTAGTGAACTCGGCAAGACGCTCAGTCAAGACTTCGTGCGGTGGCTTGCCATCAAGTCCAACCAAATAGAGTTTGGGAACCTCGGCAGTGTTGGTACGCAGAATTGAGCTGAAAAAGAGAATTTGTGTGCCGTCAGGTGACCAGTGCGGACTGTACCCGAAGGACGCAACTTTGTGTTCGTTCCCGCCAAGTATCGGAACAACATGTAGCCCGCCGCCATCACGCTCAGAGCGAAAGACGAGGCGATTGCCCTCCGGCGCCCAATCCGGCTGCCAGTCATGAGCAAGAGAAGTGGTTATGCGGACGGGATTGCCTTCTCCGACCGGCTGCACCCAGATGTCAAAATTGCCGGAACGATCCGAACTGTATGCGATTAGGCTCCCGTCGGGCGACCAGGTCGGCTCACTTTCCAGACCGCTGTCGAAGGTCAATTGCCAGAGCTTCCTTTGCAATGGAGCCTGCGGCCTTGGGCGAAGCTTTGCAACCACCAACGCGATAATCACCCCGACGACCAGCAGCAGCAGCACCGCGCCCAGTGCCTGCTTGTAATGTCGGCTGCTAAGTCGCCCATCCCGTTTCGCTGGAACAGTCGGGACGATATGCGCCTCGCTTTCAACGCTTGCCAGGTGCCTATTAAACCTTTCCGGTACCAGTTCACTAAAAGCCTCGCCCCCCTTGACTATTTCTTTTACGCCAGCCACAAAACGATAGCCTCGCCCCGAAATCGTCGCGATATATTGAGGCGCATCCAAGTGATCATCCAGCGCTTTTCTCAGCGCGGAAATTGTTCGAGCCAGATTGTTCTCTTCGACGACCGTGTCAGGCCAGACTTCTCTCAGCAACTCGTCTTTCTTCAGCACCTCTCCTTGATGCTGGATCAACGCCAGCAGCACCTCAAAGGCTTTCAAACCAATCGGCACGATCTCCCCATCCCGCAGCAAGACAGATTTTGCCACGTCCACGACATACGGACCGAATTCGTAACACCTTGCGGCTCTTTCTTGCTTAACCGCTACCATCTCTTACACATCCATAATTTTTCAGGAAAATTTCACCTGCGTGATATTTTTTTCGCGATATTTACATTGAACAGCCAAAGACATTTCAGACTACCAAGGATATTTTCCCGTTGAGCTTAAGAAATTATAAACCGCAATCACCAAACAAGCGAGCATAAGCTGGGTGAAATGAACAGCGCGGGGCTTCTTGCCCACCCTGCCGGTAACTCGGATTTCAAATCTCAAATTAGCTCGCAATTCCAATCTGATGGACGGGCTTCGGTAAATGGGCATTGCACTTATACCTGAGAACCATGAAAGCTGCTGGATTTCGGCTCTTGCGCAGGCAGCGACCCTGTCGGGAGATGGTGCCGCTGATGTCTCAGTCGCTTGACCGCAAACTGAGTCTCCGCGAGCGTTTGTCGTTACATCTTCACCTGATCGTTTGTGCCTGGTGTGGCCGATATCTAAAGCAACTCAGATTTCTGCGGCAGTTAATTCGTCTCCAAAGTGATTGCGATCCTGAAGAAGCGTTGCCAAGTCTCGCTCTCTCGCTTGAAGCGAGGGCGAGAATGGCTTACTCCATCAAGAGCATGAATCAACAAACTCAGGCACGGATTGTGGTGCCGCGGGGTAATGGGCGATGAGTTCTGAACGCTCAGAGGCGCGGGAACGCGCGGTCATGAAGAATCAGAAAACCGATATCGTGCATTATCTGTCGCAACGTAGCGAGGCACGAATTTCACCCACTAACGGGGAGGTAGATTATGCGTCTAAGAATGCTGTCAATGTTCGCCATGCTCTTCGTGTTCTGCACAGGAGCAGTTTTGGCTCAAACTACGAGTGGTTCGATCACCGGAACGGTCGTTGATCCGCAACAGGCTGCTGTTGCAAATGCAACCGTGACCGTTACCGAAGAGGGGAAAAGCTTTTCTTTGACGGCAACTACCGACGGCGAAGGGCGTTTTGTCTTGCCACTAGTTCCGCCCGGAACATACACCATCGTAGTTGAAGCTGCCGGCTTCAAAAAGCAGGAGCGAAAAGGCGTAATGCTCTTTGCAAACGACAAGCTGTCGCTTGGCAATCTAAGTTTGGCAGTGGGAGCAGTTACCGAGACGGTGACTGTGACGAGCGAAGCGACTCCTGTCCAAGCGGACAGTGGTGAGCGTTCCTTTACCATTCAAAGCGAGGTAATTAGAAATACGGGTGTTAAGACACGCAGCTATATCAACCTTGCAACCCTGGCGCCGGGCGTGGTCGTTACGGGTGCAGGAGACGGCAATACTGAAAATAGTTCTAGCTTGAGTGTAAATGGGGTCAGGACAAATTCAAACAATGTTCAGATTGACGGAATAACGAGCGTTGACGTTGGCAACAATTCTCAACTTTCCAGAATCCCGCTAGATTCCGTTGGCGAATTCAAACTTCTTACCTCCACCTATCAACCGGAATACGGCCGCTCATCCGGCGCCCAGATACTTGCGATTACCGATAGTGGTAAAAAGGATTTTCACGGCTCGGTTTATTTCTATCGCCGCCATACAGGACTTAACGCCAATACCTTTGACAATAACCGAAATAACCGAATTAGGCCGATTAGCGATCAGGAAGACAAAGGCTATAGAATTGGCGGACCGGTTTATATCCCGGGGGTTTTCAACACAGACAAGAAAAAACTTTTCTTTTTTTGGAATCAGGAATGGACTCCACGAACAACGCCTAATTCTGTAAGAAATGTTCGAGTTCCGACTGCGCTTGAGCGGACTGGGGATTTTTCTCAATCACGCGGTGCTAACGGAGCTTTGTTTAATTTTATCAAAGACCACACTTTGGGATTGCCTTGTAGTGCTGCCAATACCACTGGATGTTTCAGGGATGGTGGCGTTCTGGGAAGAATTCCAGCAAGTCGGCTTTATGCACCGGGTCTAAAAATTCTCGCTTTATATCCGTTGCCGAACTATACTCCGGTCGGAAGTGAGAATTTTAATTACAGGGAAGAAATACCGAGTACAACCAAGGAACGTAATGACATTTTGCGACTCGACTACAATATTGACGACAATTGGAGACTCTCAGGTCGCAGACTCAATAATGACACCCTTGGTATAAGTCCTTACAATTTCTTAGGATTTATCCTTTTTGGAAATTTAGGACAATTCGGCATCAAGCAAACCCTGCCAAGAAGCAGTTATGCCGGTACTTTAACTGGAATCCTTAATCCAAGCACAGTTGTTGAATTCACCTACGGTTTTAGTAAAAATATTGTTGACGGTCGGCCGAATACGGACAAGTACACGCGCACTGCTACGGGACTTCAAGACCTGCCTTTAGTCTATCCAGACGCGGTTGTTGACGACATTCTTACGCAATTCGGTTTTGGTGGTTCAAATATCGGCAACGCACCCAGTTATCAAGCTGGTGCGGCGCCGCAAACTTATAACAGCAGAACCGATGACATAGCTGGAAGTCTTTCTAAGATTTTCGGAGACCATGTTACCAAGTTCGGAGTTTTCTACCACTGGAGCACCAAACTTCAGACCAACAGAATTCTGAAGAATGGCGGTATCAGCTTTTCGGACAGTGGTAATAATCCGTTTGATACGAACTTCGGTTTTGCAAATGCCGCCACAGGTATTTACAACAACTATTCGCAAGCGTCTTCCGGCACAACCGGAAATTACAAATACAACAACATTGAGTTTTATGTTCAAGATAACTGGAAACTTACAAGACGGCTGACACTCGATTACGGAATGCGATTCTCTTGGTTACCTCCCGCGAGGGATGCAAATCTCTTGGCTTCGAATTTCGTAGTAAGTGCATATAATCCTGCTAATGCCCCAAGGCTTTATTTCCCGGTTTGCATCGGAGGAGCTGCTACTTGTAGCGGCGGCGGTCCTACAGCTATCCGTCGCGCGATTGACCCTGCTTTATTAGCGGCTGGGGTTGTGCCGACTTTTGCCAACACCCTTCAAGATTTGAATGTTGGAAAAATTGTGCCGGGTTCGGGCGATGTTGCTAATGGACTTTTTCTTGCCGGTACGGGTGGTGTTGAAGAAGGTTTGACGAAGAATCAAGGCATTCAATTTGCTCCGCGCTTAGGTTTTGCATTTGATGTCACCGGAAATCATAACTTAATCATACGCGGGGGCTTTGGGATATTTTATGATCGCCCACAAGGTAACCTGATTTATGATTATAACGAAAATCCGCCGAACACAATTATTGCCAACTTCGATTTCGGACGACTGCAGGACATTACTTCGGGTGTCCCGGGAAATCTTAATCCACAATCAATCAGGGCAATTGAATTGGATGCGAAAATTCCATCCACTAATTCATATAACCTCGGCGTTCAATACAAGCTGCCGTTTGACGCAGTTTTGGATGTTGCTTACGTTGGCTCCCAGTCACACCATTTGCCGCACTATCGTTCAATAAATTCAACACCATTTGGCTCAGCGTTTTTGCCGCAAAATCAGGATCCAACGAGGGCGTTGAACCCGACGATACCTGGATCCAGTGCGCTTCCGGCTAATTTCTATCGTCCATTTAAAGGATTTGCTGACATCAGACTGTTAGAGTTCGTAGAAAATTCTAACTATCATTCACTGCAAATTACAGGTACCCGTCGTTTTGCAAAAGGGTTACTTGTGAATGGAAATTACACTTGGAGTAGGGCGCGTGGTGTTACCTCTTCGGATGAAGAAGGTGGTGTTCGAATTGATGGAAATAGACAAATTGATTACGGACGTCTGGGTTTTGACCGCACCCATAACTTCAACTTCAACTGGGTTTATGAACTGCCAAAGCCAACCAGGAACCGCTATCTCGGGTTTATTACCAATGGTTGGCAACTCTCCGGTATTTATCGCTTTCAAAGCGGAGAACCTGAATTGGTTACTTGCGGTATCTTCGGTTACGGCACGATTAATCTGACTGGTTCATCGAGCAGTAATGCTGCCCGCTGCGTTCTCATCGGTGACCCCAAAGCTGTAAGCGTAAAAGACGATTTTCATGTCTTTAATATTGCCGCTTTTCAAGCTCCGAGCGTAGGAAGCATGGGTCTGGAGACAAACCGTGATGATCTTCTCATCAACGCGCCTCCGATTAACAACTGGGATATGTCGCTCTCGAAGAAGTTTGTTTTCTGGGAAAATTTCAGAATTGAAGCCCGTCTTGATGCGTTCAACGCTCTGAATCATACACAGGGCGCGTTTGCGAACTTTTTTGGCGCCAGTTTTACCGCTCCCGGAAGCAGTACGTTACGGCCAGGCAATGCGGCAGATCCGATAACAAATCGAACCGGATTTGGGGCAGTCAGTGGATATCGGCCGAACCGCACCGTGCAATGGATGGTGCGTTTCGAGTTCTAACGCTGTAACCGAATTCGAAGGAGCAGATTCAAGTTTAGTTTCAGAATCTGCTCCTTCATCTGTTTAGACCGGAACGGCCCGGCGATTACAAGCGGACGAGTTTTGCCTGTCAGCGCGTAATCGTCGGGCAACTACGTTTTTGATTTGGTTTTGACTCTTTTTGGAGAGCGTTGATTTCTGATGCCATTCGCCACCTAAATTACGCGAAGGGTCGAGCGGGATGATTATGGAAATGGAACTGAATCAGAATAGTTACTCATCACGCATGCAGACATTGGGGGAGTTTCTCCTGCGCTATGGTCTGGTTTTGATTCTCGGTTGGATCGGCGCAATGAAATTCACTGCGTATGAAGCGGCGGGCATTCAATCGCTGATGGAGACCAGCCCGTTGATGAGTTGGATGTACAAAGTCTTCAGCCTGCAAACTACTTCCAACATTATCGGCGTCGCCGAAGTCACGGCTGCTGTCCTGATCGCCATTCGAGCATTATCGGCAAAATCGTCAGCCGTGGGTAACATGCTTGCCGTATTAACGTTTCTCACGACGCTGACCTTTCTCTTTTCGTTACCGGGATGGGAAAAGAGCCTCGGCGGATTCCCTGCTCTTTCCGGCTCTGGAGCCTTCCTACTGAAAGATCTGGTGTTGGGGGGCGTCCTTCTGGACGCTGGGTGATTCGCTTGCCAAATCGCAAGCGCGCCGGTAGCTGCTCCTCTCGCTGACTTCCAGAGTTTCCGGTAGTGTTTTTTCGAGGAAGAGTTAATCGGAAAACCTGAATGGTTTCATCTCGGCTCGAAGCTCTTATACTGGCAGCTATCTCGGCTTATGAAAATCCTACTGACTTTGGTTTCCATTCTTAGCCTGCTCGTTATCGGCAGTGGGCGGAGCTCGCCTGAACTGCTCGCGCGTCGGGGTGATTGGAAATTGGTCTGGTCAGATGAATTTGATTACAAGGGTCTGCCGGATCAAAAGAAGTGGGAGTACAAGGTTGGCGGTCATGGCTGGGGCAATAAAGAACTTCAGTATTACACCTCCGGCAAGTTGACTAACGCGCGGGTCGAGCATGGAAAACTTATTATCGAAGCCCACAAGGAAAGAATAAATTCCAATAACTATACCTCAGCCCGTTTGGTGACCTCTGGAAAAGGCGACTGGACATACGGACGCTTTGAAATCCGGGCCAAACTTCCGGCCGGGCGTGGGACCTGGCCCGCCATTTGGATGTTACCGTCAAAGACAACCTATGGTGATCGATTCTGGCCGGACAATGGCGAGATTGACATCATGGAGCACGTTGGTTTCGATCCGGGAGTAATTCACGCCTCGACTCACACTAAGGCGTATAACTGGCCCCGGAAAAATGAGAAGACCGCCACGCTTAAAGTGGCTGATGCGCAAACAGCTTTCCATGTCTATGCGCTGGAATGGGACGCGGAAAAAGTCGATATTTACGTCGATAAAACCAAAGTCTTCAGCTACAAGAATGAAGGCGCCGGCTGGGAAGCGTGGCCTTTTGACAAGAATTTTCATCTGGTTCTGAATCTGGCGATTGGTGGACTTTGGGGCGGAGCCAAGGGCGTTGACGACACGATCTTCCCTCAGAGAATGGAAATAGACTACGTCCGCGTTTATCAGAGGGGGAAATAGCAACGACTTGCGCGGTTGAAACTCGGTCTTCCCAAATTGTTCTATCGCGGCCCGCGTCGCGCCGCTCGTGAGGGAGTCCCAAAATGGTAATTATTGAGTCTTATGCCCTGGCCGTCGCTATGTGTTTTATCACCATGCTCTGCTGGGGGTCGTGGGCAAATACACAGAAACTTGCCAGCAAGGAATGGCGCTTTCAACTCTTCTACTGGGACTATGCCATCGGTGTGCTGTCGCTCTCTCTGATTCTGGCGCTGACCATGGGGAGTATGGGTTCTGCCGGGCGCAGCTTCCTGCCTGACCTCAGACAGGCCAGCAGCCAGGCAGTGTGGTCGGCTTTGTTGGGCGGAATCATCTTCAACTTATCAAACATTCTTTTGGTCGCGGCCATTGATATCGCCGGCATGGCAGTGGCTTTCCCCATTGGGGTTGGTCTGGCTCTCGCGCTGGGAGTTGTTACAAACTACGCCGCCGCTCCGGTTGGCAATCCGTACTGGCTGTTCGCTGGTGTCGCGGCAGTGGTCGTGGCAATCATCGTGGACGCGCTGGCTTACAAAAAGCTGCCCTCGCAGGGACAGAAGGTCTCTCGGCTGGGCGGCTTTCTCTCGATCATGGCTGGTGTGCTGATGGGCTTTTTCTATCGATTCGTCGCGGCTTCGATGTCCACCGATTTCGTCCATCCGGAAGCGGGCAAACTAAGCCCCTACACGGCTGTGGTTATCTTCTCGCTGGGCTTGTTCCTCTCGAATTTCGTGTGGAACAGTATCGTGATGGTGAAGCCTTTCGTTGGCGAGCCTGTTTCTATTCGCGACTACTTCAGCAAAGGGAACGCGCGCTTGCATGGGATCGGCATCCTGGGTGGGATGGTCTGGGGACTCGGAATGTCTTTCAGCATCATTGCATCGGGAGCCGCAGGGTTTGCTATCTCCTATGGTTTGGGACAAGGAGCAACGATGGTCGCCGCCTTCTGGGGTGTCTTCGTGTGGAAGGAATTCAAGCAAGCCCCTGCCGGTACCAATCGTTTGCTCGCGCTGATGTTTGCGTCCTTCATCGTTGGTCTGGGAGTGATCATCTTCTCAAGATTTGCCTGAGCGAGGCTGCGCTATGCAAAAAATCGTCGTAGTCGGCAGTTCCAATACCGACATGATCATCAAAATGCAGAGAATTCCCAAACCGGGTGAGACCATCATCGGTGGGGAATTCTTGATGGCGGCTGGCGGGAAAGGCGCTAATCAAGCCGTGGCAGCAGCCCGATCCGGTGGACAGGTCACCTTCATCGCTCGTGTCGGTAATGATCTATTCGGCGAGCAGGCAATCAAAGGGTTTGCCGACGACGGCATCAATGTGGACTGCATCATCAAAGATGCAAGCGCACCTTCGGGAGTCGCTCTCATCTTTGTCGGCAGTGACGGAGAAAACAGCATCGCCGTTGCCTCCGGCGCGAACGCGAAGTTGTCAGTTGAGGATATTGAGAGGACGCGAGACATCATTTCCTCAGCAAGAGTTCTGCTCATCCAGTTAGAATCCCCCCTTGAGACCGTCAAGGCAGCGGTACAACTCGCTGGTCCTGAAACGATCGTGATTCTAAACCCGGCGCCGGCACAACCACTGGATGATGAAATTCTCAGGCGGGTTTCAATCCTCACGCCCAACGAATCAGAGGCTGAATTACTCACTGGCGTGACCATCCAAAATGAAGCAGGAGCAGCTACAGCGGCCACGGCGCTTCTTGCCAGCGGAGTGGAAACAGCCCTGATTACATTGGGCTCACAAGGAACGTATGTCGCGGGACGAGAGTTTTGCGGAATCGTTCCTGGCTTTAGCGTCACACCTGTAGATACGACGGCCGCTGGTGACGTATTCAACGGAGCTTTAGCGGTGGCGCTGGCGGAGAAGAAACCACTGCGTGAGGCAGTGCGATTTGCCAACGCGGCGGGGGCTCTCTCGGTAACCAAATTGGGAGCTCAGCCCTCCACGCCCTGGCGCCGGGAGATCGAAGCAATCTTGTCCACAAGATAGGAGGAGAATATGCGAACACAAATGATCATTGCGGTATCGCTAAGCCTGATGCTTGGCATCGCCCGGCTGTCAGTTGGGGCAAGGAACAGCAGCGGCGTAAAGGCTCGCAGCCTGTCGCGTCAGGTTCTCGAAGATAAAATTCGCGGAGGTTGGGCCGGACAGATGATCGGCGTTTCGTTCGGTGCTCCGACTGAATTCAAATCCAACGGCAAAATCAACGAAGGTGAGATCAAATGGAAACCGGAAATGGTCTCGAATGCGATTGTGCAGGATGACTTGTACGTTGAGATGACTTTTACTGAAGTGATGGATCGCGTCGGACTGAACGCGACGTGCGAGCAGTTCGGCGAAGCATTCAGGGATTCAAAGTACAGCCTCTGGCATGCGAACGCGGGCGCGCGGCGCTTGCTCAACCAGGGGATCAAAGCTCCGTGGTCGGGGCATCCGAGGTACAACGTTCACGCGAATGACATTGATTTCCAGATCGAATCGGACTTCATCGGCATGATGACGCCGGGCTTGCCGCAGGAAGCGAACAAATACGCCGACCGCGTCGGCCACGTCATGAATTACAGTGACGGAGTGTATGGCGGAATGTTTTTCGGCGGAATGTATGCGGCGGCTTTCTTTGAAAACGATCCGCGCAAAGTGGTTGAGACGGGGCTGGCCTCGATTCCGGCGCAGAGCGGTTATGCGAAGGTCATTCGTGACGTACTTAACTGGTCGGCACAGCATCCGGAAGACTGGAAAAAGACGTGGCAGTTGCTTGAGGACAAGTGGGATAAGGATGATGTCTGCCCGGATGGCGCGAACGCTCCGTTCAATATTGACGCACGCCTGAACGGCGCATATGTCGCGCTTGGGTTGTTGTATGGCAAAGGCGATTTCACCACGACGCTTGATGTCTCCACACGCGCGGGCCAAGATTCCGACTGCAATCCTTCGAGTGCTGGCGGAATACTCGGTGTAATGATCGGTTACGCTAGCATTCCTGATGAATGGAAATCGGGTATTGCGGACATCGCCGACAAGAAGTTCAATTACACGAACTATTCGTTCAATACGATCACTGAATCAACGGTCAGGCGTGCACTGAAAGTCATCGAGATGGCTGGTGGCAAAGTCACCGAGGCCGAAGTGATCATCCCGCAGCAGGAGCCGAAAGCCTGGAAACTGGAACAGTGGAATCCGGGCATCCCCGACAAGCTCATGAAATTCGATGACGCCGCGTGGCAATGGAAAGGCGCTTGGGTGGATGACACGGTTGGCAAAGACAAAGAGATTATCGGCAAAGCAGCGAACAGCGCGGGCGCGGAGGCTTCGCTCAACTTCAACGGCGTGGCCTTGGCGCTCGTTGGCGAATTCTCGCAGGAAGGCGGACGCGCCGACGTTTACCTTGATGGTAAAAAGGCCGGGCAGTTGGATGCCTTCATCATCGAACGCACACATGACAACGGTCTGTGGCACGTTTACGGTCTCAAATCCGGCGCGCACACCATCAGAATCGTGCTGCGCGATGACGCCGATGCGCGCTCGAAGGGAAAGAAGATCGCGCTTCAGCGCGCCATCACGTATCGGGCAGCATAACTGACCAAGAAGAATCAGAAGACGGTCACGCCCAAAGCGCCTGATGCGCAAACTGCTTTCCAGGTCTCAAATGAGATAAGAGCCAAACTCTTAAGAACAAATACTATGAAAAACATCGCCCTGGTTTTCATATTACTTTTTGCCTTTAACGCGAACGCTCAAAATCTAAAAATAATGTCCTACAACATTAGGTTAGATGTAGCAGTAGACGGAGATAACGGTTGGAACCACCGTAAAGGTTTTTTGACCTCTCAAATTCAATTCTATGCGCCTGATATTTTGGGGATTCAAGAAGCATTGCCTAATCAAGTTGCTGATTTAGAAAATACTCTTCGCAATTACGATCACGTTGGAATTGGCAGAGATGGCGAAGGTAAAGGTGAAGCATCCGCCATATTTTATGACAAGGCCAGGTTTCAAATGAAAGAAACCCACACCTTTTGGCTTTCGGAAACACCGGATCGGGTTTCAAAGGGTTGGGATGCTTCGTATATAAGAATTTGCACCTACGTTTTACTTAAAGATAAGAAAACCAAACGGACTTTTTGGGTTTTCAATACCCATTTGGATAATAGTGGAGTTGTGGCAAGGACAAAGGGAGTAGCGTTAATTTTAGTGAAAATTAAGGAAGTGAATCTAAAAAACCATCCAGTTATTTTTATGGGGGATTTCAATTCTGAACCAGGTTCTGACCTCTGGATAAACTTGAAAAAGGTAATGACAGATTCCAGGGATGTTTCTGAAGCCAAACCTTTTGGACCGAGCGGAACTTTCAACGGGTTCAAGTTTAATGAACCCGTCACAAGATTGATTGACTATATTTTTATCTCTGATCCGTCACGAATGATAGTTAAGAAACATGCTGTTTTGAGTGATTCTAACAATCTCAGATACCCGTCTGATCATTTGCCAGTCTACGTGGAAGTATTATTGAACGGAAAATAGAGACGTTGCCGCGGCCCTTAACACACGGCTTCGGGTGTTGCCATTATCGGAAGGATCGCAATCACGAAAGACGCGCCACATGTCATCCACCTTATACACCTACACAGTCGTTAGAAACTTTTAGGTTCGAAACATTGCATCTGCTGGCTCAAATGCAAACACGTCAGTATCCCATCTCATTACTGTGTTTGGTAATAGCGATAGTCTCCTCCATTGTTTGCACTGCTCAACAAACAACGATTGACCAAAGAGTAGATGCTTTAATGGAACAGATGACCGTTGAAGAGAAGATCGGTCAATTAAATCAATATACCGGGGATTGGAAGGCAACTGGTCCAATAACAAAGGACGGCAACACACCTGACCAAATTAGACAGGGTCAAGTAGGTTCAATGCTGAATGTTCTGGGGGTGCAACACACTAGAGAATACCAGGAAATGGCCATGCAATCTCGACTAAGAATCCCATTATTGTTCGGTCAAGATGTTATTCATGGCTACAAAACTACATTCCCAATCCCCTTGGCAGAAGCAGCGAGCTGGGATCTGCATGCCATAAAATTATCGGCACGAATTGCCGCAACCGAAGCGTCAGCAAGTGGAATTCATTGGACCTTTGCACCGATGGTTGATATTGCTCGTGATCCTCGTTGGGGAAGAGTAATGGAAGGCGCCGGAGAGGACACTTATCTCGGTTCTAAAATAGCTTATGCAAGAGTAAAAGGCTTTCAAGGTGAACGATTAGGAAATACTGACGCCGTTATGGCTTGTGCCAAACATTTTGCTGCCTATGGAGCTGCAATTGGTGGCAGAGATTATAACTCAGTAGACATGAGTGAAAGACAATTATGGGAAACGTACTTACCGCCATTCAAGGCAGCAGCAGATGCCGGAGCGGCAACTTTTATGAATTCGTTTAATGATTTGAACGGAGTTCCTGCAACAGGAAACAAATATTTGCAGAGTGATATTCTGAAAGGGAAATGGAACTTCAAAGGGTTTGTAGTAAGCGACTGGGGATCTATCGGGGAAATGATAAATCATGGCTATGTAAAAGATGGTAAAGAAGCTGCTCTCTCTGCAATAACGGCAGGAAGCGACATGGATATGGAAAGCCGTGCATATAAAGACAATTTGGCGCAATTAGTTAAAGAAAACAAAGTGCCAATTGCTTTGGTAGATGAGGCTGTACGAAGAGTTCTGCGCAAGAAATTTGAGCTCGGTTTGTTTGACGATCCTTTTAGATTTTCTAGCGCAGCAAGAGAACAAAGAGAACTCAACAACCCGGAACACACAAAAGCCGCTAGAGACATGGCCGCAAAAAGTATTGTTTTGCTGAAAAATTATAAACAAATATTGCCACTCTCTAAGAACACAAAAACAATCGCATTTATAGGTCCAATGGTAAAAGCCACAAAAGAAAACCATGGGTTCTGGTCGGTTGAATTACCAGAAGTAGACTACTCAAAACTTATCGTCTCGCAATGGGATGGCGTGAAAACTAAGGTAGGAGGAAATACAGAGTTACTGTATGCCAAAGGTTGCGAAATAGAAGAAGAGTCAAAAGAGGGTTTTGCAGAAGCCATCAAGATTGCTAACCAATCAGATGTTGTTATTTTGAGCATAGGCGAAAGATGGGATATGAGCGGAGAAGCCAAAAGCCGAAGCAATATCCATTTGCCTGGAGTTCAAGAAGATTTAGTAAAAGCAATTCAAGCAACCGGAAAACCGTTAGTCGTATTGATAAATGCCGGACGACCTTTGGTCTTTAACTGGACCGCCGACAATGTACACGCAATTCTTTACACCTGGTGGCTCGGCAGCGAAGCGGGAAATGCCATTGCAGATGTGTTGTTCGGAGATTATAACCCTTCAGCAAAACTGCCTATTACATTTCCAAGAAGTGAAGGACAAATTCCCATTTATTACAATCACTTGAATACTGGTCGTCCTGCAAAGGACGATACTGACAAAAACTATCGCTCTTCCTATCTTGATTTATCAATTTATCCAAAATATGAATTTGGCTACGGATTAAGCTACACGACTTTTCAATACGACGATTTGAAATTAGACAAGAAGAAAATGAAAAGTAGCGAGAAGATCGAAGTCTCTCTGAATATAACAAACACAGGAAGATTTGCTGGAGAAGAAGTAGTGCAATTGTATTTGAGAGATAAAGTAGCCTCTGTAGTGAGACCGGTGAAAGAACTGAAAGATTTTCTGAAGATAAAACTGAACGTAGGTGAGACAAAAACCATTAGATTCATGATCGATAAGGAAAAACTATGCTTCTACAATCAAAAATTGGAATGGGTTGCCGAATCGGGGGACTTTGAGTTGATGATAGGTTCATCCTCAGCAGATATTCGATTCAAAGACAAGTTTGAATTTACAAACTAAGTTAAGTGAACTAGAGCATGACGATGATGAAAACAAAAAGTCGTTGGGCTATCTTGCTGGTGATGGCGGCGTTAGTTTCATCTTTGAACTTTCACGCAACTGGATTGTCGGGGAAAGATAATTCTGCCATCGCGGGTCAACAGGTGGCTGTCTATCTAACTGCTGCTGAAACTTCCTACCGCCTGTCGCCAACTGACAAGCTGGGGTTCACGGAATTCGGTCAGCCGCTCGAAACACAGGCGTGTGTTTTCGTTGACCCAACCCATACATTTCAGACTTTTCTTGGCATTGGCGGTGCGTTGACGGATGCCGCCGCCGAGACATTCGCCAAGCTGCCCAAAGACAAACAGCAGGAAGTACTGAAAGCCCTCTTCGACCCTAAAGATGGTATTGGGTACACCTTAGCCCGCACCAACATTCACAGTTGCGATTTTTCCAGCAGTAGCTATACGTACACCGCCGACAACGACGTGGATCTGAAAACCTTCGACGTCAGGCACGATGAGCAATACCGGATTCCCTTCATCAAACAGGCGATAATTGCTGCGGGCGGCAAGTTGACCTTGTTTACCAGCCCCTGGAGTCCGCCGGCATGGATGAAAGACAACAATGATTTGAAACACGGTGGCAAACTCAAGCCGGAGTACCGCCAGTCCTGGGCGAATTATTACGTCAAATTCATCAAAGCCTATGAACAGCGCGGTATTCCCGTCTGGGGACTGACGGTGCAGAATGAACCGATGGCGACGCAACGCTGGGAATCTTGCATCTGGACAGCAGAAGAAGAGCGCGATTTCATCAAGCAATACTTGGGACCGACGATGAAAAAACAGGGTTTGGGCGACAAAAGAATCATTATCTGGGACCACAACCGCGACCTGATGTTTCATCGCGCCAATACCGTGTTGAGCGATCCCGAAGCCGCCAAATACGTGTGGGGGACGGGCTTTCACTGGTATGCGCCGGATAATTTCGAGAACGTCAAACGAGTGCACGAGTCATTTCCGGGTAAAAATCTTCTCTTCACCGAAGCCACCAACTACCCGTTTTCGCTTGACACCATCTATGAGTGGAAATGGGGCGAGAATTACGGACGCAATATGGTCAACGACTTCAACAATGGTGCGGTGGGCTGGACCGACTGGAATGTCCTGCTTGACGAACACGGCGGCCCAAATCACGTCAACAACTATTGCTTTGCCCCGCTTCACGGCAATACCAAAACGGGAGAGCTTTACTATATGAATGCCTATTATTACATCGGGCACTTCTCAAAGTTCATCCGTCCTGGCGCGAAGAGAATTATCAGTTCGTCTAACCGCGACCGTTTACAAACCACGGCGTTTCTCAACCCCGACGGTAAAATCGCGGTCGTCGTTTTGAACGTCAGCAATGAAAAATTGCCCTATCGTTTGTGGGTGAAAGGTAAAGCTGCAGAAACGACGAGTTTGCCCCACTCGATAATGACGCTTGTGTTTTGACGAATGTCATTTCCAGCTAACGCAACCTGCGCCCAATCGTCTCCGTGGAACTTCTGAGTGTAAACGCACGACCACGCGAGATACGCGTCGGTAATCGGGTTGTCGAAGACACGTCTTTCTACGAGGGTGCGAAGCGACTTCGCATTTACCCCCGGTTTTTCGGTCGTTCCCGCCCTGTGGTGAGCCAACATTATGCGACAAATAGACCTGAGAAGCCTCGGGGGTCAGCCATTATGTAGAGCTCGGCATAATGGGTGACCACCGAGGGAACCTGCTGTGATGTAATCACTGTGTTCAAGTTTTCGCCAACTGACGCGGCGTCAAATTCTTTCGGGCTTTGGGACGCACCGATTGCGCCAGTGATACAGCAAACATCCATCCAGCAGATAATACACTGCCTCACTCACCGGGAGGCATGAACGTTGATCCTTTCCTTCGATTGCCTCGACTCCTGAGCAGGAGCTTGGCATTGAGGACCGTCCGAGTTACACTAGCGCTAGTCAGACTAGTCAGTTGCTGAGGTTACCACTATGAGAAGATCCAAGAAAGCTGCCGAGTCCGTAGCTAAGCCGCCGTTCGGAGCGTGGCAGTTGCAGACGGCCAAAGCACGTTTCAGCGAATTATTTCGCCGCGCGCGCAACGAGGGGCCACAGGTGGTCACGCGGCAAGGAAAAGAGCAGGTCGTAGTTTTGCCGGCAGAACAATTTGAGCGACTTACTAAACGGGCGCGGCAGCCGCGGAGTCTGGTGCAGTTCTTTGCCGAATCTCCTCTTGCCGGTCTCAAGCTGGATCTTCGTCGCTCAAAGGATCCCGGCCGTGAAATCAAACTATGAGCGGATTCCTGCTGGACACCAATGTGATCTTGGAACTCGTCAAGCCAAGACCGGAGCCAAGCGTAACGACATGGATCGAAGCAACTGATGAAACGCTGCTTCACCTCAGCGTCCTGACACTTGGCGAAATTCGCCGCGGTGTGGTGGCGTTACCCCACGCTCGGCGACGAGTGAGGCTTGAGGCCTGGCTCGAAACGGATCTTAGGTCCCGTTTTCACGGGCGGATCTTGTCGATAGACGATAGGGTAGCCGATCGCTGGGGACTGTTGACGGCCCAGGTGCTAAAGAGCGGAATAGTGCTTCCCGTCATCGACGGTCTATTGGCCGCTACAGCTTTGCAACACAATCTCATATTCGTGACCCGCGACACCGGGAGTATTGTCGCTGCCGGTGTTGCAGTCTTCAACCCATGGGAGAAAAGTTGACAGTTCGGATGCCGCGATTCACGGTTCAGCGGGCGGCTTCATCTACAAACTACGATTCGCGATTTAATTGGCGTATGAACCACCAAGTTAACTATCGAAAAGCACGAGATGCCACCCGAAATGGCGCGAATCTTTGAGCAAGGCTGGCGCAATCTCTTTTGGTTCAGCGATTTTATGGAGAACATTTGTCGGGTTGCGGGAACGGGGATTGTTGAAGTGTCCGCCCAAGAAGAACGCAACGCATTTTTTGAGTGTTTGTAAGTTATTGACATGGCGGGACTTAGGAGTGAGTGCTAAATTGCTGAGCCAAGCGGGCGTCGCTAAATGTTAAATGCAGTGTATACAACAAATCGCTACATCGTAGTTTAGTTACAAACAATGAGTTGTCCCTGCTGTCCCTCCAGTCCTCGGAATCCCTCAAACCAGCGCAAGAATGGCACACTGATCTTGCTGTCTTGAACACCTGAAATTCCTAGCGCTACTCGCGGCTACTGCTTTCGTAAAACCAACCGAATTTCGATGCATTTTCGATAGATATTTGGGTTTCAACAAATTATCGTCAGCTAAATTATCCGCGTAGGGGAGCAAACGCGCGCATTCATTCGCTACGGCAGCGGTATAGTTTGAAAGGAAGGCTGATTTGGAAACTAATATAAGCTCACGAGTACCGACTCGAGATCGCAGGCCATCTGTAAAACCACGATATTGCTCGGAGCGCAGTTCGGTAGATATGGAGTTGTAAGCGGTCTCGAGTTTCCCCGCGGGGATCGCTGATCACTTTCGTCATGATAGTTCCCGAGACCACTTCTGCTGAAGGCTTGGAACGCTACGTGGGCGGGAAATGTTTGTTTCACAGTACCGGCGAAGCATGGCGAGCGATTAAAGCATGGATTGTCGCGCTGCCGCCCATCGTCGATTCGTTGCACCTTCCCTCCGTCAGCGAACCATTCCTCGCATGGACCATGTCGGGTGAGGTCGATTTCCAGGAGCAGGAAAACAAACGGCCCTGGATCACTAATCGGATTAAGAAAGGTTCTTTTTTCTCACGTCTGGAGGCGCTCCTTACGAAACACGCTGGAAAGCGGTGACCCCGGAACCTTTTGAATCCCTGCTGGTGTTCGTTGAGCTGCCGCTTCTTCAGCGCGCATTGGAAGAGGTCTTCGGAGCCGATGCGGAGCACGCCCAACTGCGGGACGTTTCAGCTTTCACTGACGTTGCTTTGGATTCGTTGATGGAACGATTACGCGATGAGCTGATTCGCCAACAGTCGAGTCCTCTTTTCGTGCAGGGCATCGCGCAGGCGATCGCTATCCATCTTGCGCGAAACTACGCCCTAACCGTCGAAGAGTCGCATAGCGGCAGTCCATCACTTCCTGGCTACAAGCTGCGACAAATAACGGAGTGGCTGGCCGAACACGTCGCCGCAGACCTCAACCTCGATCGGCTAGCGGCTTAAGCAGGTTTGAGCAAGTTTCACTTTCATCGCCTATTTAAGAGTGCCACGGGCGTGTCACCCGCGCACTATCAGAATAATTTACGGATGAACCTCGCGCGACAACTACTTCGCGAAACGAAGAAGAGCGTAATGGATGTTGCTCTTGACGGTGGTTACACAAACCCCAGCCATTTCGCACAGCTCTTCCGCAGAGAAGCCGGCTTGTCCCCGAGCGACTATCGTCGGCAGCGTTGACCCCCGCTTCGCTGCGGGTATCAGCAAAAACCCAGACCTTCAGTCTGCGGTCCTTTGAGGAAAGCGTGCGGAGCATGCGACAGCGTAGAACCTGGGGTGGGGCGTAGCGGAACCCCAGGTTAGCACCCCCCAAATTAAACATAGCCCGCGAAGCGGGTGACGAATGATTCGAATCGCCACCGCGGTTGATTCATCGAGATATAATTGATCCGATTCCGCTGTCGCCCGCTCCGCGGGCTCGTTGAATTTTTTCGTGACGTGATCCTGGGGCTTACGCTTCAGGGCCGGGGTCCCCAGCGGAGCATCTCGGCTGGGTGGAAGTCTTTATGCGTTCGTCCGCTCCGCGGACTCGCGATTCTTGCGCACGAAGTCGCGCAAGTATTCACGGATTGCGAATCAGTGAATCAAGCCTTGCGCGACCTCGCCGCAATGTTCCAGCGTAAACACTTAGATCGGCACATTCGCCAGACTGCGACTTAGATACGGCGGACGAGGTAGCGCCCGCTGCTGCTTTTTTCTGATCCTTTCGACAAAACAGCATAGAGTTTCGACTGTTCGGCGGTTGCTGAAGGTAATGCGTTGAAGCTGTCGACGAACGGAGCGTGTGATTCCTTTAGCGCGAGAACAAGAGAGGGATTGACTTTCCAAGCTTCAACCATATCTGCTACGACATCAGCGAAGCGGGAGATCCGGTAACTGACCTTTGCACGAATCGCAAATAGCATCGACCGGTCGTCTGTTTGAGGCGAAAGACTAAGCGCTCGACTTGCGGTGTCGACAGCCTCCTCCAATCGACCTAGCTCAACAAGGACGAGTGCCTTGTTGGCCAGGGTGTCGTGCGCGTCAGGCTTGAGGGCCGGAACGTGATCATAAATCGCTAGCGCTTCATCAAATCGACCGAGTCTGTACAGCGCGAGGCCTTTCGAGTGAAGCGTAGATACTTCTTCCGGCTCGATTTTCAGCGCGTCATCGAAACTGGCCAACGCATCTTCCACACGTCCCAAATTGCTCAACGAAATACCGCGATTCGTTAGAGCCATTCTATTCAGCGGATCTATTTCGATCGCTTTCTCATAGCTTCTAAGCGCCTCCTCAGAACGACCGAGATTATCAAGAGTGGCTCCGCGGTTGTTCCACCCGATAGCGTGGTCATTATGGCGCTGTAACCCACGATCCAAATCTGCTAACGCCTCTTCGTACCGACCCAACGTCCGAAGCACAGACCCGCGATTGATGAACAGCTCGTGTTTGTTCGAGTCGCGTAACAATACCGTTGTGTAATCAGCAAGCGCCTCCTCATTTCGTCCGGATATCTCGAACGCCGTCCCGCGGTAGATCAGAGGATCTAATTCGGCAGGCCGAACCCCTAGCGCATCGCTAAAGCTGCCCATAGAGTCCTTATACAATCCCAGACGAAACTGACCCAATCCGCGGCAATAGAGCGATTCGTAATGCGTCGGCGCCATCTTCAGCACGGCGTCATAACCTTCTACACTTTCCTTATATCGACCGAGCGCTCCGAGGACGCCGCTTCTGTAATACAGAGCTTCTAAGTTGTCCGGCTGCAAAGTCAAAATTCGATCATAGGCTGTCAGTGCTTCTTCGAACCGCGCTAAGTTTCTTACTGACTGCGCTTTTAGGATTAAAGTCGGGACTTGCGCAGATGCCAATGTCAACGCGCGATCAAAACTGACCACAGCTTCGGAATGTCGTCCCATCTCTTGAAGAACGATGCCTAAATCGTGATATGCCTCAGCAGAGTCCGGCTTAAATCGAAGGGCTTTGAGCACGTTTCTTCGTGCGCGATCAGCCAACCGCAGCGCTTTCTCGCGCGGTAAACCGGCCGACGCTTCCAAGAGCTTTCCCGCATGAATCAGATTGGCGTCGTGGAGCAACGCTGCGAATTCCAGCCTTGGCTGTTTCCGGATGTGTTTTTCGAACTGACTTACGCGCTCGTATTGACCTGCCCGCAATATCCCGGACAAGTCGACTGCTTTTCCCTTCGGTCCGTCGTATACAACGACTGGAACGAGGTTCCCCGGATACGCGTCAGATAATGGCTCAAAAACGGCACGGAGATCCGCCCCTTCGATTTCATCGATGTTTAGATCATCCGCGGATTGTTCGGCTACTGTGGAATATTCCCAGCGTTGCTTAAAAAGCTGAACGACGCGCGCGCTAAGAGGATAGTAGAACCGATTCATGTACTGAATTCGCGGAAGTCTCGTTCGGATCGTCAAGCGAATACCGCTTAAGTTGTGAATCGCCGCCACCAGATTAGACTCGTTATCGAACGCGTCCAGCGTGTGCACCGTTGTTTGATCGACATTCACGTCGAAAGTGGCATTGAGCTGGCGTTTTTCTATCTTGCCATCGCTTGCGCGAATTAGCGTGTGATACGTGCTCTCACCAGGAATCTTGAAGACAAGCGCCGTTACTTGCACGGCGGCCTGAATTCCTAGAATGGGCTCTACCTTCCCGTCTATGATCTGCCTCCATCCCTCAGGTACGATCAGATTGATGTTATACCGCCCGGCTTCTGCGGGAATCATTCCCGCCTGCCACTGATTCCAAATCAAATCAGCGACGGTGCCGCAAAAATCTCCATTTGCGTCAAAGAAAATGAGTAGCTCGCCGGCATCTTCAATCCGTTCTACATTGTTCGTAACCGTCACGCCCTGCACCTGAGCTATGTACAAAACTTTTAGCTGAGATGCTTCTGCCGTAATCGAGGCCAGTCCATTCTCAGTAAGGCCGGTAAGCGTCAACAACTGAAGATTCACAGGCCGGGCTCGATCCACGGCGCCCGCTGTGTACCCTGTCGGAGAAATGTAAATACCCTGTTCGTGTGGGATGCCAACGTCCGCGAGCTTGCCGACAAACTCGTCGATCTTTCCTACGCCAACTTTCTTCCCGAGATTTTTGCACTCTATCGCGCGTTGAGGTGGACGCGTGACGACCTTGCCCTCGAGCAGAACATCGATCTCTCGTTTTCTTTTCGGATCGCGGTTGATAGGTGGCAGCTTTGCGTTAGGAGTTACCTTATGAAAAGGTGAGCCATACATGCGAGCCGCGATTTGTTCGAGCAACCCACCCTTTTCAGTGCTCTGCTTTCCTTTTCGCGCGCGTTTACCTCTTCGTGAAGCCCGCTTCTTCTTTGTCTTCTTGGCCATCGCGTTGCTAACCTTTACGTCTTTTAGCTTCGATCCGGTTTGCGGCTCGGACATGCCGCCGCATTATGGACCTCACGGTTCATTCTACGCGAAGAACGATTCTGGGCGCACTTGGGACTTACATCCCCACCAATCCCTGCACCGACTGATTCAACTTCTCTGAATCGTAGCCGACGCCCTTTGAATAGCTATTTCTTGAGTGACCGCGAACGGAAGCCTATCTCTTTGCGATCTCGAACTGGAGGTAACATCAATTTTCGAATCGCGTCGAAGACAACCTTGAAGTGGCGATCATACTTGCTCTCAAGCTCGTCCAGCCGGCGAGAGAGCTCGGCGTTGGACGCGAGCATCTGTCGCAGCTTTACAAAGGCGCGCATGATTTCGATGTTGACCAATACGGCGCGTTCGCTGTTCAGCACGCTCGAGAGCATCGCAACCCCCTGCTCAGTGAAAACGTAGGGCAGGTAACGCCTGCCACCTCGGCCTTTCTTTGAGGTGCCAATTTGGTACCTCAAAACATAGGTTTCATCCGCCGTGAGTTGAAACATGAAATCTGGCGGGAATCGCTTGAGGTTTCTTTTGACGGCGCGGTTGAACATCTTGGTCTCCACTCCATACAGCAATGCCAGATCGCGATCCACCATCACCTTCTCGCCGCGAATCAGGTAAATAGCTTTTTCAATTCTTTCGATGGGGATGAGGCTTGTGTTGCTCAATGGGAGTCCTTACGTGAGATTTCAGGCGCGCATTCTATATAGAAGATTCGAGATTGTGAATGCCACATTGCGAACCCTCCCCTTACGGTCAGGTGCCTCTTCGCCCTGCGCGCTCCATGCGGGCGAGACGCCCGCGCTCCCAGCGTTACCAACCAAAACCCTTCCGATTCAGGAGCATTGTTTCTCCTGGTGCCGCATGCGCGGTTTCGAGCAATATCGCGATAGGTTGAGCAAGAGCGCGTGAGACCGCCACGACAAATGCGAAGTAAGATCCCTCCGAACTTTGGCGTAGAGACAGGAAAACATGCAGAGCGTAGCTCAGTGAGTAGGGCAACACCTGCAGGGCCAGCTATGACAGGGAAAACGAAGGAGAGTAGCAAGCATGCGAGTTGGCATTTTGGGTTCAGGGTTGATGGGCGCAAAGCTCGGAACGATCTTCGCGCGTGCCGGACATCAGGTCGTATTCACCTATGCGCGCAGCAACGGGAAGCTGAAGAAGCTCGCGCGAGACGCTCATGGGAGCGCGCGGGCGGGCACACCGAGTGAGGCCGCGCAGGAAGCGGACGCGCTATTGCTCGCAGTGCACTGGTCGCGAATAGAGGACGTGCTAAATCAGACAGGCGATTTGTCGGGCAAGGCGGTCGTAACCTGCTCCCTTCCGATGAACGATGACAACACCAAACTCGTTGTGGCGCACACATCGTCGGGCGCGGAGGAACTTGCCAGGAGACTGCCGAACGCTCGGGTCGTCTCCGCATTCAACACTGCACGGATCGCGCGATACACCGAGCCGTTCGCGCTGCTCGTCGCCGAACTCGCGTACGAAGGAGAAGGAGGCCCGGAACTGGCTTACAGGTTCGAGTGGTTTAGGAAATAGCCGTAGACTGGATGGAAAAGGTCAGCGACGAACAATATCAGACCTGATTAAATGTTGATTAGAAAGACACAATAATGAGCAGAGTTTGGTTTATCAAACCGCATGCTTGTGTGTTTTGAATATAGGAGCATGAATCCATGTACAACGCGAAAGCTTATTTTGCAGCAAGCGAGACATCTCCCCTTGCCCGCACCACCATCGCAAGGCGCAATCTAACCGAACACGACGTACAGATCGAGATCCTTTTCTGCGGCATCTGCCATTCCGATCTCCATTCAGTGCGTAACGAGTGGAGCAGCTTCATGCCCACTGTCTACCCGATTGTCCCCGGCCATGAGATCGTCGGGCGTGTCACCAAGGTCGGCTCGGCAGTTACCAAGTACAAACCCGGCGACCTCGCCGCGGTCGGCTGCATGGTCGACTCGGAAGGTACCTGCGCCCAGTGCCAAGCTGGTTTTGAGCAGTTCTGCCCGAATATGACTCTCACCTTCAACTCCCCGGACAAACACCTCGGAGGCGTCACCTATGGAGGCTACTCCGATAGCATCGTCATCGATGAACGCTTTGTTCTGCACGTTCCCTCCAAACTCGATCTCGCCGGAGCCGCGCCGCTCCTCTGCGCCGGGATCACAACATATTCTCCCCTGCGCCACTGGGGCGTCACCAAGGACAAGAAAGTTGGCGTGGTCGGTCTCGGCGGACTAGGCCACATGGGCGTGAAGTTCGCTCATGCGTTCGGAGCCCACGTCGTCGTCTTCACCACCTCTCCCGACAAGAAGGAAGACGCGCTCCGCCTCGGCGCCGACGAAGTCGTCGTCTCTCGCAACACCGACGAGATGGAGAAGCACGCTGGCAGCTTTGACTTCATCCTCGACACCGTCTCCGCCGATCACGACATCGAGGCCTATCTCAACCTGCTCAGTCGCGACGGCATCTTGTCGGTGCGCCCGCCAAGCCACTCGCCGTTTCGGCGTTCGCTCTCATCATGCGCCGCCGCAGTCTGTCCGGATCTAGCATCGGCGGTATCCCCGAGACCCAGGAGATGCTCGACTTTTGCGGCGAACATAACATCACCGCCGACGTCGAAGTCATCCCCATCCAGAAGGTCAACGAAGCCTACGAAAGACTGCTCAAGTCTGATGTGAAGTACTGCTTCTCCATCGATATGGCTTCTCTGAAATCTGAGTAATCAAAGGAGCAACAATGCAAGAGCGCAAACTCGGCAATAGCAACTTGGAAGTGTCAGCCATCGGGGTCGGCTGCATGGGAATGAGCTTCGGTTACGGCCCGGCTGCAGACAAGCAGGAGATGATCGAACTTTCCGACTTCCGCAATATTGTTCCTCGCTTTACGCCTGAGGCTCGAAAAGCGAATCAGGCTTTGGTTAATTTGCTTAGCAGGATCGCAGAGCGAAAGAAGGCGACACCCGCCCAAATCGCGCTTGCCTGGCTTCTGGCGCGGAAGCCTTGGATTGTTCCAATCCCAGGAACCACCAAACTGAACCGGCTGGAAGAGAACATCGGAGCGGCTGCCGTCGAACTTACGTCCGAGGATCTTCGTGAGATCGATAGCGCCTCCTCAAGGATCACTGTGCAGGGGGCTCGGTACCCTGACAACCTGGAGCGAATGACCGGTCGCTGAGCGGCGTAGACGACCAGCAACACCGAGGCTGATTGCGGCCCATCGGTAATTTAGGCCAGAGGATAATCGACTATGAGCGACCCAAAACCGACCGCCTCGCAAATGGAGGCGATCAAACACTGGCGGCAGATTGTCTCGGGCGTCGGACGAGACCACTTTAGTCGGACTTCTATTCTATCTGTGACGGTCTACCAACAAACCTGGCTTTGACGAGCCAGCCAACGATCTCAATACGTTCGGTGATCCGTACCCTCTTAAGATCCAGACCGTTTTACGACGGGTTCGGGGGTGCCATCGAAACGCGGCAATTCGAGAACAGCACTGTCAGCTTGGATTAGGTATCTTCGCCCACTGAGACACGACTGCTTGCCAGTGACCGCCGCGCTTCACGAATACATCAGTCCACCTGTAGGTGTCTAGGTAAGCTGTCCCATTTCGAGTTCCTCTCTCTGTAAGGCCGCCTGTCACGACAGCCGTATCTCCGTAGACGCGCACCTGCATGTCGAAATTTTCGTTAGACTGGATTACATCAGGGTTAGTTGTCGTTTGTGAAATATATTGTTCCCTATTGAGAGCCTTTCCCTGATCATCTGTGGCGACCCAGTCTTCGGCGATGATACGTCTGAGCTTGGCGGCGTCTTTAGTTCTTGTCGCAATCTGCCAGTCGTCTTCCATCTGCTTGAGTTGCTGCTCAACGCCTCCTGCTTGTGCACCTTTGCTCTTTGTTGTTTCCTGACCTACTACAAGAGCGGAAAACACAAGAGCCAACAGCATCGCCCAAATAAGAGATGTTCTTTTCATATTAGTTCCTTTCTAGAAGGTGCCGGAAAATACCGACAAGTTACAGGAAATCACGGTGCTTTTTATTTCAAGCAAAGCGAAGCCAATTGAAGCGCTTAACTTAGTGTAGATACGGTTTCCGCATAAGAGCGGAGATCGATGTTCGTTCCGCATAAAACCTCTCATGGACGTCCACATGAAAATAAACTCAAGTCCGAGCGGGAAAAGGCGACTGCAGATGCACGTATCGCTGGCAACCACAGTGAGTTGATCAAGGTATCTTTTGAATACTGCTTGGTCAGTTCGTCAACGAAAGATTGCGCCTGGACTACGTCACCACAGAGTGCAAGTCCCAGGGCCCCGCGCGTCACAAAAAGACTGTTGCGTTCAAGCCTGGCCCACTGAGAGGTCACTATGTGGCGCTAGCTTTCGTGTTCTTTAGTGTCTTTTAGTGGATCATGTGAGTTTTTGTCAAATGTTGTGGACGAGAGCATCAGGCGGCGATCCTTTTCTCTCCTTCCTGTAGTCCGTCTTTGAAGGGAACGCCCTTATCACCTCACGATCATGTTTAACTAAGCTCTCTTGTTCGTCTCCGCTTCTGCCAGCCAGCCTCGCCTCAACTCTTCGGTCGGGATGCTAGTGAGGTATGGCTTTATATCCAGGATTGGCGTGCCCTCCAACATGTCAACCCCGACCACATGCAAGCGCGTCGCCTCCCGGCCGAGCAATCGCACCACTGTCAGTCCAATCGGGTTAGGTCGTCTCGGTGATCGAGTTGCGAATACGCCATGCGGTCTGGTGTCAGTTGGCGGCGTGCCCAACAAATCGTATCCCGAAGCTCTATCGAACACCCAGATCACGTACAGGTGTGAGAATCCTTCAATGTCTTTAAGACCCTGCTCAAATTCAGGAAGTATCTCCAAGACTCCTTCTGCATCATGACGCGCGCCGCAGCCTTTAGGGATCTGAGCTGTGTCTGTGTAGGGGCTGTGTATTACCCCTATGGGTCGCATAGTAAACATGATCAAATTAGATTACGCCCCGCCTCCTTCATTCTGGTGAGGGTATTAACTTCCAAGAAATTGTAACGCTCTTACTCGGCTGTAATGCCTCAACGCGAAACAACGCGGAATGATCATTATCTCTGTCTTTCGTGTGCACAACGTACATATGACCGATGACTGCTTTGACACTTGGCTCGCGCGTCGGTGCTGGATACGCTGACTTCCGGAACATGCGCGAAAGACTGAGTGATTGATTTGATCGATCAACGCCTATGAACCTAACATCCGAATGATTGGGGCGGCGCACACAGCATTCAACTAAGTTCGTAGCAAAGATGAATGCTCCACAGCGCTGGTTTCGGTTGGGTTTTGAGCTGTTGCTAAGTATAAGCATGCCCCTCAGATTATTGGCTCGATTTACCGTTCAAGACTTCCTTCACTTTACGAGCCAGGGCGTCGGGGGTAAACGGCTTTTCCAAAAAATTCGTACCGGGTTCAAGCACGCCATGGCGAACTATAACGTCGTCCGTGTAACCTGACATATAGAGCACACGTAACCCCGGGCGTGAGGTCCTTTCAGCTAAAACTTTGCCGTTCATCGTAGGCATAATGACGTCGGTCAGCAGCAAGTGAATATCATTTCCATTCCCGTCGCAGATTCTCAATGCTTGCTCGCCAGTGGCAGCCACAAGCACGCGATAGCCTCTATCCTCAAGAATGTCGCGGGCGAGCTTCCTGACCATTTCCTCATCTTCTACTATCAGGATCGTTTCGGTTCCCTCACATGTCTCCAGCGCTTCGCTTGTGATGGCTTTCTTCTTGCGCCGATCATCAAAGCGCGGTAAGTAAATTTTGAAGGTCGTACCCTTTCCAATTTCACTGTAGACCCAAATGTTACCTCCTGATTGCTTAACGATGCCGTAGATCATCGACAGTCCCAACCCCGTGCCCTTACCGACTTCCTTTGTGGTGAAAAATGGCTCAAAAATGTGTTTTTGGGTTTCGGCGTCCATGCCCATCCCGGTGTCAGATACAGCCAACAATGTAAAAACCAGGGACCACAGCTATATGCGCGCCGGCGTAGGCTGAATCCAACTCCACGTTTGCAGTCTCAATTGTAATTGTTCCACCGTCAGGCATCGCGTCTCTCGCATTAACTACAAGGTTAATGAGAACCTGTTCAATCTGGCTAGGATCAGCATTGATCGTTCCGACGCCCGGTCGTAGTACGGTGACTAACTCGACGTCTTCACCAATTAGACGCCGCAGCATTTTTCCGATCCCCTCAACCAGTGCGTTGGGTTCTATCAATTCAGGCTTCAACACCTGTTTCCGGCTGAAGGCAAGAAGTGGGCGCGTCAGCGAGGCGGCTCGGCCTCCGGCATTCTTTATCTCTTCCAGCCTCTCGCGCGAAACGTCATCCAGCTTGATTCGCCTCAATAGTAATTCACTGTAACCTGTAATTATCGTTAAAAGGTTGTTGAAGTCATGAGCGATACCACCAGCCAGACGTCCAACAGCCTCGAGTTTCTGAGACTGCCGCAACTGCTCTTCGGTTTCTTGAAGTGCCCGCTGAGCTTGTTCGCGCTCGGCAATCTCCGCCTGAAGCAGGGCCACAGTCTTCGATAACTCCCTGGTTCTCTCATCAACCCGTGTTTCCAGTTCGTCATGAGCTTTCTGCAACGCTTCCTTGGCTTGTCGTCGCTCCATAATGTCAC
>DATEUF010000146.1:0-13578 GCA_035283325.1 Pyrinomonadaceae bacterium | reverse complement strand
GGGGGAACGGGGGAACGTTTTAGTAGGCGTGATACCTATGGCCATTGTGGCTGGCACTCGTGTCGCTGATCAGCAAGCGTGGATTTGATCTTTGCCAGTAAGACATCAGTATCGAAAGGCTTCGCGAAGGTTGCCACACATCCGGCCAAGCGGACGTCTGCCTCCACATCTTCAGTAAGGTAAGCACTAAGAACAACAATAGGCGTGTTGGAGAGTTTTGGCATCTTGTGAATGCGACGCGCGGCCTCGACTCCGTCCATTTCCGGTAACGCCAGATCCATGAGGATGAGGTCCGGATAGTTTCCGCTTGCTTTCAGTAAACCTTCTACTCCATCTTCCGCCTCTATGACGTCATAGCCATGCCTCCGAAGCAACATGGAGAGCAATTCCCTCGTGTCGGAATAATCTTCAATGACCAGGATACGGGGCGTGGCTGTAGCCGGTGCTGGAATCATGGATTACCTCTGTCAGCTTCGAATTTCGTAATGAGGTATTACGGGGCAGGTGCCTAGGCAGGAATAGGTTACCATAGCGAAGGCGGTCTGCAAACAATCGGAGAGAATAATTGAATCCAGATAGGCACTGGGAGGATATCTTCCTCACAGCGAGCCTCCTTCGTGAGCTACCTCTCCTTTCTCGCTTGCCATTAGAACTGCAGATTCCAGCCTGAAGATGGGGGCAAGCGACTAGGAAGGGTCCAGTAAGTTCGTGGTGCGTTCGGTGACGCTGACGGGCGCTGTGTCAGATAAGCGTGAGTCAGCAATATTGGCCGCGGTTTGTGACCTGGCGTCGATGGAAGCGGGCATTTGGTCACTGGATTGTATTTGATCTATGGCATCTCCTTTTCCCGACCTTATAAGAAGACCTGCCAATATATGACCCGCGCCGGAGAGCATCGGGACTAGACCCACCAACCAGAGCACATGAACCACTGGGTCTATCTCAAAGGGGATCCGGGCAATTACATATGGAGAAAGTTTTAGAACCAGAGCCGCTGTGAGGTAGTAAAGAAAGATGGCGAGGCCTGCTCCCGAGAAGAGCGAGATAGTGCCTTTGACAATGTGCTCCTCACGGCGCTCCGCTGGAGTTTTCTTAGGTCTTCGCCACCACGGCGAGGAAGTTGTTTTTGAAGTGTGCTTCAGAATCTCCTTGTTCATTCTTTCCAGCGCACTTGTCACGTCGGCAGAAACGTTTTCAATCTTAAGGCTCTTAACCAACTCCTTTATCTTGGGCAGCGGGCCGCGGTCGCTACGCGCGATTGCTTCGCTGAGTGTAAGCGCCTTGCCGATGACTTTGAGATTAGCGCCGCAGGCTCGACAATACTGTTGGCCTGAATGGGATTCAGTGCCGCATTGCGGACAGTACATACGTGGTGGGTGAGTACCACAGAGCCGCGACGGAGCACAGGTTCTCACCGCCGCGAGTTGGCGTCAACCCGAGCAGATCGCAGGTAGGAAGGGGGCAGTCGTTAGATTCAAGGTGCGGAGAATCCAACGCGCCCCCGCTCAAGTGTGGAAGATTTCATCATCGAATCAAATCTGTCATGGACTTAGCGGAAATGCTCGAGCGATAGGGATAAGGAGTTAGCATTGAAGGTTGAGCGGGGGCGCGTTGGATCTTCCGCACCTTGAATCTAACGACTGCCCCCTTCCCAACCTGCAATTTGCTCGGCTTGAACCGTGCGGTGGCGGACGGCTGTACCCCGAATTCCTTACTTCGTTACCACGTTGCCTTCCGAGTCATAAATCGTCACATCACCAAAAGGCGTGACCTGGTCCTTGACCTTATCCCAATCGCCGACAATGACAATAGCAGCGCGATAGGTGTCGAAATACCTGGCCGCGGACTTTTGTATATCCGCCGCCGTAAGAGCTTCGATCTTCGAGCGAAAGTCAGAGATAAAAGACTTGGCAAGATCGTACGTGTAGACTGTATTGATCCGTGAGGCCAGACCAAGCTGGCTTGCCAGCTCTATAGAGAAGTTACCGGTGCTGAATTCCTTCGCGGCATTTAGTTCCTCATCGGAAACCGGCAAAACTCGCATGCGGTCTAACTCATAAAACATCTCCAGTAGTGTTGGCCCGGTCACCTCGTTCCGCACGAAAGCGCCGGTTAGGAAGAAGCCCGATTTCGCGCGTGTGAAGGCGGAACTGAACGGCGAATAGGTGTATCCCTTGCCTTCTCTGATATTGCGGGTCAGACGTGAATAGAAGGACCCGCCAAAGATTGTGTCGGCAGTGCGCAGCGAAAAATAGTCGGCTCCCTTTCGTGGGATAGTGATGTTGCCGAGATAAATCGCCGATTGAATGGAGCCCGGACGGTTTACAAAATAGATCTGACGCTTGTTGCGGACCGGAACTGCCGGAGTTGGCTCCGACGGTAGCGTGGCGGTTTTCCAGGCGGCGAAGGCTTTCTGAATCTCCGCGTACGTCTTCTCGATGTCAATATCACCAACAACAATCAAATGAGCATTGTTGGGAATGTAGTAGGTCGCTACAAAGCCCTTCAGATCGTCACGAGTAAGCGCCGTAATTGACTTTTCGTCCGGTACCACGAAGCTGTAGGGATGGTCTCCAAATACAGCCTTCTGAAATCGTTCGTTTGCTAGAAAATTGGGATCCGCCCGATTGGCGCGAATTTGTTGAATCAGGTTGTCTTTTGCCAGCTTCAGCTCGTTTTCAGGAAAAGACGGGTGCTGAGTCACGTCGCTCATCAGGTCAAAGATTCTTGCGGAAAACTCAGAAAGTGACGACGCGACGATGGAAGTCGCATCGGAGTCGCTATTGAGAGAAAGCGTGCCGCCGATGGACCGTAACTCCTCCTTGATCTGCCGGCTGGTGCGCGTCTCGGTACCCTCATTCGCAACCGCGGCGGAAATCTGACCGATACCGGGATGCTTCTCGCGATCGGCGGCCGCGCCTGCCCCTCGGAATGTGAGGATCGCCGTTAGTTTCGGGACGTTAGGGAGCGGCGCCAGCACTACTGTGAGCCCATTTGCCATTTGGCGTTCCGTAATCTTGGGCAGGTTCAATGGCCGTGCCGGGCCAGGTGCCGGCGGTGTACTCTGTTGACCTGTCAGTGGAGCCGCGATTAATAGCGATAGGACACAAACAGCATATAAAGTCTTCATCTGAATACCTCTAAAGAGAGTTTCCACCAAGCCCCCGACCTCCAAAGAAAAAACACTCACTGCTGGCCGGCCTTCGTATCCGCTTTCGCTTCCGGAACACGATCAATAACTGTCCGGTTGGAAGCCACCAGATACTTTGCGGCAACGGCTTTGATTTGCGCCGGGGTCACATTTTCAAAAGGCGTCAGCAACGAATTGATCTGATTAGGATCGTCCCGGAAGAGTGCCAGCACCGACAACAGATGCGTCTTGCCGAAAGTTGATTCGAGTTGATTGTAGAAATTAGATTTGAACCTTACCTTGGCGTCAGCCAATTCCTTTTCACTCACACCCTGTCGGGTAAGGTCAGAAATCACTGCGTCCATCTCGCGGACGACATCGTCAGCCTTGTGGCCAGGCTTGTAGGTGGTCCGCGTAGTCATGATCATCGGACCGTTATAATCAAACTCGTTTCCAAAATAGTTCAAGCCACCCGTCAGATCGATCGTCAACTCTTTCTCTTTAACCAACCGCTGAAACCACCGGGCACTATCGCCTCCCTGTAAGATCTGTACCAGCAGGGCCATCGCTGGAAAATCGGGCGAATTTTGCGGGGGTATATGATACCCGGTAGCGAGCGCCGGCAGGTTCGCAAGCTTGTCGGTTTGCACAACCTTCCTCTCTTTTGTTTGCGGCGGCTCTGTAAGATCAGGTTTTGGTGGTAGCGGTTGGGTGGCGATGTTGCCGAAGTGCTTATCGACCATTTTCTTTACCTCAGCAACATCGACGTCGCCCACAATGGTTAAAACGGCGTTGTTGGGGGCGTAATAGGTCTTAAAAAAGTTGCGGACGTCGGCAATCGTTGCGGCATTAACATCGACCAGATCACCGTAGCCGTTATGAGAGTTGTTCCAGTTGGTGAAGGCGTTCTGCCACAGGTCGATCCACTCAAACAACTGGTAGGGTTGGTTCAGAACGTTGACCCGAATTTCCTCACTCACCACGTTCTGCTGGTTCTTTAAATTCTCTTCGCTGACGTCGAGCGAGCGCATCCGGTCAGCTTCGAGCCAGAGACCCAGTTCAACACGATTGCTGGGAAGGGTTTCAAAATAGTTGGTGTAATCGAAGTCGGTATGGCCATTTAAATTACCACCATTAGCCTCGACAAATTTCGCATGTTCAAATTTCCTGACGTTAGCGGACCCCTGGAACATCATGTGCTCAAAAAGGTGCGCAAAGCCGGTGCGACCCTTCGGCTCAACTCGAAAACCCACATTGTAGTAAACGCCCACAGTTACCACCGGGGCCACGTGATCTTCAGAGATGACCACTCGCAGACCGTTCGGAAGCTTGTAATAAACGACCGGAACATTCACGGGCTTGGCGAGCGTGCTGGAGAAGCTAAGCACGAGGATGGTAATAATTAAGTTGAGTCGAGACATTGGCTAACCTCACTGAATCTTCTCTTTCGGCCTCCGTGGGTCACGTCGGCAGCCTGATGAGCCACAGAGACAGGTAATCGTTTTCTGGAGCCAACTGTTTTTGTTGCAAGCTGAAGAGTTGCTAAACGAATACTTGGTTTGAGCGACGCAAAATTGGTTGTCAGGCTATACTTTCACCATTCAACCTTAAGGCAGCATACTACGAGGCTATTGTCAGTAAAGTTTCGCTCTGACGTCAAATTTTTACTTTGTGCCGAGCTCGCGCTTACGTTACCAGGTCCTTGCACCAACTTAGTGTCCGCCAATGTGGCTACGCTAGAATAGCGGGACGAACGAGCGCTTGTAATTTAATCCAAGAAGTTGGAGATCGCTTTTAGACCCAAGACGGCAGACCAACAAAGAAACCTTGTTAATATGGCTGCTCGCGTAGCAAGAAAATTTCTGATCAAGGGTGATGTGCAGGGAGTGGGATATCGCTTTTTTGCCCAACGCGCGGCGGCACGACACCAGGTAGTTGGGTATGTGCGCAACTGTCCGGATGGCACAGTTGAAGCTCTGGCTGAGGGATCGGCTTCGAGTGTGGAAGATTTCAAGCACGATCTGGCGACGGGGCCTCAATTTGCGCAAGTCGATCAGATGGAGGAACTCGTCGTTGAGCCAACCGGCGAATACTCATCCTTCAGAATTGAACGAAGCTAATCGTCTCTAGCGTGATGTCGAGCTTGGCGTTTTGGCTGGCTTACCTTCAACGTCCAGGATTACGTACTCTCCCAGATTCAGTTCTCGCAATCCGGCTTCGATCTTCGCCAGATCGCCGACCAGCAGCAGAGTTTGAGTAGAATAGGGCAGATTCACAACTGATGACAATATAAGAAGAGTATGGCAGTCGTAGCTAATGCAGCTTGTCGTGTAATCTCTCCACACAATCCTTAAACGAAGGAGCCAAGTCCGCACACAAACGATGAACGACCTAAAAAAGCTTATCCGCGAAGTGCAGGATTTTCCCAAGCCCGGCATTAATTTTTATGACATTACAACGTTACTTAAGCACCCTGAGGGGTTGAGACAAACCGTCGACGCTCTGGCCACGGAGTTTGAGGGGGAGAGAGTAGATGCTGTCGTCGGTATTGAGGCGCGCGGATTCATCTTTGCCCCGGCGCTCGCCTATCACCTCGGGGCCGGATTTGTCCCGGTGCGCAAGCCGCGTAAGTTGCCTGCCGAGTGTGCCTCAATCTCTTATGACCTCGAGTATGGACAGGACACGCTCGAGATCCATCGGGACGCGATCGGTGATAGTCATCGCGTCATTATTGCCGACGATCTGCTGGCCACCGGAGGAACGGCGAAAGCCGTAGTCGATTTGGTAGAAGGTCTGGGCGGTAAGGTAGTAGGTCTGGTCTTTGTAGTCGAGTTGGAGTTCCTGCCGGGGCGCAAAAAGCTCGCAGGCTACGACGTGCGGTCCTTGATTAAGTACCAGTCGTGAGGAAGGCAAAGGGCCAAGGGGAAAGGGGTAAGGGCAAGGAAAAGATCATTTCAGATTTGTCATTTGACATTCACCATTTGTCATTATCTGATAACAGCAATGTCAATCTTTATCGAAGAATTTGGTGACAAGTACTTACCTCACTGTTTCGATAAAGACAGATACTCGCTCTCAAATAATGGCAAATGGTGAATGTCAAATGATAAATGTGAAATGATCTTTTCCCACTCCCTTTGCCCTTACCCCTTTGCTCTTATCCTTTGGCCCTCGTAACGGTTCTCGGGCGTTGGCTGCCGTCGGTGGTGGCATTCGTTTTTGGAGTGCCTGTCGTGTGGGCTGCTGCTTCACTAGATATTGTTACTCTTCTGGCTTTTGCAGTAGTTACAGCACGAGAAACTTTGTTTAGCTCACGGGCATCTTTGCGCCTGGTTCGCTCCGGATGACGCGCCGCCCTGGCCATCTCCTTTTCTTTCGCGGCCGACGACTTCTCCTGAACGCTCTTGCCACTGCTCTCACTCTTACCGGGACTCATCCCGTTGGACGTCACTGGTCTTTCCTCTTGGGCATTAGCCTCCTCTTGTTTGGCGGCTACGGAACTTGCTTGTACACGCTCATCTGGATCGAAGCGAGCTGGCGACACCGTAGACTCGTCGTTTGACGGAGAATTTGCAGATGTATTAACGGTTGGCCGTGAAGCCAAACCATCCTGCGAGTTTGCAAGCTTCAAGATTACCATCGTGGCGAGGAGGCAGATTGAAATCAGCGCCGCGGCCACGATCAATAACCTTCGACTGCTGAGATTGGTTCGCACCAGAAACTCTGCAAAAGGCGAGTAGCCGTTTGACTCCTGACTAAGCATTGTGGCACAGGATGTCTCCGCCGAAAGAGTTCGCGCTTCATCAAGAAGACGCACATTCAACCTCGTCGTGTTGTTAATCGAATCATTCTGATTGCTCATCGGTTCCAGGCGCTGGCCCCCGATGGCATCCAGCTCAATCGGGTGATTTAACTCTACAGTTGCAAACGATACTTCGCTCGGAAGCATCCGCGATTCATCCAGGACGCGAACGCGCGGAATAGCTTCAGTCGCGTACCAGTCTTCCTCAGGGTTCTCCTGCTCAAATGCTTCCATGTCGGCGGCGTCGGTGGACCCGTGTGACGCTTCAATGAGAAAAGATGCCTCTGCTTCAGACTCGCTGGCTTGGGGCCGCTCCTCAGGACTTGGTACTTCACCCTCACCTGTGACAAAAGCGGGTTCGAATGGTTGGTTCAGGATGGAGGCATCAAGTGGCCCCTCAGTTTGGAGTGTTGTTGATTCGTCAAGAAGCGACGATGGGGGATCGACTTTGATAATAGAGGCACAATCCTCTGACTCATCGAAATTGTAATCGAGAGAAGTCATGTCGCTTGGTGTGGTTTCGTGGATCGTCCCCAGAGCAAAATCCTCTAAGTCATCGGAATTGTGATCAAGAGAGTTCGTGTCACTTGGTGTGGTGTCTTGAATCGTTCCCACCAGTTCGAATCTGTCATTCGTTTCGAACCGCTCGAACGTCTCAAACTCATGTAGTTTATCCTTCGTGGTAGGCTCTTCCTCATACTCGGGAGCCCATACCGAAGCTGGCGACACGTCAAGGGATTCAGAAAATTCTAACCATTCAGGTTCATCCACTAAGTGGAGATGACTCTCCCCCGAATCTGTCGAATCAGTCTGTACTAGGTCTTGTGAGTCTAACGATTGGACCGCCTTAGTTTCTGCTTCTGAATAAACCAGTTCAGGTTGTTGAGGACAAATCTCTCTGATATGTCCCATTCTGGACCGAGCCTTCTTGAGAAAATGACTAATCTCTGAAAAACCCCGCCCGGCAGCCCAGCCTTCCGGGGAATTACGGGACCTGGGTGCATCAAGGTCTGCTCCTCGGCGTACCAATTCTTCGACCACTTGGAAGTGTCCAAAGAAGGCCGCAAGCGCAAGAGGCGACATCCCATCATTCCTCACTTGATTTACGTCGGCGCCCGCGTCGAGCAACACTGACAGAATTTTCAGGTGCCCATTTTCAGCAGCGCACATCAGGGCAGTCATTCCGTTGCTGGTGGTTGCATTCACGCCTGCCCCCTCATTGAGCAAGTCATACACGGCCGGCAAGTTGGCGGCTTCTGCAGCATCTACCAGGTTTGGCAAGCTGTCGGGCTCCTCGTGCCTTTTAGCAATTGCTAACATCGACCGAACTCCCCCTCTCCCTTGAACTCAAACCTCACTGAGCTTTTTCGCATCAAATTCCGTTAGCGCAAAACGCAGGATTCGCACGCAAAGTGATTAGGGGGAGAGCAGGACTTCGATAAAAAGTTTGGGGAGAAAAACCTACAAACGGTCGGGGAGACCTCAGCGATAGAAACAGCTCGGGATAACCTAAACCGTCTGATAACAGCCACCAAAGGCCGGGTTGTCCAAAACGGCGGCTGTAGGGAGAGACCGGAGACCGCTGATCTAGTCGTCTTGCGTCATTGCGGGTTCGCTATACTAAGCAGCCACGGATCCTCATACCCGAACACGCAACCGGCAAAAACGCAAATTTTCAACCAGCTCTACTGAATTGCAATTACTCTAGCGGCAAATTGGCCACCAGTCAATGCGCTTCGAGAAAGACAGCAAAAAGGGCTTCCTATCAATGTTCATCACGTGTAGCTACTGACGTTGCCAGCTTAGCAAAATCTTCTCGACTTGATCTCTTACTCGCGCTCGGGCGTCACAGCGGTCCCATTCGTTTCCCAGGAGTTCGTCGTATTCTGTTTCTCGGTGTCGAACATGCGCAGCCACGGCGAGCAACAGGGCATTCTCATCAAAGCTTTTAGCCGCGGCTGACCGGCCGATGCGCCCACTGTATTTGCGGCAAGCGTGTTCCGCTATCTGTATCTCTCGGTTAGCGGGACACCCAGGAAAAAGTTCTCTGACTCGTTTTGCAAACTCTTCTACATAATCTCGATCCAGTTCTGCTTGTCGTTCCCTTTGCCGCTCAGCACGTCGTGTCCTCGCTTCAACATCAGCCAGGCATTCGGCCTCTGCTTTATCTAGTGCATCCTCTTCAACCAGAAGTCCCTGCCGCTCGTAACGCCTTCGCGCCCTGCTGAATTTCAGTACCACAGCAGATAACACCGAATACTTCCGCGCCCTCCTCGTTAGCGCCGCGTCTCCGGTAGGGAGAAAAAGCAGCTGATCCAGATCAGCGCAGGCAAGGCACAGGGCGCCTTTGTTCTCCTCTAATGTAATCCACGCCTGCCTGCCCAACTCTTCGCCGCATTCATCACACTTCGAATCGCGGTGCGAAATGAAAACCTTGATCTCCTCAGATCTTTTTGTTTGCGCCATAGAGGTGCTTGACCTAATAGTTGCAACTTCGGCACTGCTACTTCCTGTTCCACGGTTTGACTTTGAGCTTTTATTAACAGCCTGATACCCTTCAACCATTCGCCACCTCCTGCATGTGAACCAGCTTCATTGCGCGCAAGTTTCTTATAGGGCTCTGATCTTGACTGTGCCGGTTTTAGGTTGCTGCTAGTTTACGTTTCTGCTATCAGGTTTGCATCGCCAGCAACACTCTGATATTTGGATTCGGGGCATTATAGACTCATCAACATCATTCATGCATGCCAAAGAGAAATTTGGTAGTGTTCTGTTTTAATTTCTCTGCGCATACTCCGCGTGCTCGGCGTCTCTGCGGTTAGCGTTTTTCAGCATTCAATTCACCGCCGAGACGCAGAGGCCGCTGAGAATGCGCAGAGAAAACCGAAGCAGGACCCCTCTAGGAATTTAGCACTGCTCATCATGTGCGGTCGCTGGAACAGGTGGTTGTAGGGGGAGCAGTTCTAGTCTTTATACATTCCCGTTGGTAAAAACTTGGAAACAAATTTAACTACCGACGACACTGCGCCGATTAGATCGGGTGAAGAACTTGATAGTGGCATGCTTGAACAGTATCTACGCGGACATCTTCCGGAGTTCCTGCCCGCGAAGCCGCTTGATAACACACCGATACGAATCAGCCAATTTCCGGGAGGTCATTCGAACCTGACGTATTTGGTTCAGCTCGGTGGGCATGAGTTCGTTCTACGTAGGCCGCCCTTAGGTCCCGTTGCGCCCACCGCGCACGACATGCCTCGCGAGTTTAGATTATTGACTGCGATTCATCCTTTCTTTCCCCTTGCTCCTCGTCCCCACTTACTCTGCGAGGATGCATCAGTTATCGGCGCCCCTTTCTACCTGATGGAACGCAGGTTCGGGTTGATAATTCGCGAGGTTATTCCCAAACAAATTGGCGTTGACTTAACCGTGCGGCGGCAAGTGAGTGAGGCAGTGATCGATACCCTTGCAGCTCTGCATAGCGTCGACATCTACTCGACAAATTTAGTCGCTTTGGGCAAGCCCGAAGGATTCGTAACCCGCCAGGTCCAGGGATGGACCAGGCGCTGGGAGCAAGCGAAAACAGATGAAGTCCCTGAGCTGTATGAGGTGTCGCGCCGTTTGGCAGCGCGAATTCCGGCTGAACCCGATAAGCATACGGCTATTTCTGCGACGTTGCTGCATAACGACTTCAAGCTCGATAACATAATCCTTGACCCGACATCTCCAACACGTGTGGTGGGAGTGCTCGATTGGGAGATGTCGGCCATCGGCGACCCGCTTATTGATGTTGGGCTATTGTTATGCTACTGGCCTGAAAAGGATGATCCGGAAGCTAGGCGCAACTTTCTTAGCCCGGTAACCACCGAGCCCGGGTGGATGACCCGCCGTGAGCTTGCCGAGCGCTACTCGGAGAAGACTGGTCGTGATCTTTCAGAAATTGCATTCTATGAAACGTTGGCGCTCTTTAAAGTGGTAGTCGCAATTCAACAAATGTACTTTCGCTATGTTCAGGGACAGACCCATGATGACCGCTTCCGGGAACTTGACCAGCTTGTTCAATCCACCGCGCAGGCAGCGCTGGATCTGGCCCAAAGGTCAAGCATCTAGGTAAACCTAAAACGAGAAAAGGATTCTCTATGCTATTCGAGTGTTCCGATAAAGTTAAACAGCTTCAGCATAAGCTCTCAGCGTTCATGGATGAATACGTCTACCCAAATGAGAAAACTTACTATGAGCAGATCGATGCAGGCGATCGTTGGCAGCCGACGGCGATCATGGAGGAGTTGAAACAGAAGGCAAAAGGTGCTGGCATCTGGAACCTGTTCCTTCCTGAGAGTCAATATGGAGCCGGTCTCAGTAACTTTGAATATGCGCCGCTGTGCGAAATCATGGGACGGTCATTCATGGCGCCGGAAGTATTCAATTGTTCTGCACCAGATACTGGAAATATGGAGGTTTTAGTTCGTTACGGAAGTGAAGTACAGAAAGAGAAATGGCTGAAGCCTTTACTTGCCGGCGAGATACGTTCTTGCTTTGCCATGACGGAACCAGGTGTTGCGTCATCGGATGCTACCAATATTCAATCAAGCATCACTCGCGATGGAGATGAGTACATCATCAATGGCCGTAAATGGTGGATCTCCAGCGCCGGTGATCCACGCTGCCGTATCGCGATTTTCATGGGCAAGACAAATCCGGGGGGACCAAAACACAAACAACAGTCGATGATTCTCGTGCCGATGGATACGCCCGGGATAAAAGTCAAACGCATGCTCTCAGTGTTTGGGTATGACCACGCGCCTCAAGGTCATGCGGAGATAATATTCGATAATGTTCGCGTGCCGGCCTCCAACTTACTGCTTGGGGAAGGTCAGGGGTTTGAGATCGCGCAAGGAAGGTTAGGACCGGGACGTATTCATCATTGCATGCGTCTGATAGGACTCGCTGAGCGCTCCCTTGAGGCGATGTGCAAACGCGTGAGGTCACGAGTTGCGTTCGGTAAAACACTCTCGGAACAGGGTACAATTAGGGCCGACATAGCAAACTCGCGCATCGAGATCGAGCAGGCGCGACTCTTAACTCTTATGGCTGCATACAAGATGGATACAGTTGGCAATAAAGTAGCCGCTGCTGAGATTGCAATGATCAAGGTGGCGGTTCCGAACATGGCGCTGAGGGTTATCGATCGGGCGATTCAGGCACATGGAGCAGGGGGCGTCAGCGAGGATTTTGGTTTGGCAGCGGCGTGGGCCAACTGTCGCGCAATTCGCTTCGCCGACGGTCCGGATGAGGTGCATCGTGAGACAGTCGCCAAGATTGAATTGCGACGGTACGACTAAGAGCCCGTCTATTGAGTGATAAAGTTCAAGAGCTTGGCAACTGGATTAGCTTTCGACAAAAAGCTGAATTCAAACTCTAGATTGGCAAGGAGCACTAGATAGTGGCGGCGGCAATCGATCTAACAGGGAAAGTAGCAATTGTCACCGGTGGTGGTCGCGGCATTGGAAAGGCGATCACAAGGAGATTGGCTGAGGCGGGAGCCAATGTGGCAATCGCCAGCCGAAAGACGACTAACCTTGAAGCTACTGCTAATGAGTTATCATCGCTGCCTGGTAGAGTTCTCCCGGTCACTTGTCACGTCGGCCACGTAAACGAATTGGAAAACTTAGTTCTTACTTCAGAACGAGAGTTAGGCCCGATCGATATCCTGGTGAATAACAGCGCAACCAACATCGGTCAGGGGCCAGCTTTGAGCGTCACCGATGAGATGTTTGACAAGATGATCGAGATAAACGTTAAGTCATCGCTGAGGCTTATCCGACTGATAGTGCCGAAATTGATCGAGTGTAAACGCGGGGGATCAATCATTAACATCGCCTCAATCGCAGGCCTTCGACCTCAACCTGGTGGGCTTCTGTATAGTCTCACCAAGTCGGCCCTCATCATGATGACACGCTCATGGGCTCAGGAGTTCAGTCCCTATGGAGTCCGTGTAAACGCCATCGCGCCGGGACTGATTCAGACTGACTTTAGCGAGTACTACTGGAAGAATGAGGCGCTTCGGCAACGCATCGAAGCAACTCAACCGATCCGGCGTATCGGACAGCCCGAAGATGTTGCATATGCTGCAATCTATCTGGCGTCGGAGGAATCCTCATTTATGACCGGACAAGTGATGGTCATTGATGGGGGTGAGACGCTCGGTTGGTATGAATAGCTCCGCCATGATCCGCCGAAGCTTGAATTGTCTCCTTAACTGTAGGGGCGGCACTCCGTGGCCGATCTGCCGGTAAATCACTTCGCAATCGGCACGAGAGCGTGGCCACGTGGCCGCTCCCTCTTCGGCAAACACGCCACCATGGAAACCGGAGTGGCTACGGAGTGCCACCCCTACAACGCTCGGCTGAGAATAGCGGTATAATAACAAGCATTCGATTGATGGAACTACAATCAATTGGATTAAGGTGTGCTCCCGTAGCTCAGTTTGCATAGAGCGTCCGCCTCCTAAGCGGAAGGTCGCGCGTTGGAATCGCGCCGGGGGCACCACTTTTTGAGTCTCATCTCCGCTTTCATCTCCGCATTCACTCGCTGTCCGGTCTGCGCGTTTTGTTTGGCTTCTCCACTCTGTTGACGGAAATAGTTAACA
>DATEUF010000145.1:0-47953 GCA_035283325.1 Pyrinomonadaceae bacterium | reverse complement strand
GGCCGAAAGCCTTACCGTTTACCAGGACCTGATCCGGTGTAACAAGTACTGCTTCGGCAACTTCGGGATTGGAGACCGAGAACCGGCCAACGGGCTTATCGAAGTTGATCACCCGCGATTGGCCCACCAAAACATTAACCGCGATGGGTTCGCTGTTCTGCTTGAATGAGGCCTTGTAGGAGTTCTCCTGGGCATACGCGACGGAATTAACTAAAACGAGGATCAAAGTCGCCAGCATTAAACTTACTCGGCGTGTGATCGCGAAACGGCTATGCATGTCTTTAGCTCCTTTTGCTTCCTATCAATTAACGCAATGGTCAACAGGCTGACTATTAACGGTTTCAGATTCTTTTATGCAGCATTTACGGAAAATCTACGCTGCGCTTCTTCGCGCCTTCGATCATCTCTACCGAAGTGCGCGGTGCCTGGGGGGAGGGAGTACTGAGGGCCGGCATGGGCTCCGAATGTGCGCGAACGCGGCGCACCACTGGCTTCGGCTGTGCAGGCTGCTCGCTCTTTAGCGATCCCGGCTCAGGGGCGGGAGTGGCATGATCTCCACCGAGCAATCCACGCTTATCGATGCCCGTAGTTTGTTCATCGCCCTGGTCGATCGAGTTACGCATTACCAGTTGCAGCTTGCCCTCGGTGGCGGCGAGCGCAAGCTTCTCGGCTTGCTCCGGCGTCACCTGAAGTGTGACCGCCTTGACACTGTTTGGTTCTCGCTCACTCTCGGGCTTGTCGATGTTCTGCCCGTTTGCCAGCACCTTGATGTTTTGTAGAACAATCTTAGAGATGGGGTCTTGCGAAGCTCGGTCACCGGGATCTATGACGACCACGACATCCACCAGTGTGCCAGGCATGATGAAGCCCGAGATGCCCACTACGTCGTCTACCTTAACGGTCATTGCCCGGTAACCTTCCGGAATTACGGCGGAAAGGCCACCGGCAGTGCCTTCAGGCGCAAGCCTTGCTTCTGTGATCGGTTCACGAGCAGCTATGTTGGTTATCGCCACGCGACCCGTAAGTTTCTCGGCGGATTCGAATGCGCCATCAGGCGTGGATTCCCTGGGAAATTGGACCACCATTACTTGTTCAGGAATGATTTTGGTGCCCAAGGGGATCGCGACCTTGGCGACAGCCACGCGGTTGAAGTTTTTAGAATAGGCTTGGGCACTGGACAAGTATCGACTCACAGAAACCGCAGCCAGAAGGCCAAACAACAACGCTCCAGCCAGCACGACGAAAAACCGTTTGTTACGCATCGATTCACTCTCCGTTTCGCGTTAGCTTTCAACTAATCGCGTAAAATGGCGCTCGCATACTCAAGCGCGGAAGATGACCAGGGAAATCAGACTTCCAAAGGTAATGGCGACCCCGTAGGGTATGGTGTGTCGACGATCGACAGGAACGGGAAAGCGGGGGATAGTATTTCCGGGCAAAAGTCCAACCAGGATCTGAAAAACCCGTAGCATCGTCGACTTCATCTGTCCTGTTCGCACCATTGAAAACAGTCCCAGTACGCCGCCTGTCAGGGCCACTACGATAAAGGTCGGCAGCACAAGCTGGGCGCCCGTAATAGAACCGATGGCTGCAAATAGCTTTACATCTCCGGCGCCCATGGCTCCGAAGAGGTGCAAGACGAACATCAATCCAAAGGCCAGCGCGCAACCGCCTAAACTTGCGAGTGCGCCGTTGAAACCTCCGAAAAATGCATTAACCAGAACGCCAACTACCAGTGTGGCAAGAACAAAAGGGTTGGGGATACGACGGTAATAGACGTCGTAGTAAGAAATGATGAGCGCCAGCGGGATCAGAAATGCCGCGGCAATCATGCTCATCTGACCTGACATTGTTGGGCCTCCCACTATCCGGAAAAGCTCGTAGAACCAGCTACTTGATTTTGGCGGCGAGATCACCGATGACTGAGCTGATGTTGCTGCTGAGTGTCGTGAAGGTGGCGATTACGGCAAGAGTTACCAGAGCGGCCGCCATAGCGTACTCTGAGAGCTCCAGGCCTGTTTCGTCCCCTAGGAATGATCTGATCACTGGTTTCTCCTTTGGGCGAAAAGGAGGCGCGCTTTTGACCGAGATTGGTCCAAGCGCGCACTCCGTCTTCGCGGCTGTTTTTCTTGTAACCTATGGTTTGATCTTGGTGGCCAGGTCTCCGATGACCGTAGCAATGTTGCCGCCGAGAGTGGTGAAAACACCAACAACGGCGAGAGCTATCAAAGCCGCGGCTACTGCGTACTCCGAAAGTTCCAAGCCGGTTTCATCGCGAAGAAAATTCTTAATCATGTGTTTTGCTCCTTAGATTTGAGTTGAGAGTTAAACTACAGCCCTTACTCACCATGCATTTCTTCGAGCCTGGCGGAAGGACACCTTGCGTAAACTCAGTAACTATGACTGATAGTGGACGCCCCTAGATCGGTGTTTTCGTGTGTGTCGGCAAAGCCGCCATCCGCTCTTTGTTTTGGCCCTGACAGAAAGAACTGGCCGTTGGCAACACCAACTGCCGCACTGGCAAAAGCGAGAGCCAGAAGGAAAGCTTCCGCCTTCAGATTCTCGGCGAGCGCTGCCGCATGTATGGCAACGATCACTCCAACCAGTAGGAAAGGTGTTGCTATCACGACGCCCAACAGGGTCAAAATCACTTTGCGGTTTTCACTTTTCATAAGATTTGTCCAACCCTCTCAGCTCCGGAGCCTCTTCGACCCGATCGCCTTGAGGACGATGACCTCTAATACAAAGCCTGTGCCGTTCTCGATTGGGGTACGGGACCGTACTTTCATTGGGTCTCGGAACATATGCAGGTTTGCGTTGTCGCCTGGAGTTGACAAGCCTTGCGGGGGATCTGGGAATGCGGACGGCAGTCTGTCGAAAAAAACCAGTAACGCGGAGGGCTTCGCCTTTGTCGCCTCTGGTTGACAACGAAGCCTCGTAATTCAACCCGCAGTTGACGATGAGAGAATCGGGAGGGGCTGGATTAGTAATTTCGTGGGTCCGGTGGGCCTATGAATACGAGCTAAAGCCCAATATAGCGAGCGATCAAAGCCACAAATACGACGAAACTCAAGCCGCTGCCGGCAAGTGTGAAAGTCCACTCAACGAGTGAACTGCGGCGTTGTAGAAGACCCCGCAGCATAACCATTCCGCACTTCCAGCCGTCTTGCTGATAGAGCGGAAGAATGTTGGTCGCCGCCAGTAAGTAGTTCATCACACTGAAGGCCGTTCCATTTGTGAGGACCGCTGCTAGCAAGTTGATAATGATGCCGGCTAGAAGTACGAGCACCTGCTGGCTCAGCGGTCGCTTTAGCAATTGGCTGAGGTCCAGCCGAACATAAGCACCTATCGGTAAGGCCCTGATCATGCAGTCAACTCCCTTTAGGCGAAACCCGTAGATTTTTGGCCCCCATCCAAGCCCGAACTCGCTTATGGTCACTCCGCACGCACGGGCGGCCAAAAGGTGGCCCATTTCGTGCAAAACGAGGGCAATCAAAAAGAAGGGGAGATAACTAAGGACCATGGCGATGTTAAGGTAGGAGGATATATTGAATTGCGGATTGCGGATTGCGGATTGCGGATTGTGGAGTGCCGTTTGTTAGCGCTGCGGTGACCGAAACTGGAGGCCAGACTCAGTGTTGTCCTCCTGGAGAAAGTCGCTGATGTCAATAGCTAACCGTTTGAGTTTTTTGTAGAGCGTCTGCCTGGACCCAAGACCCAATGCTTCGCTTGCTCGCGCTACATTGCAGTCGTGACGTTTCAAAGTTTCGGTAATCACGCGTCGCTCGTAATCCTCAAGGAGATATTCCAGGTTTGCGGCCGGTCGTTCAGCGCCATCTACTTGCATCCTTTCGGGGAGAATATGCTTGCTGATGTGCTCTGGCATGATGTGACCGTTCTCATCTGCGTAGAGGACCAGCCGCTCGATCTCTGCTGCCAGTTCACGAATATTGCCCGGCCAGGAATATTCCTCGAGAATGCGAATGGCTTCCCACGTAATGCCAGCGATAGGCCGATCATTTCGGCGGGAGTAATAGGTGAGAAAGTGCGAAATTAGGGCGGAAACGTCTTCCGGCCGTTCTCTAAGCGGTGGGACTCTAATTGCGAGGGTGGCAATGCGATAGTACAAATCCTCCCGAAAGAGTTTCTCTCTGACGAGTTGTTCGAGATCTTTATGCGTCGCTGCTATCACGCGGATATTGACTTTGCGTGGGGCTCTTTCTCCCAGCGTATGGACCTCACCCTCTTGCAAGAACCGCAGCAACTTGGGTTGCAACGTCAGCGGCAGATCGCCAATTTCATCCAGGAAGAGGGTACCGTTCTCTGCCGCGCGAATTAGACCCTCATGATCTGTCAACGCGCCGGTAAACGTGCCCCGGCGGTGTCCAAAAAGCATGCTCTCAATGAGTTCGGCCGGTGCGGCCGAACAATTGAAGGGAACGAACTCCTTGTCGGACCTGCGACTCAGTCGGTGGATAGCTCGCGCAATGAGCTCTTTGCCGGTTCCTGACTCTCCAGTAACGAGAACAGTGGAATCCGAATCCTTGATGCGTTCCACGGCTCTTGCTACTTCAGCCATGCCGCGGCTGGAAAAAACCATGCCTGGAAGCGGCGGGCTAACAACGGAAGATTTGAATTCGACCGGCTCTGTACGTCCTCGCGTTTTTTCCGTAGCTACGTGACCATGGGCCAGATGGGCCACATCAATCAAAGCGCGAAGATCCTTTACCTGTTTTTCCGATAATGGACGGATACAAAGCCCGTACAGGGCAGCTCCCTCTCGTTCGAGGGTCGGGGCCGTTAAGACAAAACAGATCGAGGCATCACCTGCGTTGATCTCCGGTCGCTGATCTCTGACCGTCAGCGCCTCAGCAACAACTCTCTCGCCAGTTGCCAATTCCTTCTCCTCGAGGCCTTCCGCCCACTTAAGGCGGGGTCTCTGCCCGGATAGTAAAGTCCAGATAGAGAGGCCATAGGTAGGCGCGGTCGCTTCGACAAACAGGCTCAGCTTCAGCATGACTTCATAAAGCTGATCCGGGCCAGTGCCCGCGGCCTGGCACACTGCGCGGACAATTGCAGTTATAGGTAAGTTTTTTTGGACTGAATCGATCTCTTCGGTTGATAGAGATGACTTAGAGGTGTCAGGCATGTCTGCCCTTCTGATGTTGTTGGATATTGAGGCCACGGCTACGCAGAACCACAACGGAACCTGGAGCCGTACGTTTGGTCTACAGGCGGGGCAAACTGCAGGAGAGGGCCGAAGTCGAGCCAATAGCCGTCCTTGCTGGACTTCGAATTTTGAGTCTAAACGCCTGCTCCACGAGTGTCAACAGGATTTAAAATCGTTATCAAACATAGCTCCCCAGCGACTCATTTCCGTTCGCCTAGCGTTCGCCATTTTGGTCCATTAAGCGCTGTTACTTCATGTAAACGTTAAACTTAGCTGCTCAAGGCATTGGAAAGAAATGTCTTTACTGGTTTAAGCACGGATGATACATTCCGGCCACCTTGCCGCTAAATCCTTCAGAGGCAATGGATTGGCAGTTGAGCTAGCACACCCCGTTGGGGTCCCCGGCATTACCAAACCAGTTATCTTGTGGTCGAAAGCGTTAGGGCATTAAGCAGCTTCTTAACGATACGCGATGTCAATTCGCTTCGGAACGTCAGGGTGGCGCGCAGTCATTGCTGATGACTTTACCTTCTCCAGGGTCCGCGCCGTTACGGAAGCTATCTGCACGCTTTTCCAAAGAAAGGAACAGCCCGGCAATTTGATGATCGTCGCCCACGACACACGATTTCTGGGAGAGCGTTTTGCGGCCGCCTGTGCAGATGTGATTGCGGCAAATGGCTTTCGGGCGTTACTGGCTGATGGGCCTACGCCCACGCCAGCGCTCTCACACGCGATCCGCACGCAGAAGGCCATCTGCGGCATAAATTTCACGGCTTCACATAACCCTCCAGAATACAACGGCATGAAGCTTTCCACGGCCGACGGAGCGCCCGCTTTGCCGGAGATCACGCAACAGGTGGAGGCATTAATTAACATCGATCAGCCAGCCAGAGGAGAAAGCTCCAGCGAGGCCCGGACCGAAAGGTTTGACCCAAAAGAGGACTACCTGGCGGATCTGGAAAGGAAGATTCGTTTCGATCTCATTGCCAAACGCGGTGCTCGTTACGCCTATGATCCGCTCTGGGGCACAGGACGTGGTTATCTTGATGAAGCTTTGCGAAATCATGGGTTGGAGGTTGAGACAATTCACGACTGGCGCGATGTGTTATTCGGCGGTCGCTCGCCGGAACCAGAAGCCAGTCACCTTGCCGAATTGCGCGCAGTCGTTTTGGAAAGCGGTTGCGCCCTGGGTCTGTCAACCGATGGGGATTCCGATCGCTTTGGAGTGATCGATGCCAACGGCGAATTCATCACGCCAAATCAACTCCTCGCCTTGCTGTTCGATTACCTCATAGAGTCGCGAAACTGGGCTGGCGGCGTTGCGCGTTCAGTGGCCACCTCGCATCTCGTGGATCGCGTTGCTGTAGGGCGCGGGTTGCCAGTTTACGAAACACCGGTCGGTTTTAAGTACATCGGAGAATTGATCAATGAAGACAAGATTGTGCTCGGCGGTGAGGAGTCAGCGGGATTATCCATCAAAGGTCACTATCCGGAGAAAGATGGCATCCTTGCGTGTCTGCTGGCAGCGGAGGCGGTCGCGGCGCGCGGGTCGAGCCTGGCTGAACAGTTGAACGCGCTTTACAAGCGCTTTGGCAAAGTAGAATCGGCAAGAATTGGCGTGCGACTGACGCCACAATTGATGGGCTCGCTAAGCGCAAAGTTGGCCCAAAACCCCGACTCAATCGCCGGCCGTCGCGTCGAGAGCACGAATCGAATCGACGGAGTGAAATTTATCTTTGCGGACGGTTCATGGTTGCTGATGCGGCCTTCCGGTACCGAGCCACTCGTTCGCATCTATGCAGAGTCAGAATCAACAAAGGACTTGGAGGTGCTTCTTGAGCAGGGTCGTAAATACTTACTGGGTTGATCAACGAATTCAATCGCAGCGCGTGACGCCTCGTGCGGCCTCATCTTTTGCGCCGGTGCGAGAGATTTCATGGGAATTTATAGGAACTCGTGCTGATGTTGGTCGCCGTGGTGGCGTCATACCTTCATGGGTGATCTTTGGAATGATTATTCTGGCGGCGTTCGCTGTTTGCCTGACGGTCACGATGCGCACCCACACTAAAATGAATGCCGCCTCAGAGCAGTACGTGAATATACGAAGTGATGTTGAATCATTGCGCAGCAGCAACCAGGGCTTGCGGCTGGAAGTGGAACGCCTGCGCAATGACCCGCGGACCATCGAGGCGGCGGCCCGGAGCCGGCTCAATATGGTGCGCCCCAATGAGATTATTGTGCCGGTCGAATGAGCAATATGGGGAAGCTCCTTCGCAACGGGCAGCGCTGGACCAGTTTTACACCTGCCGAACGCCTGCCGTATTTCCCCTGCTTGAAAATCCACGCATCCCGGACTCCTGCCGAAGCAGCGAGGCTGTGACTGCCATCACAGCCGCGCTCCCCTCTTTGCTCGAGCCATTTTTTCATCTGGTTGACACACCCTCACCCGTCAACTAATATCGAATTCCCTCAACCAAAATCAAAGACTACCCGAGGCGTTTAATGCCCGAAACAAAGGAACTGACTTCGCCGATTGAGGCCGAACGTGAACGGTGGGAACGCGAAACGCTCTTACCTGCTCTGCAGGTACGCCCTGAGCGAAAGACCCGCTTCGAGAGTGTCTCACTGGAAGAAGTCGAGCGCCTGTACACCCCCGCCGATATTGCCGGACTTGATTTCAGCAACGACATCGGCTTTCCCGGCGAGTTTCCATACACCCGTGGCCTTCATCCGTCTGGTTATCGGGCCAAACTTTGGACCATGCGCCAGTTTGCTGGCTTCAGCACGCCCGAAGAAACAAATTCCCGATTCAAGTATCTACTTCAGCAGGGACAAACAGGCCTTTCAGTAGCTTACGACTTGCCTACACTGATGGGCCATGACGCTGATTCTTCGCTTTCGGAGGGTGAAGTTGGCAAATGCGGTGTGGCCGTCTCTTCCTTGTCAGACATGGAGGTCCTGTTTGAAGGCATACCTCTCGAGCAGGTCACTGTCTCTCAGACCATTAATGCACCCGCCTCTGTCCTTCTCGCAATGTACCTTGTAGTAGCGGAGAAGCAAGGGGCCGATTGGAAGAAGATCTCAGGCACGCTGCAGAATGATATTTTGAAGGAGTACATCGCGCAGAAGGAATGGATCTATCCGATTCGCCCGGCAATGAAGCTGGTGATCGACACTTTCGCCTTTTGTGCGGACCATGTGCCGCGCTACAACCCGATTTCTGTCAGTGGCTATCACATCCGCGAGGCTGGCGCCACAGCCGTTCAGGAACTGGCTTTCACGCTACGGGACGGGCTCGAGTATGTGGAGTGGGGCCGGCGCTCAGGCCTGGCAGTCGATAGTTTTGTGCCACGTATCTCATTCTTCTTCAACGCCCATAACGACTTTTTCGAAGAGGTGGCGAAATACCGGGCCGCCAGGAAGATCTGGGCGCGCGAAATGCGAGAGCGCTTTGGTTCAAATCACGAACGAACTCTGCAGCTCCGCTTCCATACCCAGACGGCCGGCGTTTCGCTTACCGTTCAGCAACCGCTGAACAATATTGTGCGAGTCGCTATTCAAGCGCTTGCGGGCGTGCTGGGAGGAACCCAAAGCCTCCATACTGATGCCTACGATGAGGCCTTGGCGTTGCCGACTGATCGCGCTGCGCTGATCGCTCTCCGCACACAACAGATCATTGCGGAGGAGACAGGAGTTGCCAATGCCGTCGATCCGTTGGGCGGTTCCTATTTTGTTGAGGCCCTGACGGAGAAGATGGAGGAACAAGCGCGTGAATACTTCCGCAAGATCGATTCGCTCGGTGGTATGGTAGCGGCCATTGAGCGAGGATTTCCGCAACGGGAGATTCAGGATTCTGCTTACCAGTATCAAAAGGCGGTCGAGCGGGGCGACCAGGTGATTGTGGGTGTTAACAAATACCAGATGGAAGATGAGGGGTCCACTGTACCGATACTGGTTATCGACGAGTCAGTCCGGCAACATCAGTTGGAGCGTCTGGAGCAGACGCGCGCCAAGAGAGACGCAGGGGCAGTAGCAAACGCGCTGGAGAAACTCCGAAGGGCCGCGCAAGAAGAAGAGAATACAATGCCTGCCACAATTGAAGCCGTTCGTGCTTATGCCACGCTTGGGGAGATCTGTGCTGCGTTGAGAGACGTCTATGGCGTTTATGAAGAGCCGGCTATTTAAAGACAACCGGAGTAGCACAGCAACTTGTCAAACCCATCCATGAACGAACGAAGAATTCGCGTACTGGTCGCCAAACCCGGATTGGACGGTCATGATCGCGGAGCAAAAGTAATTGCCAGGGCGCTCCGGGATGCGGGCATGGAAGTCATTTATACCGGGCTTCGTCAAACACCGGAAATGATCGCAGCGGCTGCCCTTCAGGAAGACGCTGACGCAGTAGGGGTTTCTATTCTCAGTGGGGCGCACAATACACTTTGCCCGCGGATAGTACAGTTGTTGCGGAAACAAGGAATGCACGACTGCCTGGTGCTTCTGGGAGGAATAGTGCCGCAGGAAGACATTCCGAAATTGAAAGCTGAGGGTGTTGCTGAGGTTTTTCTTCCTGGCACCTCAACTGAAGAGATCGTCAAGTTTCTGCGTGAGAATGTTAAGCCTCGCGGATGATAGGTCCTATAAGTCCAATGGGTCCTATAGGTCCTATAGGTCAGAAGCGCCTACTTCAAAAAGCGTTTGATCCCTTGGCGGCAATCTGCAGTCATCCTGGCAATCACATTGGTGTCGACGCCTGCTTCCAGAGCTTGCGAAAAAGGCATTCCGTCCACCTGATAAAGCAACCTCTTCGTAAGTGAAACAGCCGACCTGCTCGCGTTTTCAAATCTCCCCACATAATCCTTTACGGCCTGGTCGAAGGAATCGTCACTAAACACCTCATTTACGAGCCCTAAGACTTTGGCTTGCTCGGCGCTAATCTCCAGACCGCTTGTCAGCAATTCAAATGCACGCTTCTCCGGGACATTGCGTCTGAGAATGGCCATTACCATTGCCGGCACGAATCCAATTTTCACTTCCGGATACCCGAAGCGCGCAGTCGTCGAAGCCAGCACTAGATCGCAAGCGCTAGCTAAGCCACAACCTCCTGCAAGGGCTCGTCCCCGCACCACCGCTACAACAGGAATCTTTAAGCGGCGAATCAGAAGAAAAAGCTCCATCAATGAGCGGGCATCATCCAGATTTTCCGCCACAGAAGCGTTCGAGATCTTTTGCAGCGCAGCCAGATCGGCACCCGAACAAAAATCGCTTCCCGCTCCGCTGATAGTCACGGCCCGGACGGCTTCATTTTGCTCCGCTTCAGCCAAACTATCCTTCAGGCCGGAGATCATCGCCTCATTCAGTGCATTGCGCTTATCAGGCCGATTGAGAATGATTCGTGCAAGAAACCCATCGGCTGAATACAAAACTGGTTTGCTTTCGTCAGTCATCTAATTGGCTCAGCTCAGTCCGATGCTCTGTGCTTCCTCATCCGTAATATCTATTTGCATTCTCAGCAAAGCCGTCGAAAAAGTTTTACCCTGAGCATCTGTCATAAGCGAAAGCGTGCCTCCCCCACCAAGACTGTGATGCAGCAAAAAGTTGAGGGCGCCAAGGTTTGGTAGTTCAAAGCGTTCGACATCACCATGGCAGATTCCCCGGAAGTGTCCTTTAATACGTGTTGCGGTGACTTCCCGGACCAGGATGGGATAAAACTCCTCGCGCAAGGCAATCAAGCCGACATTAGCCGTATCGCCTTTGTCCCCCGAGCGGGCATGGGCAAGTTTGATTAACGAGACTCGCATCAGATTGTCAGTAGTCCGTAGTCATTAGTCAGTCAAGTTGTGAGAGGACCTGCCAAAAGGTAGCTTATGTTTTGTCACGCATCAATCACTTCGACGACAGGAGTGATCTCTTCTTTCGGAATCAGCGCCGGCCAATATGCGACGATCTCCTCTACCTTGGGCCGACCGCCCGCAAAACCAGTGACCCCGGGAGGTCCGGTCAGAATCAGAGGCGCAATCTCTTTTGTAAACCGCTCCACCGCATCCCTGTTTTCGCTGCGCACCCCAACCCGTAATTGGACTTCCGCCAAACTCGGCGGCGGCTCACCTGCTAATGTTCCATGTGTAGCATTCACGCCGACAAACTCCGTCAACACCTGATCGAATTTCAAGCCCAGACGGTCTAAGCGCTCTCGCAAAATTTTGTCGGCAGCTTTGGCTTTTTCATAGGCTTCGGGCCAAGCATAGACGAGTGTGCCGACGGCCTTGAAACCGGCGGAGTAGCTGATTGACACTTTCAAAAAGTTCGTTGCTGGCTGGCCTTTGACGCTGTGCGCACGGACCCGATCAACGCCCGCATCTTCCAGGCGAATTGTGGTGAAGTCGGCGATACAATCAGGAGTGATGTATTCATGAGGGTCACCCATTTCATAGACCAACTGTTCCTTGATACCGGGAATACTCACCCGCCCACCCGTACCCGGATGCTTCGTAATCACAAATGTGCCATCTGAAGACGCTTCAGCAATGGGAAACCCCACGTTTGCCAGATCGGGAATATTGCTCCATTCAAACTGGCAGTTTCCACCCGACGCTTGCGCGCCACACTCGATTATGTGGCCGGCAACGGTGCCCGCGGCGAGCTTGTCCCAATCATTGTTGGCCCAGCCGAATTCATGAATCATGGGCGCCAAAGTCAGACCCGTATCAGTTGCTCTGCCAGTGATTACAACCTGCGCTTCCTGGCTCAGGGCTGTAACCATCGGCCTGGCGCCAAGATACGCGTTGGCGCTTTGAATCCGATCCCGCACGGTGGTCAAAGAAGCGTCGGTATCCATGTTCCTAAGTTCAATACCACGCGATAGTAGTTCGTCGATCCGCGGAAGGATATCGTCTCCCGTTACGATTCCGATACGAATCCTTCCCGCCAAACCTATTTCGCGAGCCACTTCCTGCACGGCTTTGGCGCACCCTTTTACGTTTACGCCGCCGGCGTTTGCAGTCACGCAAATATTTCGTTCCACGCACGTGGGAAGAATCTGCTTCATCAACGGTACAAAGTCTTTCGCGTAGCCACCGCCTGCATCACGCGCCTTCTGTTTCTGCATTATCGACATTGTCACTTCGGCCAGGTAGTCGAGCATTAAATAGTCAATCGGGCCTTCATTGACTTGACGCACTGGCGCTTCGAGAAGGTCGCCCCAGAATCCCTGGCCGGCAGCAATGCGAATAACGTTTTTCATCTTTGTAAGATTGAGGACTCTAGTAGGTTTATGACCTACATGCAAATGCGGGTAACGTAACAATCAATCTACGTTACCCGCAGTGAAGCTCCGGTGCCGACTCAGGCAGAACAGACATCCAACCAAACTCAGCGAGGAGGTGTTGGGGTGGGGCTGGCTTCCATGTTCTGGTTTCCTGCGCCCGTGTTTTCATTCTCATTCGTGTTGGTGTTCATGTTCATATTGGTGTTCATTCTTGAGCGTCGCCCTCGTCTCCGTCGTGGTGTTGCCGCAGGGGTGGTTTCTGTCGCGGCGGGCATTGTCTCAGCTGGCTGAGCAGCGCTTGCCGGCTCTCCGGTTGCGGTAGAAACCGGGTGACGTCTAGTACGTCGCTTAGCCACATTGGCTCCACTGGGTGTAAAAGTACAACGATGAATGGCACCGGGAACCGAACGCAGGATGAGACGATCTCCCGACCTGCGTGCTCGCATTGACACAATCATTGGTGGCGAACTTGCTGGTTGCCCCGCAGCGGGTATCATGAGCTCTCCAACCTGCATAGCGACTGCGGTATAGCCACGAGTTGTTGCAGCCGTAATGCGGCCAGACTTCCCGTCGGAAGTCGTAAATTGATTTCCGGTGATAGTCAAAGTCGTGTCTCCCACAAGCCCAGCATCGGAGCAGTCGAAGACACCCGAGTATGTGCCCGAGAGATCGGCTTCGTTGGTCTGATCTGCCGCGCTGGCTTTTCTCTTTGCTAGCTTTTTCGTCCGTCGTTTTGAAACCGTATTATCGTTTTGCATGTTTGCGTTGGTTTGACTTTCCGTGGCCGGCTCCTGGGCAGTCGCAAGCAGGTCGAGACCAACCAAAGAGATGGCAAAGACGAACGCAAACAATAAAGTAAAGATACGAATCGACGTTTTGCTCATGATTCTTCTCCTCCGGTCATTTGGTGGGCAGAGAGTCCACGTCCTAGCCTCTTAACAATCATTAAGGCTTTAGGCCAAAAAGGGGGATGGGGTGGCCAGATTTGTATCACCAAAGCGGGGGAATAACAACTGCCGCTGCACGCGGTTTGAAGCTCAATCGCGGAGCGGAAGCACAAATTGGCCGATATGGGGACCTGAATAGTTCAAACTGGTGCGGAGGGCTAACTCCAGTGCATCGCGGGTCTCCTCTGGCGTGATGACTGCATCGACAAATCCTCGTGCCGCCGCATACTTGGCATCAAGTTCGAGATCGTACGTTTCACGGACCTTTTCCATTTCCTCTTCGAGCTCCGCATGCGGTTTCTTTCCTTCTCGCTTTAGCTTATCCAATTGGCCGCCAAATACCGCTTGCACAGCCGAGTCGCCTTCCATCACACCCATGCGTCCGGTGGGCCAACTGAAAAGGAAGTCGGGATCGAACCCCTGGCCGGCCATCGCGTAATAACCGGCTCCTGACGCATGATTCACAGTCAAGACTATTTTTGGAACGACAGCTGTCGCCATTGCTTCTACAAACTGCGCACCCGCGCGAATTATGCCCGAATGTTCCGCTTCAGGCCCAACCATGAAACCCGAGACATCCTGAATGAACAATAGCGGTGTCTTATGCCGGCTACAGGTCTCGATGAAATACGCAACCTTTTCAGCCGACTCGGTGTAGATGATCCCACCGAATCGCGGCGGACCACCTCCTGGCGCACGAATCATCCCCCTCTGATTAACGATAACGCCCACCTGTATACCGCGTATTCGCGCGTGCCCGGTGATAATCTCTTTGGCAAAATCAGCTTGAAACTCGTCCAGGTAACCTTCGTCGAGGATACAGTCGAGCAGCTGTTGGACGTTATAAGGCTGGCGATGGTCGGCAGGGAGGATGCTATATAACTGTTCTGCCGGGCGCGCTGCTTCACGACTTTCGGTAATCGACCCGGCCGGTGACGGGGCCGCCGGGAGTTCAGAAACAAATTCCCGAATTTTTCGAACACAATCTTCGTCGTTGGGAACCCTGTAGTGGGCTACTCCGGAAAGCTCGTTGTGGGCGCGTGCGCCGCCAAGCGCTTCATTGTCGATTGTTTGGCCGGTAGCTCCTTTGACAAGATTGGCGCCGCCAAGTCCCATAAAGGACGTGCCTTCAACCATGATTATGATGTCGGAGAGCGCCGGGAGATAGGCGCCACCCGCTATGCATGGGCCCATCACCGCTGAAATCTGCGGCACTTTCAGATAGCGGCGCATAATCGAGTTGTAATAGAAGATGCGTGATGCCCCGTATTGGCCAGGAAACACGCCTCCCTGGTAGGGAAGATTCACGCCCGCCGAATCAACCAGATAAATGATCGGCGCGTGCGAGCGCATAGCAATCTCCTGCGCGCGAAGTATTTTTTTTATGGTCTCGGGCCACCACGATCCCGCTTTCACTGTGGCATCGTTAGCGACTACAACCACTTCCCTGCCACCGACCCGTCCCACCATAATGACTACACCAGCTGCCGGAGCGGCGCCTTCATACTGGTCGTAAGCAACAAGCAATCCGATCTCCTGGCGATAGGAGCTCGGGTCAAGCAGCAGATCAATGCGCTCGCGAGCGGTAAGTTTGCCCTGTTCGTGTTGCCGCTCGATCTTATCTGGCCCACCGCCCGCTCGTAGACGGGCTTCCAACTTCTTTAACTCTGCGGTCAAGCCACGCAATCGTTGGGGCTCCCGAGCGCTGGTGCTCGGCGGATCGATAGTCCTTTTCATCGAGAGGAGAATAACATAGGAACAGGTGCGCGCGCGGCTACTGAATCAACGCCGAAAGGATTTGAAATGCGTTGTCGTGGCAGCTACCGCCAGAGGTTGCGATTGATCACTTTCCAATCTAAACCAGGAGGCAAACCTTCCAGAATCAGGACTCGCTCACCACGACGCTCCAGGAAAACATTGCCCTCTTTCGTCTGCCATTTATGGAAATCACTTGTACCGCCGTCCTCAACTTGCACGCCCTCGTAACGACGGTCTGTCCGTTTCGTATAAGCATCGAAGAATTCGCGGGCATCATTCTCGCTGTCCCAGGCAGAGAGCTGGGCAATGACAATCTGATCAGGGAGTGGACCTTCATAAAGTTCATAGCGATCACCCGCCCAACCCATCGCCGCTCGTCTTGATTCGGCCGGCGCGCCTAAGAATTGATCAAGGATTAAGTAGTAACTCCATTCGCCGTTGACGTCGTAATCGATCCTTCGCCAGCCACGTCCAAGAAGATTTCCTATGTCCGGTAAAGAGATCTTAACCGGCGGTTCATATGAGATGTACTTTTCTGGGTGCAGAATCTGTTCCGTGGAAAGCGGCAGTTTTACAAAGGCGTCGGAGACCATCTTCCACCCTCCGCGCTTGTAGACGCTGGTGGACCATTCCGATCCCTGTTCATACGGAAAAATGAGTGACTCCCGAAGGGCTCGGGGCGCCTGGTTGAACTGAGCGGAGGCCATTGCCGTTGCACCCAAAGAACGAATGAAAGCCAGGGCGACAAGTGGGTTCCTGGCCATATAAATTGTCATGGCCAGAGTAGCGTCACCTTCTATTAAAGCATGGGCGGCCATCTCCGCATCCGAGTCTCCTGAAGGCCACTTTTCAAAACGCCGCAAGTTGAAATGCTGATCCTGTAGGGCGTGTGTTAATTCGTGAGCCATCACAGGTTTTTGGCCCTCAAGCTCTATCCAATCGGCCAGGTAAAAATTTTGCGCTTTGGGGTCGTAATAACCCGCAACCTGTTCGGTAAGCAGTTTGATTATGAACGGACGATAGCGAAACGCCTCTGGCGCCAGCCCGAGTTTCTTCAATGCCGTTTCCGTAGCGTGCATTTCGGCGGGCGTGGTCTGCTCATCCAGATTGCGGACTATCATACGTTCAATATCGGTTCGAGACTGAGCTCCACTCTTGACGGGCCGCAGGATCGAAAGCTCTCTAAGCTCACTAGTCTCCTTTAAGACTGCCATGCTAGTAGCTACGATTGCCGCGTTACGAGTGGCACTGGAGGCGACGCCAGCCCCCTGGGGAGTTGAGGCGCTCTTGGAATCATGGGCAAAAAGAGCAAAGGTTGTGACCACGCAGGCCAGGAGAATGCCGAGAAAACGCCTGATTTTTTTTGACATCTTCCGGCTTTCGCTTCTATAGTCCGCTAAACGTATTAGAACAGGTTCCAATTTTCGCTTCATTTGACATTCTCTTTCATAGAGTTTGGAGGCATTCTATTCAGATGACAAGTTCGGCGCCGGCTGAAGTTTCCAGTGAATGGCACGAAAGCTTTTTGCGTGTACGTTATTCGGAAACTGATAAGATGGGAATCGTCTATTATGCGAACTATCTTATCTGGTTCGAAATTGGTCGAACCGAGTTTTGTCGGGCGCGAGGATTCTCTTACCGCGATATGGAGGAGAACGACGACGCTTTTCTTGTGGTGGCAGAGACCTATTGTCGCTACAAAGCCCCAGCTTATTATGACGACGAACTGGTGATACGCACCCACATCACTGAACTCAGACGTCGTTCCTTGCGCTTCGGTTACGAAATTGTGCGACCTGCCAACGGCCAGATAATTGCCGAAGGTGAGACCGGTCATGTGGTAACTGACTCAACCGGCCGGGTACGTTCCTTCCCTGAGGGATACGCACAACGTTTATTATCACCTCCCATAGTTAAATCCCAAATGACTGGCGAGATCGTTCCAACCGAAACCGGCCCTGCGTAAATAGCAGGCAGTGGACTTGATTGTTGGAGCGGCACTCAGTGGCCGCCCTTTTTTTGACCGCAGAGCAACGTTCACGGAGTGGGGTGACCACGTAGTGCCGCCCCAACAATTCAAGATTCATGCTCCAAATTCAGGCGCAGAATATCTCTGGCTCGACCAGTTGTTTCATCTACATCAACTACCACTGCACAGATGCGCACTTCGCCAGTCGCCTGGTCCGCCCTCTTGGCAACTACGGATGTAAACCGTGCGATGGTGTCGCTCTTGTTCATGCCGATCACGCCAGAATAACTTCCCGTCATGCCGATGTCGGTAAGATACGCTGTGCCATGTGGCAGAATCCGCTCGTCAGCTGTCTGCACGTGAGTATGCGTGCCTAAAACTGCCGACACGCGCCCATCGAGATACCATCCCATAGCCACTTTTTCGGACGTAGCTTCGCCGTGCATATCCACAATGCATACCCGGGTGTCAGGGGGAAGAGATGCAAGCAACTGGTCGGCGGCACGAAAAGGATCGTCCGAAGGTGGCATGAACACCCGGCCCATTAGATTGATCACCGCTGTCTTCACGTCATTTATCACGCCCACCCAGAGACCCGCGCCTGGCGTATTTGGCGGATAGTTTGCCGGACGCAATAGTCTTGGCTGTTTTGCAACGTAGCCAACGGCTTCCTTCTTATCGAAAATGTGATTGCCTGAGGTCATCACATCTATGCCTTCACCAAACAGTTGCTCAGCCAGGGTCGGAGTGATGGAAAAGCCCCCTGCCACATTTTCAGCATTCATGATGGCGAGATCGATTGCGTATTGCTCTCGCAGATCTTGAATTCTCTCGAGCACTGCGAGGCGGCCGGGTTTGGCCACCACGTCGCCTATCATCAATACTTTCATAACTAAAAAAGCCGCAAATCGTCAAAAGTGAACCGCAAATAGAAGCGCGCTGCTATTTACGATCTACCATTTACGACTTACGACGCTGTAACTGGCAGGAGGGAGATCCGCCCTGGTCGTTCCGAAGCCGTAATTGAACCTGCATACACAGGTGGGTGACCTCTTTTCTACCGCAGCCACTGGCAAATCTTAACGATGAAGAAATGCACCGGCGAACGCGGCGTCGGTCTCCCATTTCAACGGCGTTGGCTCAATCATCGTAACGTCGGTGACGGGCCTGGCAGATTATTTCCCTCCGCCGCGATGGATAGTACCACAGCCGTGCAAAGCCGAGAAGTAGTTAAAATTCTTTTGAAACTGGGCGAGTTTTTGGCTTGTGAGAAGGGGTCACCGAAGGCGTGTAGGCAGGGCCGGACTCACTAACTATGGGGAAGCATATAGCTGTGGCGTGGCGGGCTGAAAAGGAGATTTTCCTGGACTTTGTGGCTCGAACCGGCGCGAAAGAAGTGTGGGTCTAGCCGAGTGAGAGTTTGCCACCTTGCTCCTGCTCAATGGTGGTTCTGGCTTTTAACAGCTTGTCTAGCATTTCGGCACATTCGGCGCTGCGGGAGGCAAGTTGGGCGTCAGCTTGTTCGTGAACGTGCTTGAGCCGGTGCAACTCGTCAGCCACATGCAAGGCTGCGAGAATCGCCACTTTCAAGGAGTCCACGGTGAGGGTTCCTGAAGAGATCTCCCGCATACGGCTATCGACAAACTCGGCAAGCTGGATTATGTACTCGGTGTCGCCGTCAGATCGGATATTGTAAGTCTGGTTATAGATCTCCACCCTTATAGTAGGTGTGGTTGTGGGAGTGTCCATGCTGCCTTTAGTAAGAATTTGACCAATACCGGTCATCGCAACTCCTCCGCCATTTCCGGATCAAGGGCAGCAACTGCATCGAGCATTGCCTCAACTTTCATCCTAATAGTGTCGCGCTCGGCGAGCAGTTTTTCCACGTGGCTCTCAAGCCGTTCCTTTTCGTTCAGCAGGCTCCCCATATCGCGACGCATCAAAGAGAGTTCTTTCTCCAACCCTTCCTTCTCTTGTCGCAACGTTTTGGTAAGCTCGATGGTGCGATAGATTTTATCTTCCAGATGTGAGAATTTTTCCAGACCCGATAACCCTACCATCATGTATCTCCCGACAAAACTCTTATCGCCGCACTAGAGCTACGCGATTATGCGACTTCGCGCGCGTTAGCGCAAGACTCATTCGCATGTCGCTGCAATTTATTTTTCCTAGTGCAACGTAGCAGTAAAAATGTTTAGCAGAGAATCAATCAATTCGTGGTGCCGTTCTTCAACTTCCTCATCACGCAACGTTCGGTCATCGGCCCGGTATTCCAGCCGTACAGTTACTGACCGTTTGTCTTTGGGGATGTTTGGTCCTTCGTAGATGCCCACCAGGTTCACGGTACGCAGGTCTTCTACCTGTTGCTCATTGATTGTTTCCAGGAGCTCCAGAATTGGTACTTGGCGGTTCATCAGCAGGGTGACATCACGAAAAACCGCGGGATAGCGGGGCAGCGGCCGATATACCACAGCGCGTTCTTCTGCTCGGTGCAACGCGCTCAAGTCAAGTTCCGCGACATAAACTGGCTGCCGAAATTTGTAGGTTCCCGCAATGCTTTCAACCAGTCTGCCTATGGTTCCAACGCTGCTACCATCCGGCAGAAGAACCCTGGCTGCTTGCCCCTCGCGCAAGTGCTTTACATGCGCTTTGACGAAACGCAATCGTCCGAGCCTCATTTGACCGGCGGCCGCCTCAAGAGCCCCTTTTAGGTCGTAAAAATCCAGTTCCCGAGTTGCCTGCGCGCGCCCTTCTTCGGTCGCTCCACCCGTAGCCGCTAACGCCAGTGCCTCACGTTCGAGAGGAAGCTCTCCCCGCTGAGAAGCGCCAAAGACGCGCCCAATTTCGAATAAGCGCACATCACGAATGTTTTGATTGAGATTGTGGCGGATTGACTGCAAAAGCCCCGGCAGCAAGGTTGGACGCAGCAGGGCCGCCTGACCAACGATGGGATTACTAAGAGTTACCTGGCGCTCCGGTGTATCGTCTGCAATCAGCCCCGGCACGTATTCATATTCTCGAACCTGATCTGGCTCGATAAAGCTGAAGTTGATTGCCTCGTCGAACCCGGCATGGCTCAACACGCGCCGCAAAGCGCGCCTCTTGGTCTCTGACGACTGATACTCACCCGACGTGTTGGCTGGTGGCAATACCGCAGCAATCTTGTCATATCCGGTATGACGCGAAATTTCTTCAATCAAGTCTTCTTCTATTGTCGTATCGACACGCCAGCTTGGAGCTAAAAAGGACAAGCGCCCATTTGCTCGCGTCTGGCGTTCCACGAATCCTAGTGCCGTCAGAATCCGCACCATTTCGGCCCGGCTTACACTCAAGGACGTAAGGTCCTCAACACGCTCGGGACGAAGATCGATCTGGCGGGGCTGCAGAGGATCAGGGTAGACATCCACCGCATTTTCAGTGGCGACGCCACCCGCAATCTCACAGATCAACTCAATGCATCTGGTTTGGGCCTGCAGCACGTTTTCACAGTCAGCGCCGCGTTCAAAACGGCGCGAGGCCTCGGTGTCCATACCCAACTTCCGCGCTGTGCGCCGCACGGAGTCGGGATCGAAATAGGCACTTTCAATTAGCACATCCGTCGTGGTTTCAGAGATCTCAGTTTCTTCACCGCCCATTATTCCCGCCAGCGCGACAGCACGCGTGGCATCGGCAATTACCAGCATCTCCGAATCCAGCACCCTGTCGATGCCATCCAGCGTTCGCAGCTTCTCACCAGGGCGCGCCGTCCGAACCACGATCCTTTGATCAGTAAGTTTTGTGAAATCGAAGGCATGCAAGGGCTGGCCCAACTCGTGCAGAACATAGTTGGTTATGTCGGCAACATTGTTGATGGGCCGCTGTCCGATCTCTTCCAGTCGGCTCCGGAGCCATTCAGGTGACGGGCCAATCTTCACACCCCGTACAATTCTGGCCGCGTAACGGCGGCATAACCTGGGATCCCTAATTTCCACTGAAGTGAGTCTCTCCGCACGCCCCTCAACTGAGGGCGGGATGGGGGTTGGAGGTCGCAAATGACTTGACTCAATCACCGTCACCTCGCGGGCGATGCCCAGATGTGACAAACAATCAGGCCGGTTGGAAGGCACTTCGACATCCAACACATAATCGCCGTTGTGTTGATCTACTGCATCGATGGCTAAGCCGACCATAGTCAGCCGCTCGCGTACATCCAGCGGCGGCAAGGAAGTACCAGTTAACTCGCGAAGCCAATTGTAACTAATGAACATAAAGTACTAGGTGATTTATTCAAACTGCTCGAGGAAGCGGACGTCATTCTCAAAGAGCAGCCGAATGTCATCGAGGCCGTACATCAATGCGCACATGCGATCGATGCCGAGACCGAAGGCAAAGCCAGAAAACTCTTCCGGGTCAACGCCTGCCGCCCGCAATACGTTCGGATGTACCATTCCCGAGCCACCCAGCTCAATCCATCCTGATTGTTTGCAGATGCGGCAGCCTTGTCCGCCGCATTTAAAGCAACTGAAATCAAATTCAGCGCTGGGCTCAGTAAAGGGAAAATAGGAAGGGCGGAACCGCGTAATAGTTTTCGGACCAAACATCCGGCGGAGAAACTCGCCCACCGTGCCCTTTAAATGGGCCATTGAAATTCCACGCTCCACGCACAAACCTTCCACCTGAAAAAACATTGGATTATGAGTCGGATCCGGAGTGTCACGGCGAAACACCCGGCCGGGGGCGATCATGCGCAGCGGCGCACCTCGTCTCTGCATGGCGTGGATTTGCACCGTAGAAGTCTGCGAACGGAGCGCGAAGCCATCCGTGGTGTAGAACGTATCCTGCGACGCACGTGCCGGATGGTTTTCTGGAATATTCAGCGCTTCGAAATTGTAGAAATCGGTTTCGATCTCGCGATCGTCTTCAATTGCATACCCTAAAGCGACGAATATGTCTTCGACGCGCTCACGCAAAAGAGTAATTGGATGCAGATGGCCCTGACGCGTTCGGCGGCCAGGCAGCGTAACGTCAATGCTCTCGCGTTCAATGCGTCCAGCCTCAATATAGCTGTTAAGGTTCCGTTCGGTGGTTTCGATCTCTCGCAGAATCTCGACTTCGGTCTGTTGTACGAGCTGGCCGAAGACGGCGCGATCCTTTTCCGCCACCCGGCCAATTAATTTCTTACAAGCCGCGAGACTGCTCTTCTTACCGAGGTGCCGCGTCTTCAACTCGTTCAGCTCTCGCTGCTCGAGTGTGGCCTGGTCAGGATCCATTCCAATCCAGGAATCTGGCTCCCCGGTAAAGCGCGCAAAGCGTTCGAACTCTTGCTCGAACGCTTTGCGCGCAGCTTTGATTTGAGCTGCCGGGTCTTGCTGGCTTTGAGTCTCCGCCATCGACAAATTCGCCCGCCTAAAATCAGGCCGCCCTTTGGCGCTGGTCGTTTTCCAGTGCAGTCTTTGCCTGATCCGCGACCGCCTTGAAGGCTTCCGGTTGCTTGGCCGCCAGATCCGCCAACACTTTCCGATCTAGTTCAATGCCGGCGAGTCTCAATCCGTGCATGAATTGCGAATAGTTTAAGCCGTTCAAGCGGGCGGCAGCGCCAATGCGAACTATCCACAGGCTGCGGAAGTCCCGCTTTTTCAGCTTGCGTCCCGTGTAGGCGAAATTCAATCCGCGCTCAACCGACTCTTTCGCCGAGCGATAAAGCTTCGACTTCGTGCCGCGGTATCCCTTGGCCAATTTCAATATTTTCTTGCGCCTCTCGAGGCGCTTGTTCCCACGTTTTGCTCGAGGCATGATTCAATCCCCTTTCAATAAAATTTATGAAGGAGCGAGGATCAGGGTCGAACCGGCTGTGCTCCAGGCCTTACCCTTGCATCGATTCGCCCAGGCACTAACTTCTGCCGTAAGGCAGCATTGATGCAACACGATCCTCATCCGCTTTCGAGACGAGCACATCAATATCCAGTAGCCGTTTCCGCTTATGAGTCTTTTTGGTCAATATGTGGCGAGCATGAGAATGCCCGCGTTTAATCTTTCCTGTTGCAGTCAATCGAAAACGCTTAGCCGCGCCTTTATGTGTCTTTAGTTTAGGCATTACCACTCCATTTTAGGTCTACAATTTACTGTCTGCTGACTTCCGGGACTGGCTGCTCCGGCTTCGCTGCTCCCTTATGGCGTTTTGGCCCGAAGATGATAAACATCTGGTTGCCTTCCATTCTGGGCCTGGCCTCTACCTCGCCTACGTCGGCTAAATCTCCCTCGAGTTTCTCGAGAATGCGTGCGCCGAGTTCACGGTGCGTCATCTCCCGCCCCCGAAACCAGATCGTAGCCTTTACCTTGTCACCTTCCTCCAGCCACTCGCGCGCGTGCTTCATCCGGTAGCTGTAGTCGTGCTCATCGGTACCCGGACGAAACTTTACTTCTTTGACTGTTATCGTTACCTGTTTCTTCTTCGCCTCGTTTGCTCGCTTCTTCGCCTCGTACTGAAATTTCCCAAAATCGATGATCCGGCAAACCGGCGGGTCGGCAGTGGGGGCCACTTCCACAAGATCCAGGCCTCTTTCTCTGGCGGCGCGGATGGCATCCCGAACGTCCATTACTCCCAGTTGCTCACCCTCTTCGCCAATCACACGCACCTCAGGTACGCGAATTCTCTCGTTAATACGTACGGCCGGCAGCCGCCGATTGTCCGGACGGGGGCCGCGACCTCGAAAGCCTGTAGCTATTGCTGCACCTCCTCTATTAAATATCCGAAGTCCAGGCCTGGATTGCGAAGTCCCTTGCAGACCTCGAACACGGACACTGGATCCTGGATTATGTGTTTACCATTGCGCGCGTCTCAACAAGCCTGCGCGCCATCCCCGTGAACTCTCCGAGTGACATCACACCAATGTCACCCTTCGAACGTTCACGCACTGCGACGTTTCGTTCTTCCATTTCACGATCGCCAAGTACCAGCATGAACGGAACTTTTCTCAATTGCGCCTCGCGAATCTTCGCTCCAATCTTTTCACTGCGCAAATTTGCTTCTACTCGCAAGTGCTCGTTACGGAGTTGCTGAGCAATATCTTCAGCATACTCATTGATTCTGTCGGTTATCGGCAATACGGCCACCTGAACCGGCGCCAGCCAGAGAGGGAAGGCTCCGGCGTAGTGTTCAATGAGGACGCCAAAGAAACGCTCAATGGACCCGAATAAGGCGCGGTGCACCATCACAGGGCGATGTGGTTTATTGTCTTCGCCAATGTATTCCAGACCAAAGAGCTCGGGCAAATTGAAGTCCCACTGCACTGTGCCAAGCTGCCAAAGCCGCCCAATGGCATCCTCGATCTTGAAATCGATTTTGGGACCGTAAAATGCTGCTTCACCTTCGATTCGGTCGTAACTAATTCCGCGCGTCTCCAGCGCTTCGGCAAGCCCGGCGCCCGCTCTTTCCCACTGGCTGTCAGAACCGAGCCACTGCTTGCCTGTGTCGCTTCCCTTCACGGAAAGTTCAAACTTGATCTTGTCGAAACCGAAGGTCCTCAATACTTGATATGCGAAATCCACACAATCATCGATTTCCGCAAGTACTTGATCGGGGGTGCAGAAGAGATGAGCATCGTCAACAGTGAAACCTCGCACTCGCATCAGGCCATGCAAAGTTCCCGAAAGTTCTGCCCGATAAACCGTCCCCATCTCGGCATAGCGTTGTGGTAGGTCGCGATAAGAACGTTGCTGAGATTGGTAAATGCCTATATGAAGAGGACAGTTCATCGGCTTCAGCCGAAATTCAGTCTCCTCCAGCGTTGTAGGCGAAAACATGGAGTCGGCATAGTTCTGTTCGTGTCCGCTAACCTGCCAAAGTTCACGCTTCGCAATGTGCGGCGTGTAAACAAAACTGTATTTTCGCCTGATTAACTCTTCGCGCAGGTAGTCTTCCATCTGTTGCCGAACTAGGGCTCCCTTCGGATGCCAAAAGATTAGTCCTTGCCCGTATTGCTCCTGAATTGAAAAAAGGTCCAGTTCACGACCAAGCCGACGATGATCGCGTTTTTCGGCCTCTTCACGTTGTTTCAGCCAGGCATCAAGCTCAGTCTGTGTGAAGAAGGCCGTGCCATAGATGCGTTGCATCTGCGGTTGAGAGGCATCGCCCATCCAGTAGGCGCCAGCAAGCGAAAGCAGCTTGAACGCCCGCAACTTGTTGGTGTTAGGCACATGCGGCCCCAGGCAAAAGTCAATAAACGGTGAGCCGTCGATATAGTAGACGCTGACGACCTCACTGCCCTTGTCCTCAATTAGTTGGCACTTCAGCGGTTCGTCGCGTTCTTTAAAGATCCGGATAGCTTCGCTTTTGGGGATCTCTTCGCGACGGTAAGCAAGATTGCGGCTGGCAATCTCCCGCATCCGCTTCTCAATGACCGGCAGGTCCGCCTCCACCAGCGGCCGAGGTGTGATCACGTCATAGAAGAAACCATAACGCGGGTCGTCGAGCAGTGCTGGACCAATGCCCAGCTTCGCTCCCGGAAACAGATCAAGCACGGCGGCAGCCAGCAAGTGGGCCGTGGAATGACGCAGCACCTCGAGTCCCTCGCGGGTGCCAGGTCGCACCGGGTCTATCTCGAGGGCCGTATCACGCTGGTTCTCGTGCAGACGATTGACTTCCGAACGATCAGCGACGCTGGCCAACTGGGCCGCCAGATCAACCTCCACGCCGCTTATTCTGGCGGCCAGAGCCTGTTTCGCCACCTCACGATCCAGCTTCTTCAGCGCTTCAGCCACGGTTAGGGAAGCGGGCACGGCGACCGGCAAGCCGTCCTTCAGTTGCACCTTGATCTCGCTCATTCTTAGCGTCTAATCGAATATCAAAAAATGCCGCACAGCGAGCGAAAGTTAACCTTCAACTCGAGTGATTAGCACACACCGGGTTTGGCCCCAGCAGCCGCCAACCAGAGCAGCAGTTTGCCTAAAAAAAGCTTAGGCCTCCTACCATTCAGAATTTCTCATCTTGTCTGTACCGCTGATCGGATTTGATAGAAGCGCCTTCGCCCTGAGGCCGCCACAGTGGCCGGAAATTAAAAAGCACAGAATCGAGTTGTCGTTCGATCCATGACGAAGATCTTCCGGAGCATCCTATCAAAAGTCAGAAACCTACGTGCGCCTGCAAGATTGAGCGCAAACGCATCAAAATTATGTTACGGGAACGCTGCAACGCGCAAGCGGCAAATCGTTCTTGAAGTCTCAAAATCTAAACAATGCGGCTTGAGAAGTCAATCTAATCGCTATTCTAAACGCTGTCGTAAGGAAATTGGTAGGGAGGGGTGACGAGAGGGTTAAGCTCTGTCATTTGGAATTAATGGAAAATGCCTAAATGGCAATTGAAAAATCCAAATAATTCTTCTTCACTCTAATTCGTCAGCAGTTATGCCTAGTGGATCGGGGGTGGAGTATTGCCTGAGGGGTTTAACAGGCGAGTTAGAACATCCTCCAACTTATCAAGGTCAATTGGCTTAGTAAGGTACTCAACACAGCCAACGCTGAGGGCTGCTTCTCGAAACATCGCTGGATCGAGCGCCGAAAGGGCCACCACCGGCACGTCCTGCAACGTGGCATCCTGTCTAAGGCGGCGCGTTGCGGCAATACCATTGAGTTCCGGCAGTCGCAGATCCATGAGGATGAGGTCGGGATGCGCAAGAGGGGCGAGATCCACCGCTTCCTGACCATCCGCCGCTTCCACCAGACGGTATCCCCGTCGTTCAAGCCAGATTCTCAGCATGGCGCGAGTCTCCTGATAGTCCTCTACCAGCAGGATGGTTCGAGCGTTTTCATTTTTCGTGTTCATGTCGTCTCCTTGCAATCCAAATCTAAGTCTCATTTCTCAGAAGCAACACTTCCTGAAATTTTTTATCTTGTGGAGCGTAAAGTCTGGGGATCTCATCAATAATCAATTCGCTGGAAAGTCTTGCTTCGCGATCTCTGGATAAATGCTGGGTAGGCGGCTCTACCCTCAGTATAGGCAACCTGACCCTGAAAGTCGCACCCTCTCCCAAACCAGCGCTGTTAGCTTGAACGCAGCCGCCATGCATCTCAGTTAGATAGCGTACCAGCGCCAAGCCCAAACCAAGTCCACCGAGAGCTTGATTCTTGGAGGTGTGAGCCTGGCGAAATCGATCAAAAACATGGGGCAGAAAATCGGCACTTATTCCTATGCCGTTGTCCCTAACCTGTACCTCGGCATAGGAGCCGTCCAGTTTCACCTCCACGTCAATCCGTCCGCCGATTTCCGTAAATTTAACGGCGTTGGAGAGTATATTCCAGACAACTTGCTTGAGGCGTCCCTGGTCACCCGAAACCAACAGTCCTCGAGATTCATAGGTACAATTAATGAGGATGTTTTTTGCTTCGGCTGCCGGACGAACGACTTCGAGCGAACCTTCGACGACCTGCCTCAAATGGATCTCTCTCATATCGAGGTTCAACTTCCCTCTTACAATTCGCGAGATATCGAGCAGATCATTAATGATGAATTCCTGGTATTTCGCCGCCCGCTCGATCGACTCCAGTGCTCCGCTGGAAGTGGCGCGGTCCAGTTCGCCACGGCGCAGCATCCGAATCCATCCTAGAATGGGTGTGAGGGGCGTGCGAAGCTCGTGTGAGACCAGGGCAAGAAACTCATCTTTCATTCGGTTTGCCCCCTCTGCCTCGGCTCGTGCCTGCTGTTCCCGGACCAAAAGCTGATCGCGCTCTTCTTCCGCTCGTCGCCGTTCGGCTATATATAGTGAAAGCTCCTCGGCGTGCTTCTCAGCCTGCTTGGCTTGCGCGGCCGCCGCTTCAATGTTCTCGCGGTAGGTGCGATAGGTCAGGAAAATGATGGCGATAATGGGGGCCGTAACGATTACTGAATAGAACCCTATAGTGTTAACGAGGTGCGCAATAATGCCGGCTGCTGAGGCGCCCGCCACATATGTAACCGAAGTCCACAGGTAGTGTCTGGACCAGGTTTGCAGTAAAGGTAGGTCCAGTTTCAAGGCTGCTCCAATGGCCACAAGCCCCGAGTTGGCAATGTACTGCACGAGCGCCATCAAGCAGAGTGCAATAATCAAACTCGATGAATAGCCGCCATTGCGAACCTCGCCGATCGAGCCAAAGATCAGATTTAACGCCGTGCTCGTCAAAAATGTGGCACACGCCATTGCTGCAGAATTGAAGAGAATGGTTATCAGTTTCCGGCTGAACCGCAGCGACGAACAGAACGCCTCCAACGCGGCGAGGAGTACTGCCGCCTCGCCACCATACAGGAGCATGGTCAGGAAAATAAAGGTATCGGAAACAGTAATTTGAGAAGTGAGTCGAGGGATTCTAACGATGAGACAAGGCCCCAGGCCGACAGCAATCACCGTAAGTATAAGGAAACGGAAGTCGGCTCTTTCGGGCGAGGCAAGGATGTAGTTATAGAGACAGAACGAACAGACAATGGCCCCCAGGACCACGATCAACCATAAGTAAATTCCGGACCACCTTTTTCTATTCATCATGCCGATGAGTCGTTTTTGCGATCGATTTACAGCCGTTTAGCTCGAACTTTTGAGAAAGAATGTCCAATATGTACTACACAATCGGAAGCCGGCCCGTTTGTAGAATTCCTGTGTGTCCTTTGCTCTCTCGTTCACAAAGAGACAGACTGACTTTGTCGTTTGGGAAAGGCTTCTGCTCACCTGAGCCAGACAACTCAAGCCAAATCCGTTGCCGCGTAAATCCGGTCTGACGTAAATGCCTTCCAGATAGATCACGTCAGGCGTTTCCGACAGAATGTCTGCCTTAAACCTGAGCGTCCCGTCCTCAACGCAAACCCAGACGCGCCCTCGCTGAATTCGCCGAGCGTAACGATCTTCAAACCCAGCAGGATCAATCTCAATCGGATCGACTCCGCTTTCTGCCCGGGCCATTTGTGCCTGCACTGGCATCACCAAACGAATGTCCTCCAACGTCGCTCTCCGAAGGCCGGTTATTCGATCCAGGTCCCCGCTTCGGGAGAGCGATTGTTCAAAGAGCAGTTCAGTACAGGTACGGCGGGGCTGCTCCCTGGTAGACGCAAGGGATTTCCAAAAGATTCCAACAGCGTGCTGTTCACCCATGATCATGTGTATATTCAGATGTTGGCGCGCTTCGTTTCCAAACGCTTCCAGGGCGGCTTCGTTACGGGTTTCAAAAAGGGTTGCGTGACCGATTAGCGCGACGCCCTGAAGCTGGCCCGAGGCGTTGCGACAACCGTAAAAGAAGCCGCGGTTTTGAGTACTTTCGAGGCCGTTGTCACGGATGAAACCGCGCATAAAGACCGTATGAAGCGGACGAGTTTCAAAAAACGACAGGACTTCGGAGCGATGGGCATTGGTCAGGCGCCGGACGATTAAGTTCGAAGAAGCGGGGCGCACTGCCGACCTGGTTCTGCCAATCTGTTCAGACTTCGCGGTCAATGATGAGGACACTGCTGAACTCCACTGCGGTTGTCAGAACTGATTATCAATTGTCCGGGTTATCGAAACCCGAATCTGCTTCCGGTGCCATTGCAGCTGTATCGTCGCCAAGACACAAAGCCAGGTAAGCCTGTGTTATTGAGTCGCCCAGCAAGACGCCGTCGCCCAGCAAGACGCCGTCACCAAGCAAAACTCCGTCTCCCAAGAGCACGCCGTCTGCCAGCAGCAAACCATTTCCCAGTAGATCACCACTCTCGAGAAAGATTGTGCCATCCCCCAATGGGCCACCTTCACTAGTTTGAATAGTGTCCCCTATCATTACGCCAGTTGAAAGAACCTTCCGGTCAATAAACAACGCGCCAAATGCGGAGGTAATACCGTCGTCGAGTGAGGCTCCCTGCTCATAGACCTTCTGGTACTTGGTTAGTAAGCCAAGACCAACAAGATAGCCGTGATTCAGAATCAAGCCCTCTGACCATGGGAAAGTAAAACCGGAGATCGTAGTTTGCAGCGCCGGAAACGCTGAGGATATCAGTAGCGGCTCCCCGACAAGTGTTGCCTCGTCCAGGTCTGTTCGAACCAGTTGGGCCACTTCCACTGCGCCGGCAATATTGAGTTCGCCCGCGCCCTGCTGGAACATGTTGAATCCAGCAAGCGGTTGAGCCGTATACATCAAGATCGCCTTCACCATATTTGGCGTGAGTCGGGGATTGGCCTGTAACATTAGTGCCGCGGCACCAACGACCAGCGGCGCGGACATCGAAGTCCCACTCATATACATCATGTTCCGGTTGGGGTCGCCGCTTACCTGAACATCAAGGCCCGGGTTTTGGGTCACCAGGTGATTCGCTCTTGCCTGCGCCGAGATGATCCGATTGCCTGGCGCTACGAGATTAGGCTTTACAATATTGTCGAAATGCTTCTGCCCTAGATCGTCAATCCAGTAACTGCGAACGGGTCCGCGGGAACTGTAGGAAGTTACCCGGTCATCTGAGCGCAGGTCAGTGCCAAATGTATTTGTTGCTCCCACCGTGATCGCGGACGGCTCATTGCCGGGTGCATGAATCAATCCGTACAACTCTCCACCTGAGCCCGACCGACCATTATTTCCTGCCGCCGTTACTACCACGACGCCCGCATCAACTAACTGACGGACGGCCTTGCACAATGGATCGGCGTCATAGGAATCAACTGCCAGCGTACCCAAACTCAAATTCACTACGCGAATGTTGTAGCCCTGATGGTTTTCCAGCACCCAACTTAGCGCGCCCAGCAGACTCGACGATGTGCCAACACCCATCGAATTAAGCACCCGGAGGTTGAAGACATTTGCGTTTGGCGCAATCCCTCGGTAGCTACCCTGCGCAATCCTGCCGTTTCCCGCTGCGATAGCAGCCACGTGGGTTCCATGCCCGTAGGGATCATCGGTTCGCTGCTCATCGGTAAAATCAAGATTTAGTACCACTCGAGACGAGCCCTGGCTATCTTTAAAGGCGGTGTGCTCACTATAGATTCCTGAATCCAGGACGGCGATCCCAATTCCGGTACCATCTAGTACTGTGGTGAATGTTTCACCTTCAGCCGATGTAATCGTTTGAGTACGAATCGCGTCGGCCCCCGTAGTTCTGGTGAGGTGTCCGAGGCCTTCAATCTTGCGATTCGGGGAGATGTGGACAACCTCGCTGCCTGACGCCAGATCTTCAACCATATGGGCGGGCAACTGAACCGCCAACGCGTCCAGCGCCGGCAATCTGCGGATGATTCTGGCGCCGGCTGCATTCAGCAGGTGTTGGACTCGAGGTGTGTTAAGGTCCTGCAACTGCAAAATCACGCTCACCTGGTTACCATCCAGATTTCTTCCTGCTATCAACTGTCTAAGGTCCGGAGAAATCTTTTCGGTCCGTCTCTGTTGAGCAGAATCCTCATCTGCTTGCAATTCACTGAGGTCTGGATAGTCTGTCCCATCCGTTTCAAGGACAAGGGGAACGAACCGCCGCTTTAATAAAGGATCCTGCTTAATGCCGTTTTCATAGCCGCTCAGACTGCTGGACGCCAAAAGTTGTAAGTTTCGGCCGGCAGATAGTTCCTTATTAAAGATCTTCGCCACGGCCTCACTACGCGACAAGTCTTCCGCAATCAAGGTGTCGATGCTTTCGAGAAAAAGAATCGTCTCTCGTCCTGACTGTTGGAGCTGAGCAAGAACTGAGGACAACCGAGTTTCGAAGTCTTTCTCATCCCTGGCTCCGGACAGCAGTGCCCCGAGATTAAGCTGAGCGACGCGCTGGTCCCCCCTTCCAGCGGCAAGTCGCTGCGCTAGACCATCAACGGCTCGCTTTGTGGAGTAGCTGTCCCCCACGAAAACAGGGTATTTGCTGCCACGCGCAGAAAGAATTCGGGCGGCAGAACGAATCTGCATCTGCCATGAATGATCCTTGATTAAGGTCGAGCCTATGAGGGGCGGCGCTAGTTCGGTTATACATTCCTCAATTAGAGAAGATGCATTCGCTCTAGATGGTGACTGTTGTGCGTGAGCCTTTACCGGCGACTGCGCGCTCGTTTTGTCGGTTAAGAGTATCCCACTACAAAGTGATACAAGGATGCCCAGAGACGTAAGTCGTCTCAGGGTGGAGATCCGTCCCATTTTGTTTCGCCTCCCGTGCGCCTTTTGGGCCGTTCCTGCAATTTTTCATTGCCCGCACTCGGTGAGCCCACAACAACCGGGGAGATCAACAAGCAGACTCGGCAGCTGGAAACGCTTCCTCAAACGTTGTCAGAGCCGTCCAGCAGCTCGCTGTCTCTACTGAGCTTCACTGAGCGACAAGCTTGGGTGGTGATTCGTAGCGAGGGGTAATCCGGAGCTTCACCAGCAAATTGGCGGCCAAGTCCGGAGCTAATGAATCGGCGAGGGATATTGGGCAGCTAGGAGCCGCGTGATCGCCATATAAATGTAAGAATTGAATTTATATATAGCGACTGAATCTTGACTTTTGGAGTCTATCGGAAGGGGAAGAATGGGGCGCATTTGTAAGTCATTGAGACAGGTTTGTCGCCGCATGAGGGTGGCTCCTCATTGAAGAAAATTGTGGAGAAAAATCCCGAGGTTCGGTATTCGCTAAACCGAGAGGGCGCCAGGGGCGCCCTCTCGACAAAACTTCGATCTGCTTCTTTGAAAGTGATCAGAGCATGTCGGCCCTGATCATACCTATACCAATGGCGTAACGGGTGAGCGTCGGCAAGTCGCGTATACCCAACTTTTCCTTGATATGTTTGCGATGATCTTTGGCCGTGGCTTCAGTGATACCCAGCATTGAAGCGATTCGTTTATTCGAGTTGCCTTCGACGATTAGTTGTAGTACCTCACGCTCACGAGGCGATAGCGGGCACCGGCTGACTCGCCCTCGGCGCGCCGTTCGCCGAGAACTGCGAAACCCCGCCCGCTCAGCAATTGCGGCCACTTCCGTACTCAGATAGACACGTTTGGGGGTGCCCTCACGGATGGCGCGAATCAGATCAGTTGTCGCACCACTCTTAACAATATATCCAGCCACCCCGGCTTCCAATGTCTGTTCCACAGAGGCCTGATCACTGTAACCGGTGAGAATTATCACACGTGTCGAACGGCTAATTTCTCGAACTCGCCGCGCAACTTCGACGCCGTTCAGCCCCGGCATTCCCAAATCGACAATTGCGACGTTGGGCTGATACTGTGCCACCAACTTAATAAGGTCGCGACCGTTGTTGCACTCGCCAAGTACATGGAAGTCAGGTATTGACCGCAATAGGGCGGACACGCTCTTGCTCACCAACACATGATCATCTGCAATGAGAATCGTCGTCTTCATCGAGGCAAGTTTATTACGGCTAATCTTGTGCCAAAGAGACACAAAATCGCTCCGAACACAAGAAAGGCTCTGACCTACCGATTCCTTGGAGAAAGTTGCGATGGACCAAAAAAGCTTATATGGCTCCGGCGGTAAAGACTCTCCTTCAGGTGTGGGACGAAGAGCCCGGAAGTAACTGGTCCCTGAGAGCTAGTCAGTTCAGGGGCCTTATCGCACCTACTTTATATATCCCAACTTTGGTGGATGTTCAAAACGCGAAAGCTAGTGTATACAGTTGAGAACTTACATTAAAGGCTAGTTCGCCGGGAGTCTGCCACGAGTCGAGGAAGTAGGGTTGGCAGCTCGCAATTCCACTCGGCGAAGATCCAGATTAAGGTTTTTACCTCCGACGTTTACACGCGGTGCGGCGCGAAAGTGAAATCTTCTCCGGCGAAGGGCCGTTCTTTAACGCTGGAAGTTGAGGTTTTAAGCATGGCCGCATTGCTGCCAGTCCCTCAAGGGTTAAGCCTGCCAATAGTTCGAGGGCCATTTTTCAACACCGATCAAACCATTACTGTGGGCCTCCATACCCCTAGAATGTTTAATAACGTTTTTCAGGGCTTAAGACCATTGTCGAGTTTTGGAGTAGGACAATCTTTAGCCGTATTTAAAGACTTGATAGCGCTATGTATCTGAGCCGAACAATCCCCGGATCGATCCTCATCGTAGACGATGAACTGGCGTTTCGTGAGACGCTGGAAGTTTTCTTACGCAAACGCGGTTATCGCGTTGCCTCCTGTGCCAATTCGAGCGAAGCCTTAGAACGCGTCACTCAAGAGCCTTTCGATCTCGTTATTGCGGACGCTTCTGCTCCAGGGGCTACGGGCTTGCAGTTTCTGGACCAGATCAAAGCACGATGTGCCGATGAAGATGTGGTCATGATGAGCGCCTACGCAACAATTGATCAGAGCGTCGAGGCGATGCGCCGGGGTGCCAGCGATTATCTCACCAAGCCTTTCCAGCTCCATGAAGTTGCTAACATTGTTGAAAGGGTGATCGTGCGCCGGCGGGAAGCTGCGGGCAAGACAGCGTCTGGAAAAGGCACGAATGGAAGGCTTCACAACGGTCAGAGGAACGGTGCACGCAACACAAACCAGGAGCAAAATACTCAGGCGATGAGTGTGAGTAATGAGGCAGTTCCGGCCTTAATCGGCTCGTCAACGGTCATGAAACAGCTTTTCGCCATTATCGATCGAATCGCGCCGTTTGACAGTTCTGTGCTTATCACAGGAGCTACCGGTACCGGAAAAGAGCTCGTAGCTCGCGCAATCCATGATCGCAGCCGACGAAACAAGGCGCCATTCATCGACATCAACTGCTCGGCAATACCTGACACGCTGGTTGAAGCTGAACTCTTCGGACATCAGCGAGGCACATTTACGGGCGCCCACGAAACCAGACGCGGTCTCTTTGAAGAGGCATCGGGAGGCACAATCTTTCTTGACGAAATTGATGCCCTTGACCTTTCTGCCCAAGCGAAGCTCCTTCGTGTATTACAAGAGCGGATGCTGAGACGCGTTGGCGGTCGCGAAAATATTCCTATTGACGTGCGCGTCGTTTCAGCCACCAACCGCGATCTCTCTGCTGCGGTTGCCGAAGGCAAATTCCGCGCTGATCTGCTATTCCGCTTACGGGTCGTACCGTTGCACATGCCTCACCTCCGCGAGCGTGGCAATGACATTATCCTGCTGCTGGAGAACTTTCTGCGCCGCCATGCCAGTCGATGGGGTCTCGCGGAACGACGGTTTTCAGCTGAGGCGTTGCGCTCCCTGCTCGAATATCACTGGCCCGGAAACGTACGAGAGCTGGAAAACGCCGTGGAGTATGCTCTGGCTATCGGAGTGAATGACGAATTAGGTATCGACGATCTGCCACCCGAAATTTTGAAGCGGAACGAGAGCAGCAATGATGATGTCTTCAAACAATATCCATTCCTGCCTTTGGTAGAGATCGAACGCAGGTACATCATCTCGGTCCTGGAGCGATTCGGTGGGCACCAGATTAAGACAGCTGCTGCCCTTGGAATTGATCGCCGTACTCTCTATCGCAAATTGCAGCAATACAAAGTGAAGACCGACAGAGATGAGAACGTAGTAAGCATCTTCTAGCCCTGCCTGGCTGTAACGAGCCACACCTTTCTCTCAAAAACTTTTTCGAGCCAGTCTGTCGGCACGCCACTCCGGGGGCTATCTCAAAACTCCGAAGCAAGGCGATGAATACCACCGACGCAGTCAGTGGATCGTGCATACAGTCTCCTCTCGGAGCCCGGCTGCGCGTGCGTGGCCCGTGGTCCATTGGTCCGAGGGCGCGTCGGAGTGGGCTCCTGCCATTGGGACATTTATGCAAACGCGGCCTGCAATTGCATCTCATTGCGATCATCCACAAGGATTTTCCCTGTCATCTTTGCCGCTGCAAGACTGGCCCAGGAAAAATTTCTTTGGGCCTGGTCCATTCATTAACAATTAATTAACGCGGAAAATCGCGAAGGCCAGACCGAAGGGTCGCTTGTTCTCTTTTTATTGCGATTCGCTGGCATGTTAGTTGCCGAGGGATGCTTGCCTGATCAAGGACAAGATTCAGAAGTTGAATTCTGACGGTCTGCCCCCCAATCAACAAGGCTGACCATTTCTGCAACTTGCGTCGAGGGGAAGGTGCAGTTCTTGGTTCGCAATGCTTGATGGGGTCAGCTAGCGGGCTGATAAGCATGATCGCTGATCAGCCCGTTAGAACTTCTGGAGCCGGCAAGGTTAGAAGACACCTCGTCCTCAAAAGCCTCCTGAGTTAGGCCACTCAGAAAATCTCTTAATTGTGCCGGCAGGAATAATTGCTCGTTACTCAAAAAGGAGACACCTCTCATGTTAGCTGAAAAGAAGATCTTTGTTGGTAGAACCCCCCACATCACCTCCAGCGTCAGCGCTGGCAGCAGTGACAGTGAAGGTAAAGATTTGCTTGAGATGTATTTGACATTACCTCACAAGCAGAGAGAACAGAGATTTGCAGATACTGCCAGTGCCGCAAAGATCACGGGTTTAACCCAACGCACAATCCAGCTTTGGATCGAATTTGGCGCCATTCGCGCCATTCCCATCGGTCGGAAATACAAGATCGATCTCGAATCATTAAAGGCTTACTTGAAAAGTCGGGTGGAATTGCAGGCTTAAAAATCTTTCTGATGAAGTTCGCGAATGAGACGAATTCAAGGAAAAAGACGCAAGACGACCCTAAGTTTTATAACTAGCATTCTCGATATGTTTAACGGGTGATGCACCAAGCTGGGAACCTTCGCGTTCACCATGCATAGCGGTTCAGGATGAGTCAGGAGACCTATGAAAGCGCTCGGGAATAAAAGCGAGAGCAGTCAAGTTTACCTAGCACTGGTGCATCACGCCAATCAGTATGTCATCACCAATGGCTATGCCGATCGGCAGGGGATGAATGACATCCTGGGGCTAAGCAATCCGCTGTGGGGTCCGGGTGTACATCGCACAGGGTTTCTACCGTTGTTGCAGATGCACCTGGACTATCAAATACCTCTGAATCTCCACCTCAGTGGCACCTTGATGGAAACTCTCGTCTGGCATTACCCGGAGAGCTTCTCGGTAATCAAGCGGCTACTCAAAGAAGGCCTTTTGGAGCTGGTGGGCAGCACTTTCAGCCAGAATGTAATGCCCTTCTTTTCTCCCGATTACAATATTCGCCAGATCAACGAAGAACTGTGGATGTACCGAGAACATCTCGGTGTTGATCTTAAGGATATCCAGAACTTCTGGGTGCCCGAGCGAGTCTGGAACACTCAAAAGCTAGCCGGGATTCTCACCAATAAAGAACTCTTGAATGGCGGCTATAAGCGGGTGCTGCTTGATGACCGTCTTATCTATCCGGGCGGCTCAGACTACCGCGGTAGTGAAAGAGAACGCTTTGATCAGGAACGACGTCTGGAGAAGGAAGCCTTAGCGGCCTGGGAGATAAGCGATGGCTGCGGGCTGGTGATGCTGCCGATCTCACGTCAACTGCGATATAGCATCCCACCCTCCGACCATGAATCCTGGCAACGAATGTATGAACTGTTGGGCTGGCTAGCCACTTCTGGCGACGAGCACACCATCGCTGTCTACGGGGATGATCTTGAACGCGCCGCGGGGGTCGGTGGTTGGGAAATCTCGCATTCAGAACGTTATGAACAATTTCTGAAATGGCTGGCAGATAACCGTTGGGTGAAGCCCGTACTGATTAACGATTGGGCCGCCGATCATCAGCCGGCGGGCGTGAGGGATATTGAAGAGGGAACATTCTACGAACTGGCCCAGACGTGGAACGCCGGCGAAAACTATCGCGGCTGGTATGAAGATCCGAATTGCCAGGAGCATCGCGCCTACCTAATCAAGGCCGAGCAGGAATTAGTTGCCGCTGAGCAAAGAGGCGCCGAGAAGTCTCTGCTTGAATTGGGCTGGAAGCATCTGTTGCATTCCTCTTACGAAACTTCCTGGCACAATCGCGCCGATGAGACCCCCAACTATCAACCGGCTGCCTACGGCGGACGATCGATGTGGCTGGCCCCATGGGCAGCAGCACTAACGAGTCACGCCAGGGCATGCCTGGTTATCGCGCAGGCCGCTAACTGGTTTGTGGCCAGAGACGGAAGCGCTCACGCAGAACTGATTGACATAGATGACGACGGAGAAGTCGAGCTGGTTCTAAAAAACGATCAATTGTTTGCGGTGTTTGCTCCTCGCCTCGGAGGCCGTTTGGTCTATCTCTTTGACCTGAGTGATGAGGCCGGCCGCCTTGTGATCGGAAATCTCAGCGACGATTGGAATTTACAGGAAGAGCTTAACCGTTACATGGATTGCCCGCGGAATCATCCCGGCGCTCTTGCTGACGTTGGCTATGAACATAATCGATATCAAGGAATCATCTCCGAAGCCAATGGTCCAGCTGTGAGTGTAAGACTGCTTAACGTCGAACCCGGCAGTCCGCTCAACAGTCTCGAAAAGCAGATTTGTCTTGATGCTGAGTCCAGCTATCTGTCGATAACATACGCCGTGCCGCGGGAGTTGTGGAGAGTAAGCACCGAAATCTGCCTCTCGCCCGATTATCACCGCATGTTGAGATATGGCAAGAAAGGGCTCGCACTATTCAATGGACCGACATGGAAAGGCTGGAGCAACGGTTCTGTTCGAGCCTGGGTCCGGATCGACAGCGAGGAGTCTACTATTTGGGACAAACCCTATCAGAGCGAATGTGGGCATGGCCTGAATCTGCGTGTTACATCATTCTCAAAAGAATTCCATCTGCAGCTGGGAATCGGTACGCCCCCTCAACATTCGCAAGAATCTAAGAAAGGGGCGAAGGCGCTAATCGAAAGCCACGTCACTGCCGAGGCCTTCAGGGCGCCGCGACAACCGATGATCATTTCCAATACTGCCGTGAGGCAGGCCACACCCACTAACGGCAATGGATTGCATGAACACGGCGCGAATGGCAATGGTCGAGGTAAGAGTTTGGTCCGTTCCAAAGAGCATACTGATCAAATACTGCACGTAACCAATCCTCATTTCATGCGCCGCTTTATGGGCTATAACTTGCCGGCGATGCAGCTCCAATGGTTTGAAGTCGCGGCTTGCAGGGTTCGCATGCTCAAACCACATCACGATAAGCTCACGATCGAATACAACTTGCAGTGTCGAAATGGCAAGAAGGGAAACGTGTTCGTTCACGACCTGGTTGGAACATGGCGCCAGGATGCTCGTAACTCGGACATGAACAACTTGTATAAGCGACTGTGGGACGATGGTTTTTCGAATCAGAGTCAGCTCAACATACCGCAGCCGCTTGGTTATTGGGGCAGGCTTCACCTGCGATTGAGAGAGAAGGCTTCGGGCAAATTACTCAAAGACTGGATCAACTACACTGATGCTGACTGGACTGGGCCAATGCGCCGCGTCGGATCATGGCTCGCAAAGCTCCACAGTTCAAATATCAAAGTCGCGCGCGAATTCAATGTCGAAACTGAGACCCGGCTACTGAAGGGTTGGATGGAAGACCTGATGGCCTGCGATTTCTCCTGGATCGTTTCGGAGAAAGAGAGAATCCGGGAGGTCATGGAGGAATTGATCGCGCGCACCAGCGACATGGAACTCATCAATGTCTGCCTGACGCACGGCGACTTTCATCCAGAAAACATTTTCGTGCGAGGTAACTCGATTACGGTAATCGATTTCGAGCAGAGCGCGATTGCCGATCCGGCTTCGGATCTCGGGTATCTACTCGGTGAGATTGACGTTCAGTCGGATAGATACTGGCACCGTCGCGGGCGGTTGAGTCCGCTCGATCTTGAGCGCACCGCTGAGGCCTTGCTCGACGAGTACTTTAATAAGCGGCCCAGCCAGGCGCTGGAGATGATCCCGCTTCACTGTGCGCGCACCTATTTGAAGCACCTCGTTCACACGGTGCGTATGAAGGGCACTGAAGATCCCAAGAGTGTGACCTTGTGGCTCGACAAAGCCGAAGCTTGCTTGAAAGAGTTTCGTCCCGCCTTGTCTCGGAGCCTGAGACTAACACACCCGTCGGCGTCGTTTCCGACAGTGGGCTAAGAGTTCTGACAATTTAGAACAAGTGGTCCCGGCGCAATGCTGGTGGCCGAGGTAGGTAAACCGCAGTCCGATACCAAGGTAGATAGAACAAATAATAAGGAGAAGTTGTTGAAATGGCATCACAAAGACTACTAGCACAACAGACGGCAGCACGAGACGAACTCGCGCGGCGCATCGACCAAGTGAGCCGTTCGGAATTCATCGAGCGCTACGTCATGAGTTCGCTGCCTGAATACCGCGACCGCGTTGCTTCAGCCCAGGGCACCCAGATCTCCATCGTGCAGAACGATGGCACCGGGGCCGCGACTATTCAGTACGACATTGATGATTCAACCAGAGTTTTCGCGAAACTCTATGCAAGCGACGGCACGGGTGCAGCGCATGGCGCACACTCTTTTCAAGTACTGAGCGCGCTCTGGAACGATGGTTGTGGTAGGGACAGCCGCTACCGCGTTTCAGAGCCGCTTGGTTTTTATCCTGAATTCAACATGCTGTTGATTCGGGGCGCCGACGGTATGCTGGTCGCCTCTGCAGATAGCGACGAAGAGCTCGCTCACGGATCGCGAGAAGCTGCTCGCTGGATCGCTCAAATGCACATGTCTTCGGTGCGCGTGGGCGACACGCGTTACCCCTGGGAGGTGTATCACAAGCTGATGCACAGGCTTGCCAAAGCGGCAGCCAACAATCCCGACAAAGTTGACGATCTGATTGAGATGTCTGATCGATTCGAGGAAATAGCGCGCCGCGTCAAGCCGCACTTCGTTCAGGCCCACGGTCAGTATCGCCACATCCATGTCTTCGTCGCCGATGAACATGTCACAGTAATTGACCTCGATCGGAGCCGGCCATCGGATCCCGCCCAGGATCTGGGTGAGTACATTCACCGGATGCGAACCAAGAGATACAAGGCCAGCAAGGGACAGAGCCGGGCTGAGGAAGCGACCAACGCTTTCCTGGAGGAGTATGGCGCAAGGCATCCAGAGAAGCTCGTCAACCTGCCCTACTACTGGGGATATCACAACCTGGTTTCGTTGTGGCGCTACATGAAATCCTCAACGCCACAAGATCCGAAGTGGAACGAAATGATCGAATTCTATCAATCGGAGTTTGAGCGAGCCGCCGCTTTCCGGTGGTCTGAGTAGGAGAAGAACGTCATGTCAGCAAGAGCTTTGGACAGAGCCGAAAAACGGGACCTTTTGATGCAACGAGCCGCGAAGTTTCTCGATTCCGACTTCGTTGTCCGACAGATTGTCCCGCTGCTACCGGAAGTAGCAAAACAATCGGATCGAAGTAATTGGTTCAGTTCCGTTGTGCGGGCAAAGGGGACGGGCCGTATTACGCTGCGATACGATTTCAGTGATTCCACCATCTACGCGAAGGTCTATACGGATGCCCTGGGCCAGCACAGCTACAACGCCCTGGAAGCCATGTGGACTGACGGGTTCGGGAAACATGCCAGTCTCCGTGTGCCAGAACCTCTGGGGTTTATCCCTGATGAGAAGTTCCTGCTCATGCGGCGGGCTGAAGGTGTTCCTCTGGCGGAATTGCTGTTCAAGGAAGGTGCGAGCGCCACTACCCTTAGAGCGGCGCGAGCGGCCGCGCGGTGGTTGGCCCAACTGCACGCTTCTGACATGCCTTTCGTTCAAACTGAGCCGGCCTGTGAAAGGATCAAACTTTTCAAGTTGTCGGACATGATGGCAAAAGCAGCAGCTGCATACCCGGAACAGGGAGCTCTGCTGCTCGAGCTGCTACAAAAGACCCGCGCTCTTGCTCCCACAGAGGAGTCGACAATCCTGGTTCCCACACACGGTCAATATACTCCGGCGAATGTCTTCATGAATGGATCAGACGCTGCAGTCATCGATCTTGATCGTATTTGCCTCTCGGATGCGTCCAAGGACGTAGCCATGTTCGTGCACCGGGTAAGAAGTCTGCTGTTTAAAGATGCCGACGACACCACGACCGCCGATCTCATTGCACGTGAGTTCCTGGATGAATACAAGAAACTTGCACCACAGAACCTCGGTAATCTTCGTTACTACTCGGCGCTCTATGCCCTGAAAGGTTTTGCAAAGATCGCCAAGGATCGCGGACCGAATGATCCGCTTCGAAAACCGCTCGAATTCTTCTACCTGTCAACCCTGGAAGGGTGCTTTGGCGGGGAGAAGAAGAATATCGTTGCGGGTTCTGACGATGAAGCGAACACTGGCACCAGTAAGGAAGAGCTGGGAAGGTGGGCCTGTACTTTCCAGGATTCCGACTTCATTGGCAAGTTTGTCTCCCCCGCACTTGACGGCAAAGAATCGCAGTCTCGTGAGGGGATGGAATGCATGACGACGGTTGTGCAGAACACCGGCACGGGCAGGCTTACACTTCGCTACGATTTCCAGAACGGTCAAACTCTCTATGCGAAGCTCTACACGGATGAGCTCGGAGCGCACAGTTACCGAGTAATGAAGGAACTGTGGGATGAAGGCTTCAATCGTGATTCACGCTTCCAGGTTCCTGAGCCCCTGGCCTTCTTGCCGGAATACAACTTTGTGGCGATGCGTGGGGTTTCCGGTCACCAGCTCAACAAGTCACTCAACGGCGATGGCCCACTTGATTACGTGGAGGGTTGCCGGGAAGCAGCGCGCTGGCTGGCGGCGTTCCATCGCTCGTCACTCAGAGTGGGAGAGCAGGAGGCTGACTGGGATTCGCTCAAGATTTTCCGAGTTGCTGTGCGACTAATCAAGGCAGCCGCCACGCGGCCGGAAGAAAAATCCGCCCTATTGGATTTCATGCACGGGTTGAAAGCTCGCGTTAAGGAGTTTCCGATAAATGGCCCGGTCGCGCAAACACACGGCCGTTATCATCACGAGCACGTCTTCATCGATGGCGACAAGGTGGCAATTATTGACCTGGACCGCAGCCGGCCCACAAATCCGGCTAAGGACGTCGCCGAATTTGTTCGCGTGCTGCGGATGAGCGCCTTTAGATCTCATCCTGATATGAAACGAGCTGATGAAGCCACCAGCGCATTTCTGGATGAATACCTGGCTCAAGTGCCTGAGGCAGCGGCTAGCCTGCCCTACTACTGGTCGGCGTTCCTGTGGCTCAGTCTCTTTGGCTTCATGAAGAAAGTTGGACCTGAAGATCCACGTCGGGCTCAATTAATGGACTTCCATATCCGGGAGATGGACCGCGCAATGGGGATTAAATCGTGAAAATTGGTGTGCCTAAAGAAGCCAGAAACGGCAAGTCACCGAAGACCAAGCCAGGTAGCTTTCGCCGGCTGCTATCGTATACGCGAGTAGCCTGGCGCCTGCTACTGGCTCTGTTCTCGTGCATCATCGTCAAGTCGCTGCTCGAGCTGGCGGTGCCATGGGTGATGGGCTTCATGCTCTTTGACGGAGTAATCGCCAAGCAGAACCTGAGCGCTCTACCGAAGGTTGTCGCAGCGCTGACTGCTCTGTTCCTGGCGCAAAAGGCTTTTTCCTTCCTCCAGGAATATCTAAACGAGCTTACGAACCAACGCATTGTTTATCGTATACGCTGCGATCTGTACCGGCACATCGAGAGACTACCGCTGAAATTCTTTGATCGACATCGCACAGGTGATCTGCAGGCGCGCATTACCGGTGACGTCGACACGGCCGATGGGCTGCTCAAGACTCTCGTCGAAGACCTTGCCAGCGAAGTGGTCATGTTGATCGGAACCATAACGTTTCTCTTTATTGTCAATCCGCGGTTAACCGCGTTCGTTTTGCCGACGATTCCCGCGCTCGCACTTTCGGTCTTCTTCTTCAAACGTACTATTAAGCGCGTGGCCCGGCAGTTGCGCGACATGATCGGTGAGATAGCAAGCATGGCGGGCGAGACCGTCAGCGGTATCCGGGTGCTCAAAGCTTTTTGCGGCGAGGAATACGAGGCTGAAAGATTCTCGGCGAAGTCGCTCGAACTGCTGCGCGCGCGTGTGGGCATCGCGAAATTACAGTCGATTTATTCGTCGACGGTGGACGTTTGGGTTTTCGCCGGCACCATTATCGTAATTCTCACCGCCAGCCCGCGGATCCTGGCAGGCACCTTTACTGTGGGCGCGCTGGTTGCGTACCTAAGCTATTTGAATAAGCTCTATGGACCAGCCAAGGCTTTGAGTAAGATCAATGTTTCGATTCAGAAGATACTCGCAGCCGGCGATCGCATATTCGAAGTAATGGACGTTAGTTCAGAGCTTGAGCTCGAGCAGGAAGCGAACGGTCTGGAGAAACTACCCCCAGCCAAGAAGTACCTCCTATCCCCGGAAGAGCTGCCCCGTCGAGAGCTGATCACGTCCCTGGGCTTACAGGAGACCAGAGTTTCGCCGGCGCTACAGCTGACTTCGAATGGCGCCCCGGAAACGCCGATCAAGGGTGCCGTTCGTTTCGAGAACATCAACTTCGAATACGACGAGGAGCACCCCATACTCAAGAACTTCAATCTTGATGTGGAGCCCGGCGAAGTCATTTCGCTTGTTGGCCACAGCGGCGGTGGCAAGACAACGGTTGTGAATCTATTGCTCCGCTTCTACAGACCAAAGACTGGCCGCATCCTTATCGACGGTGTTCCAATCGAGCAGATTCCGCTCACGAGCTTGCGCCAACAAATTGGCCTGGTCCAACAGGAAACCTTCCTCTTTTCAGGAACGCTGCGCGACAACATCGCATATGCCAATCCGCACGCAACCACAGAACAGATCATGGACGCTGCGCGCGCTGCCTACGCACACGACTTTATCATGCAGTTGCCAAAGGGATACCGCACAGAAGTGGGCGAGCGCGGCGTAAAACTCTCCGGAGGCCAGCGGCAGCGAATTGCCATAGCCAGGGCCCTGTTACGAGATCCCAAGATCCTGATCTTCGACGAAGCGACGTCACATCTCGATTCGGAATCGGAGCAGGTCGTTCGCCAGGCACTGGAGCGAGTCGCGCAGGGAAGGACCGTATTTGTCATTGCACACCGTCTTTCATCGGTGTGGCGCGCCGATAAGATAGTTGTGATCGAGGATGGAGAATTGATTCAGCTAGGGAATCACCAAGACTTGCTGGCCAGCAATGGAGTATATCGCAGGCTTTATTCACTGCAGCTTGGTGCGCACGCTGATGCATTAACCGATCCAGAGGCGATCGGAATTCAATAACCGAGGCTAGCAGATGAACCTTTATCGAAGATTGTTTCTTATTGGAGCTTTGAACCTGACTGTGGTCTTGACCTGTCTTATTGCGCAAGGGCAAACGCCCGCGCAACCGCAGGAAAGTCCAGTGCAGGGCACGCAGTCGACGAAATTACGCGGTCCTGAACCGAAGGGTCCTGTACCGAGATTTGGGATCGTCTGGCAGGGAAAATTGAGCCGGTCAGGCAAGCCCAAAGACGACGATGGTTGGAAGTGGCTGCGAGCACAAGGCATCAATAGCATTGTCAACTTCCGGGCAAGCAATGACGTCGATTACAAGAGTTTTGGTTTTACGAATTCCTTGTGGATTCCGATGGACAACGGGCGTCTACCTACCGAGGCAGAAGCTCAACACTATCTGGCCTGGATTCAGGACCCAGCTAATCAACCCGTTAGTATCCAATGTGCCGAAGGAAAGGATCGTACCGGAATGATGGCAGCCCTTGCCAGGTACGCTATCGAAGGCTGGTCTATGGAAGATGCTATTAACGAAGCCAGTCTTTATCGAAAAGGCGAGCCCTTATCAGACGCACGATTAGCCTGGTTACGCGATTGGGCCAGTAAGAACGCACCCGCTAGCCAGCGGAGAAAGTAAGTCGCCGAACAAGCCGGATTAAAAGGCTCGCAGATGAAGCTTGAGGGAGCAGCGTCGGAGCTCTTGGTCGCAGAGGAAGTTAGTCTTTACAGATCCTTGATCGACCTTATCGATGGATTGCAAGTGAGCTCTGAACATGCGAAACGTTTTATGCATTCTCTTGGCAGGTGGAGTCGGCCAGCGCCTCTATCCCCTCACCCGGGATCGCTGTAAGCCGGCCGTACCGTTTGGTGGTATCTATCGCATAATCGATATCACCCTTTCCAACTGCATTAATTCTGGTCTTCGGCGCGTCTATATCCTCGCCCAATACAAACAACAATCACTCAGCCGTCACATAAACCAGGGTTGGCACATGATGCAACGGGATCTCGATGAATTCATTGAGATCGCCGCGGCACAGCAACGCAATGGTAACGACTGGTATCGAGGAACCGCTGATGCTGTTTATCAAAATCTTTACACCTTCGATCAAGAAGGCTTCGATGATGCTCTGATAGTTTCCGGCGATCACATCTATAAGATGAACTATGCAGAGATGCTCGAGTATCACCGCGAGAAGGACGCCGACGTTACCGTGGCGGTAATAGAGGTACCGAAGCAGAAGGCGGCCGGCGTGTTTGGAGTGTTGGAAGTAGATGCAGAGGGCCGGGTGCTCGGCTTTGAGGAGAAGCCGGCAGACCCAAAACCATTACCGCACGACCCTAACTCTGCATTGGCCTCAATGGGAATTTACATTTTCAAGCGCGATGTACTCTATCGTGCTCTTAATGAAGACTCCGCTGAAACTAATTCGAAGCACGATTTTGGGCATGATATCTTGCCGAGACTCATCCATGAGGAGCGTGTCTATAGTTTTAACTTTCGAGACGTGAACAAGGGGACTGCCAAATACTGGCGAGATATCGGCACGCTTGACGCTTATTACGAGGCGAACATGGACTTGGTATCGGTCATTCCGGTATTCAGCCTCTACGACCGCAATTGGCCATTGCGCACCAACGCTCTACAACTGCCGCCCGCGAAATTTGTCACTTCCGGAGACGGGCAACGCATGGGTATAGCAGTCGATTCCATTGTGGCGCCCGGCTGCATTATTAGTGGCGGGCGCGCGCGACGCTCGGTCTTATCCTACGGTGTGCGAATGCATAGCTATAGTGAAGTAGAAGACTCGATAATCTTTCCCAATGTGACCATCGGGAAACATACGTGCATTCGTGGGGCCATCATTGATTCCGGAGTCGAGATTCCAGACGGGACAGTAATCGGTTACGACATCGACATTGATCGGGAATACTACACGGTCACCGAGGCTGGCCGAATCGTGGTTCCGAGCGGAACCGTATTCGTGCCTCAGGCAGGAAAGCCGATACCAGTTTTGGCAGAAACAAGAACAAATCTCTGAAAGCGGCAACCTTGAGGGGAGGTGAGCAAGAAGCCGCATGTTGGAGGCAGATTTTGCAGGCGGTCAGAGGAGTGTAATAGCAGATGACACAGTTAATTCGTTCTATCGCGACCAGTATTAACGCCCTAGCCGGCGCTCACTTTTGCGCTCCCCGGCGGAGGGCTCGCCTCCCTTTGCGGCTGGTTTTAATCGACTCCAAGACCCAGGTTCCCGTTTCGCGCACCGCAACTTTCGAGGGATACACGTCTGACATTAGCGCCACTGGGCTGGCAATCCTGCTGCCAGTGGCGCGCTTTAGTGAGCAACTCCTCAACCAGAGTCACCGCACTTTGCGAATCGTGATGGAGTTGGCTACCGGAGCAGTTGAGGCGGAGGCTACAGTTGTACGGTATGAGCTGGTTCAGATAAATGATGGGCTGATGGGGCTTGGGTGTTTGCTGGGGGCCCAAATCCTCAATATGCGCGACTGTGACCGCGAGCGCTTTATTGAGCATCTCCGCTCGATTAATTAAAGGTCTGCACAGAGACGCTCAACTCCTTGGAGAGATGCTCAACTCCTTGCAGTGCGGAGACTTGTCACCGCTTTTGAGTAGCAGATGTCTTACATTGAAAGCGGTGACAAGTCTCCGCACTGCTATGTGAATGTCAAGTAGTAACACGCAATGCGGTGAAAAAGGTTTTTGCTTTTTGTCTGCGTTGCTCTATTTACTGTTTTTGCCTTTTCAACCTAAGCGAGACTGACTGCTATT